>NZ_JBQFQF010000010.1:0-151391 GCF_056536745.1 Ruegeria sp. CJ2
GGGAACCCACACCCGGAGCTGCAACTGTGCGACGCTACACAGGACAGCTAAGTCTGAGCAGCGAATCCAGCCGCCACAGTCGCCGACTTTCCACGCAAAAGAAAAATCAACTTTTTGTCACCGTCAGTGCTGTCGGCACTGTCAGCCAAGTGAAACTGCGTTGCCCGTAGGCGTACTCATCGGGACTTTGGGTTATACCCGTTCCCGCGTATACTCCGGGTAGCGAGAAACCATGGCTCAAGACGATATCCGGTATGATGGCTTTGAGCGCAATCCGCCATTGCGCTTTAACGCAGCGGGTGCTCGCAGCATCGTAGTTGGTACAGATGCGAGCTGGCGGATGCCATAATGCGGCGGAAAGCAAGCCATTGATGAGCAGTTCAGCGAAGATGACGGCGCAATTCACAGATCGCCGGCAAATTCAGTTGGGCACCGAACAGGGCGCCAGCGGTCGAAAAAATGTGAAAAATAAAAGTGTAAACGACATATGTGATTGTCAGGCTTACATTGATGAAAAGGGCCGAAGTAAGTGAATGCCCTCCAAGCCAAATGAGCAACGGGCAGGTCAACAGAACGGAACTCGCTTCATGATGGACTGCGTGCAATATGCGAATTCCCTTTGATCTGTCGCTGGCAAGATGACCGGAATGCTCCCGCTCGATATAGTCAAAAAGCGTATTGTAAACTGGCGCCCAGATCATAGTCACCATCGACAATAGCGCAATTGTTGCAAACCCTCCTGCCATGGATGCGCCGGACAGGTAAGCATATGCTGGAGAAACCAGAGCAACCCCCTCCGGCCTCAAAACAAAGTGTCTGGATCACACGTTCTTTTGGGGATCTTAAAGTCATTGTAGGATAATTGGCTGATTGTCATTAGCATACTGGGGTCGAACCACTGACCGCACCGGCCCAGCTCTTCTTCTGACATCATTCGGCTTGATGTGGCGGCCAAGACCATGATGTTTTCTGATGTTGCTGAGTGCTTCGCTTCAGCCTTTGCCACGTTTGTTAGCCTGTTTTTCTTGCGGCGTACCGCAATTCCGTAAAGACCGATAACGATGTAGCTCAGCTGGATCAGGCATGAGGCGAGGTTGAAAGCACCGACAAGGCTGATCAACACGCATATTGCGGCAAAAACCTTGGACGCCGGGTACAATATACCGTTGCCGCAAACTTTCTCGTTTTGAACCAGGCCAAAACCGATCACGTAGGTTAGAAAGCCCACGACACCAATCATCTGAAGAAGATCAGGATAGGTCAGCATGGTATCAAAGCTGGTCTGTAACAAATCCATGGAGGGAAACTCGATATGCCCAATCTGCCGTTGAATATGTGGCAGACCGTAGTTTGGAACATAGGGGCTGACAGTTCCCAAATGTGAACTTGCGACGCAAATAAATGTTATATTTCAGTAGAATTTCGAATCTGCTTCACCGTCAACCGAGGACGAACCGAACGCCATGATATGGAGCTTGGAATTTTGAACAGCCAACCGACCAGAGAACGGCTTCGTCAATTGTTGAAGACTGTGGATGCCTTGTATGAAGCAGCTTGCAACCCCGGGAAGTGGTCTGTTTTCCTGCAATCCGCCGCAGAGCTTTTTGAGGCTCAGGGCGCTCAAATCGGCCATCATGATCTTCGCAATCATACGCTCTCCTTTAGCCGGCTCTACGGGTACGAGTGGAGTGACAGCCATTACCGCCGATATGATGAGCTTATGCCAATGGATCCTCGGCTACCTTATTTTGCGCAGAACCCATTTGAGCCCGTGCATTGCAGGATGCATTTAAGCGATGACGAACTGCACAGCACCCAAGTTTACCAAGAAGTTCTGGAACCGGGCGGTGTTGAGTATTCACTGGGTGTAAATCTCATCGAAGACACGCGTTCGCTCTCATATTTCCTTGCATTGAGAAACAAGTCACAAAGTCAATTTGATAGGTCTGATTGCGATTTGATGAGTGAACTGATCCCTCATCTAAACCGGGCTGTTGTTTTGCAGCGAGATATCGGCACGATCGACTTCGAAAGGAATCTCGCCGCGAGTACTCTTGATAACATGGCGATCGGAATACTCGTCGTAAGCGGGTTATCCAAGATTATGTTCAGCAACGCGACAGCTCAGGAAATACTTCAAGACCGAGACGGACTGTCCGTGGTCGACGGAGCAATAGTCCCAAGCAATGACAATGAACGACGTCTGTACTCGGCTATTGATCTCGTCATATCGCAAGCACGAAAAGGAAATGCAGTTTCAGGTCAAGCCGTTTCGATTGTTCGCACTAAAAGCTTGATTCCTTTGCAGACTTACGTCTCTCCGCTTTTGGGTGAAAACGCGTACTCTGGGTGGGCTCGGAAAAATGAACCACTTGCGGTGCTGACCATCCGAGATTCAGAGCGGCCCATGGAAACACGGCAAGAAGTACTGTGCAAAGCATTTGGGTTGACTGCAAGTCAGGCGCGGCTTGTCACTCTGATTGTGGGCGGGTTGTCTCTACAAAAAGCCGCAAACAATGCAGGCATAACGGAAGCCAGCGCGCGTCAATATCTGAAGATTGCCTTTGATAAAATGGATGTGTCACGCCAAGGCGAAATGGTGGCCAAGGTCCTGAGTTTGCCAATGCCGGTCGCCTCTCCGCGGCAAGTACTTTGAAGTTTGGACTAGGCCAGTTCCGCAATTGCTGCAATTTCTATGGGCTTCCAGTTACTAGTCATTTGCAACCACCTATCTGAAGACGCGACCTCGAACACTTCTTTATTCCCCACCTGATAGCGGACCAAGCGGCCAATTTTGACGCAGACTATTTGTAGAAGGTGCTCTGGCTGATCCCATAACGCCTGAATACTTCAGCTGTCTTCTTGCAAGCTTCCTGTTCCTTGATCATTTGGATGATCTGTGCGTCGGTAAATCTTGTATTCACTTGTCGGTCCTTTAGATGGGCGGATTCTACACAATACCGGAGAAGTTTCAGGGGCTCAGGTCATTGTGAGTAGGCGGTGGCGCGCAGCTCGCTGCTATTCGACTATGGCAGCCGCATTCTAGGCATACTCATCTTAGAAAATATCAATACGATCTACCGTTCTGGTAATGACGAGACTTGGTTGGTTGAAAGCCATCGTGACTACACTGTTCACAACAGAACAAAAATGTTGTCGATTTTGCAAAATCTTACGCAAAAACCTGAAGAGGGCGAATGGTCGAAAACCTTCTAATTGAACCCCTTGGAGTATAGATTACGCTTTCCGAGTTTGAAGGTTGAAGAAGGAATATGATCCAAGTGCGGCTCCAATAGGCGCACTATATTAATCGCTTACGCTGCCCATTTCTGGGGGGAACTGGGTGAAGGATGCATGTTTCTGAAAATCGTTACCTTTACCTTGGGTCAAAAAGACCTGCGCCATATTCTGGACAAAATAAAACGAGCAATACCTGCAGGCCCCAGTTTCTTTAGGAGGCGCCGCTTAATTGACCTGCGTGATTTACGCCGTGTTAAGAATAGGGTTTTGGTATATTCGGAGTAATCCCCAGCATTAATCGAGAAAAAAAGATACAGTCTATTCACGCTATTGTTTCTAAGCGCCTCGAGAGAGATATACCTAAAATTCGCGCATTCACAAATCTCCTGGAATGCTGAAAAAATTTCCCTTTTCTCTTTCTCGGACAGTTGAGCCTCAATAATTCGCGAGTGTCGAATAAGCCAAGATTGAAAATAACCAAGAGCCCTTTTGTCATTTTTCTTTTTCAGCTCCTCAACAATGGCAAGCGAGTGCGGAAGGAAAGAAGTGTATCTATTTCCTGAGTCCACCGTCGTCTGACCATCTCGATTAACACGGTGGAAGTACCCGGTTTGTGGCACCAAAACGGCTGAATTTGCATTGGTACACACGCTCCAATGAAACGGATAGTCTTCATTGAAGTGATCTACCTCGGGGAATTTCAAACCTTTTTTTCTCAGAAATTCTGATTTGTAGACTTTCCGCCAAGGTTCTGGAGACAAAGCTAGCGCTTTTCTCGGGTCAATTGATCGTTCTCTCCCCTTGTCTGCAGGCCAGACGTCGAAATCGTAGGCGGGCCTCTTCACATGTGTTTCCGCGTCGATACTCACATATGAGGAAATTGAAAAATCGGCGTCCTGTTGCTTCAGTACAGAAAGCTGTTTTGAAAAGTACCCGCGCTGAACCCAATCATCACTGTCCAAAAAGGCCACAAAACCCTTCGTTGCTTTTTGTAAGCCAATATTAGAAGGAATTCCGGCGCCGCCGGGAGTATTTACTGGAAGTTGGACCAAGGTTATTTTGTCGTTTTGCTGCGCCAACTCCTCTACTACGGCTGCGGTATTGTCGGTGGACGCGTCGTCCACTACAATGATTTCGTAGTCTTCGATGCCTTCGTTGACAACACTACGGATAGCAAGCTCGATCCATTTTTCGGTATTAAATGACGGAATAATTACGGACAGAGACATCTTACCGAACCAAAATCTCTTCTGCGAGAAGTGCGCTTGTCATTGAATTTCCATGAGAAAGGCCCAAGCGATCTATAAATGTCTTTTCGAGTTCGCACGTTTGGGAAAGTTTCAATATGTTGAACTTTGATTTGTAGAACGACAGACAGGATCTGAAACGGTTCCTGAGATACGCTTTCTCAAAAACCGCCGCCCCCCTGTCGTTTTGCACAATAACTTGCACTGCAAAAGCCAGAAAATTCAAGATATCATTGTAGCTAACGTCTTCCTGGCGAAACGCAACGTCATGGAATGAGGAAACGATGTCAGAGTCCACATCCAATCCCAGGAATCTTGAAATGTTTAGCTTAATTTTCTTATCCACTTTTATTTGACCTGCCCGCTTATCGTTGTGACTGACACCGGCCTCATTGTAGTTATATGTGAGTAGGTCCTGATCTACTCCAACAGCTGGTCTGTTGCCTTCAATTACGAGCTTTGAAAAAAAATCATAGTCTGCACACGGCACCATACTAGGTGAAAATTCAATCTTCGTTTGGGCAAGGCAGCTTGTTCTTATTACAGCCGTTGGGGTCGGAATCGGGTTGTGGAACAAGCAGTCAACTTTTACTTTGCTCGGCTCCTCGGATACCCGCCAACGCCCGCCGGTCAACGCAACTCTGCAAGACGCACCGCAAATGTCTAGGAATGGGTCTCTGTCCAAGATTTCAATCTGGGTGCTGAGCCTGTCTTTGCGACAAACATCGTCGGCGTCCATAAAAGCGATGTAATCATACCCTTGCTCGATTGCGTTCCGGTTCATCCGGTTTCTGGTTTCAGCAGGACCCTTGTTTCTATCGTTTTTGAGCGGGCAAACTCTTGGGTCTGCAAAGGAAGATGCAATCTCGAAACTTCCGTCCGTTGATCCGTCGTCACAAAGGAATAGATCAAAGTCCTCATAAGTTTGCCCGAGAATGGATTGGACACTGTTTTTGAGCCACCGCTCGGCATTAAAGACAGGCATGCATACAGCTACCCGACGCTTCCGCTCATTTGCCATATCGTCAGTACCCGCCACTCATAGAAGACCCTATTTTCCCAGCGCAAATGGCCGGGATTGCAGTCATTCAGCAATCAGACAACTTCGCCGATTTTCTGCGTTCGACCCTACCTCAATATTGCTTAACTGGTTGGTGTGCAATGGCCTGTCAGCCTATTCGATGCTGCAAAACGAGAAGACTAAAATTGCTGGAAACACGTGTCGTTAGTTTTGAGCAGGACAATCGGAAATATACCGGATTGAGTTGCAGTGCATGCGTTATCCTGCAAGTGCTCACACTTATCTTCATTCACCTTGTGTTCAACCTGCGAAGGGCACAAATCGGCACGCTGCGCGGAGCGCCGCCGACAAACGAAGTAACGTCATACTGCCGCTCTGTGGCGTCAAGAGCCTTCCCCAATACAGGGTCTTCCTTCCATACATGATACCCCGGCCTTGCCCGGCTTTTCAAACATTGACAATGTGTCAGGAGCGTTGGATTAAAAGTACGTCCTAACGGAAGTTGAAAAGAAACATACACCCTGAACATCAGGGCATCCAAGTACACGCTCCAACAGGCAAGCTAAACGATTAATTCAGCCACTGGCATGGAAGAGCAGAGAAACAAATATGGATATTGCCAAATACTTCCGAGGGAAGCGCATAGTCATTACAGGGGGCGTGGGGTCCGTAGGACGAGAAATCTTTGCCTGCCTAATTGAACTTGAACCCGAGTTGATCCGCGTAATCGACAACAACGAAAGCGCGTTGTTTGAAATGGAAGTCGAATACCGGGGCAATGAGGGTGTCGAGTTCTACCATTGCGACATCACCGACGAACGAGAAATGAGTCGCACATTCTCTGACATGGACTTGTGCTTCCATTGCGCTGCTCTAAAGCATGTACCGTCCTGCGAACGAAGCCCGTTCTCGGCGATCAATGTGAATATCCAGGGTTCCGAAGTTGTGGGTCGGGTCGCCATTGCCCAAGGGTTGGAGAAAGTGATTTTCACGTCCTCGGACAAAGCCGTAAATCCGACCAACGTGATGGGGACTTCCAAGCTGATGGGAGAGCGCCTGTTCACTGCCATGAACTTCCTTCGTTCCAAAAAGACGAAAACAGTCTTTGCCTGCACAAGGTTTGGCAATGTTTTGGGTTCACGTGGTTCAGTTGTTCCGCTGTTTGCTCAACAAATTGAAACGGGTGGGCCTGTTACAATTACTGATGAGCGAATGACTCGTTTCGTGATGACAATGAGAGAAGCCGCAGATCTGGTCATCGAAAGCATGATGCTGGCGCGTGGCGGAGAGATATTTATAACGAAAATGCCCGTGTTGAAGATTGTTGATCTGGCGCGAGTAATGATCGCTCGGCTCGCCCCGCTCGCCAACGTGTCGCCATCTAGTGTGGAAACTAAAATTACAGGGTCGCGACCTGGTGAGAAACTTTGGGAAGAACTTTCTACAGATGAAGAAAGCAACCGGCTCCTTGAAAGTGAGAAGTTTCTTATCGTGCTTCCATCCGGACATACGTCTGAGCAGCGCCAAGAGTACAAGTATGATTGGATCACAACACAGCCAAGTACTATCATCTATCACTCGGATCGGTCTGAGCTAATGTCGGATTCTGAAATTGATGACATGTTGCTGCGCGAAGGTGTTCTTCCGAACAGGTTGAGAACCCGAGCGCTCGAAAAACTCTAACACATTTCAACTCAACTATTTCGGGAGAACCCTTCCATGCGTGTTCTTGTTCTTGGCGGTGACGGCTACATTGGTTGGCCAACAGCGATGAAGCTATCGGCGGCGGGTCACGAGGTGATGGCCGTAGACAATTATCTGCGTCGTCGCCTCATGATGGAAATCAACACTCCGGCCTTGTTTGACGTGCCAAATCTGCAGGAGCGGGCAAGGCTGTGGAATGAAAAATCTGGCAAGGACGTTTCAGTCCGCATCGGCGATCTGGACAACTGGGATTTTATCTCATCAGTTTTTGAAGAGTTTCGCCCGGAGTCTATTATCCATTATGCAGAGCAGCCTTCTGCTCCGTACTCGATGCTGGATCGCGCTGCAGCGCGCCTGACGCTCGATAACAATCTTGGCGCGACCTTCAACGTAATTCACGCAATGAACGAGTACACTCCAAATGCCCACTTGGTAAAGTTGGGGACCATGGGTGAATACGGCACGCCGAACATAGACATCGAGGAAGGGTGGATCGAAATCGAGCATAAAGGGCGCAAAGGAACCTTCCTGTTCCCGCGTGCTGCAGGCTCTTTCTACCACACGACCAAGGTGCTCGACACCGACATGCTATGGTTCTATGTGCGGGTATGGGACCTAAGGGTAACTGACCTCATGCAAGGCCCTGTCTATGGTGTTGCTACCGAAGAAAATGATAATGATGATGCTCTGTATTCCTTCCTGAACTATGACGAGGTTTTCGGCACTGTTCTGAACCGCTTCATGGTTCAAGCGGTGGCTGGGTATCCTTTGACAGTTTATGGGGCCGGAGGCCAAACGCGCGGCTATTTGCACCTCAAAGATGCGCTTCAATGTGTACAGCTGGCCGTTGAAAATCCGGCTGATAAAGGCGAGTTGCGGGTCTTTAACCAGTTCGTGGAAACTTTTTCAGTTAACGATCTTGCATCACGTGTACAGGCGTCTGGGAAACGCTTGGGGCTGGATGTGGAAATTCGCAATCTGGAAAACCCTCGCAAGGAAATGGAGGATCACTACTACAATCCTGCGCATACAGGGCTGCTTGATCTGGGCCTCAAGCCCAATATCCTGACAGACGACGTCATGGACGAGATGATGCAGCTTACTGCGCGTTACAAAGATCGGATTGTAGAGGAGCAAATCTTCCGGGGCGTTAAATGGAAGAAGTAGATTTTCTGGATGGCGAACGTGTGTAGCTGACCAGCCTTGTCGGAGCCAAGTAGCATAGGCCGGGCCGCGCGAATGCGAACTAACTCACCACAAAAATAAAATTGGATAGCGACAAAGGTAATGCAGGACGAAGTTTGGGAGTGCCGCGCTCCCAAACCCCTGCAAAGCCCGCTAAGTCACGTCGATGACCGACACTACTTTGAAGTTTTGGCTATGTGGCTTTTCTAGAAATGTTACGTCGAGCCTCTCTTTTCAGAGCAAAGAAGACTATTAGCGGAATGCTTAACGGCGCAGTCAGAATAACGTAAGGAATTGCAAGAAAGACGGAGATTTTCTTATACTTTGCGATCTTTTTCAGTTTTTGATCGTTCTGGTGGCGAAATTCTCTCAGTTTTTGATCGCTTTGTTGGCGAAGGATTTTGATGTCTTCTTTTAGTTTGTTTTGACCTTTTTCTTTCCTCAAACGAAGTTTCGCTTCACGGTCTTCCAAGTCTTGTATTTTGATATAGAAGCGTCGTTCAATTTGTTCCTCAAGCGAATCCCGTTCCAGGGTAAGACTGTCTATCGCCTTTACGAGTGCATCTCGTTCCAAAGTTAGCTCGTCAAATGCCTCCTGGTTTACAAGTTGTTGCGTGCTTACTTCCCGAACACGATGTTCAAGAATTTCTAGGTTTTCATTCATTTCCGGTGTTTCCTTTTCAGAAGTGTCTGCCAAGCAAGTAAGCAAGGCCAGACGCATTTCTTGTTCAACATCTAGGGAATTCGTCGGAACGTCAGGGCTCAGTCGGAAAATCTCGTCTGCTAGACAAGTCATCAGTCTGAAAAACTCTGGTGAGTTCCGATCCACAAGGTCAGCCAATCGGCATCTTTTCTCAAGGGTAAGTGTATCAACCACCTCTTCCACCTCTGACAACGCGGTCAAGTCAGCAGATCGGCTATGGTCTAGGGAAGGGGTGAAGGCGTCCTCGGCTTCGCTTCGGCAAGAAGTTTTTTTCTGACCAATAAGATCCGCGAGAAGGTCGATCTGCCCTTTGGAGTCGACTGCCCACGCCTCGTAGGGGATGAGAGTAGTGTGATCTGGTGCATCACGCAAAATATAGTAAACACGTTGGAGATAGCTTTTCCGGGCCTCGCGCTTTGAGAAGTTGTAGCTTCGCATGAGTGAGTTCAGCGTTTTGGCCGCACCTCTGGTTGCCCACACATAGTGTGACCTGACCCGTGCTTCGGTCGCCGCCAGATCACACATTGGCAGATACTCCGACATAACTGGAATTTTGGCCAAAAACCCCAAGCGCCCGGAGGTTGCAGACCGTTGCAGCAGATAGTCTCTGAGTTCACATTGAGCGTGCCGCGTAGCGGGGTGCTGTTCCCAGTTTTTTGGGCGAAAGGCATTCTTGTGTCCAAGGGCGGTCTTTAAGTCATTCATTTGATCACGCAACTGGATTGATTCACCAGTCCCGCGCAAGTTATTCGCGCTGGCTGGTACTGGATCTTCCGGCATTTTTACCCCCAGCACCGAGAGGGCCTGGGTTGTCAGAGACGTACCGCTCCGACCGGTACCAATTACAAAGACCACTTGTGACGACATACCGGCCTCCCAGGGGCGCTACAATACAAAGACGCTTCAACGCAAATGGACTACCAATCTAGCAACATATTCTGTGAACGTGTAACCGTTTGTAAGACCGGACAGGGGTTACAAACCATGTTTTCAGGTCTTTTCTTCAAGACGATCGAACAAGTTGCCACCGCAAAGAACTTCAGCTCGCAGGTCTTTCGCCATCCATGTGTGATTTTTCACGTTGGCGTCCCGATAGACAACCATCGAGGTGGAATCTCCAGAAAAAACCCTTGCTCCACTTCTAATCAACCCTCCGATCCACTCCGAGTCGTTGGAGTTTCGGTATTTCATAGAAAAACGGGAAGAGACCCGTGCCTTGTCCGCTGAAAGTGTCGCTCCCGACACGTGTCCGCGCATCGACTGCAAGCGAAAACAACGGTCAAAAACGATACTACGGGCAAACGTTTGACCTTCTCCGTCGAAGTAGAAATACGCCGATTGTCGTCCAACGACTTCGGACTGAGTCGAGCGAAAATAGGTTACCGTCTCTTCAATGTAGGTTGCGCTGTAGAAATCGTCATCGTCCATTTTTACCCAATAGCGACCGGAAGAATATTCTATTCCACGGTTGAGGCACTCTCCGATATTTGCAGCTTCGGGCATGGCAAAGAGATGCTCATTTTCATTCATCTCGGGCAAGTCTTCTGGGATATTCTTCGAGTTAAAAATCAGAATAAGCTCTTTGTTCGGCCAAGTTTGTTTCCGAAATGTTTCCAAACACTGTTTCAGAAGGTGTGGTCGTTTGGTCACCAGAATAGAACTGACGCGCGGAGTATCGAAACCTTCCGGGAACGGATCCTGGCCGAGCAGCGCCGCGCGTTCTTCGCTGTTCCAAACGTGATTTCGTACTATGTCCCGCATCAACCCGCGCCAACGCCGCTCACGTTCCCATTCACAACCGTAGCGCCCCAGCAGTTCCATGAAATCGAGCGGCCCAAAGATATTGTCGAGGCTGGTCAGAAGCGCAGAGTCCGACCTCGGTTCGCCGAACAGAATTGGAATCGCACCAGATGCGATCGCGTCGATGGCAAGAGATTCAAGCATCGAGTCTGCCCGCACACTTTCGGCTGGCAGGAGCACGACCCCGGACGCTTGGAGCATCTGGCGCTGCATTGCCCGGTTGTGCTCGCCGACAACCTTTAGGTAGCGCCCCCCAAGTCGCGTGTCCAGCGCGCCGCGGGTAAAGCCATAGTGGAACTCAGAGAGAGCTGTCTCGCCGGGCAGAGGTGCTGCGACCAGATCAGCGAAGTCCGATTTTTGAAATGCATCCGAAGCAGCCGGGCAGAGAATACGTCCGGGATCACGCCGGTACAAACTCGCCAACGAACACGCGGCTAATTCGGTTGCCCGGCGAACCTTAACAAACGGCGCGCCCAGAGCCCCCCAGTCTTCATTTGATCCAGCTTCCACTACTATTTTGTCGACGGCAGATGCGCACTCGCTCCAAACACCCGCCGCTTCTGGATAGGTTGTAACCCAAAGGTGTACGGGAACATCCGCTGTTTTTGCCGCAGTCAGTAACGCTGCGCCTCGTTCAGGCAAAGCACCGTCCAAACTTGAAAACGCTAAGGCCCAATCAGTTTCATCGGTGCCCGGTTCGCTGCTTGATGAGGTTTCCACAACGATTAAATCAAGGTTAAGGTACGTCAGTTGTTCGACATAGCTTGCTTCTCGGAGCCAGAAGACCATCGACATTCCGAAAAGACGCTCATAGCCTCTTTCTGATCCAATGAATCCAATTCTACGAAGATTTGTCACCTCACTGCGAAGGTGTTTCATGCGGAGTTCAAAATCGCTCTGTTCGCTGGTCTCATTAAATCGAAGGAAAAAATCCTTCCAAGCTTCATTGGGTATATATTTTGATTTTAGGGCACTGATCTGGGTCTGAGGTGAATTTGCGATCAGGGCAGCCGTATCACTTTCCACGAGAAAATCAGTCTTCAATTGCCCGAGCCTCTCCTGGGTTCTCTCTTGTGCAAATTCGAGCACGCGGTCGGCATCATTTGATGACCAAAGCACTCCTGCGGCGGATAAATAGGATCGCTTCAGTACAATCTCTTTAGCCAGCGGATGCAATTCCATACGCACCGCGTCAGAGGGCGCCACAATGAAACGTGTCGCAAGTGCGGCGGTGTAGACATCGTCACCATAGTCGCCTGCGGGCAGCGTTTCAATTTGAAGTGGATCACCACCTAACTGGCCAGATTGTATGCAAGTTGCGTCATGACCAACTCGGCAACTAAACCGGTCAAAAAACCTTAACTCGATAGACGATGTAGTAAGCTTGCCTTCGTTTTCGCCATCCGTTCTTTGCACAGCTAGTTTGATTTCGTATATCTGCCCCGGAACGACATCAAAAACAGCAATGTTTTCGAGCGGTGCGTGGTCTATGTTCATCGGATCTCTTTCATTAATTTCCGCGAGGGCCGCGGCAAGCCCCCGCTAAGTCGGTACATCCTATTTGTTTTGCCCAGGAGATAAAAGCAGACCGTCTTTGCTTTCACTGGCTGGTCGGAGTTACTCTTCTTGAAGTGGCAAGTGCGGATCGTTCGAGATTGGGTGAAATCGATCGGTCTGGGGGGCGAGCGCATATGGCGCGCATTCGATGAGGCGAACAAAGGTGACCCAGATATACAAGAAGACTGGCAACTTTCGGGCGGTTCGGCTTCTGCCTGGGTACACCAACCAAGATGGACAACACAGTCCGATATCTGGGCGTCGAGCTTGAGTACGCGTTAGCAATCGCCTAGGCCCCTGAAGTCCAGCAACTTCAGGTCGCCTTAGCGGACGGTCCAAAAGAGACATTCGGCGCTCCGCCCGGATGCTGAGTTTGCAGCCCGCATTATTGCCATTCGCTGCACCCGTAGGTTTAAGAAATTGTCGAGCATAAAGATTGCGCGACTGGCTCTACGTTATGGCGACGGCAGTTTGAGGCCACGCCGCTTTACTTACATAGCAAAGACCTCCAATTGGTTGGGTTGCCCGGCAAGGCGAGCAATGACAGCCACTGGCATTTCAACCGCATTGCGTTACCGTGGTCCCGACGTGAAAACTTACAAGAGTCTTCAGGAGGATGAACCTTGTCAGCAAAGCTGTTTGCCGCCGCAATTTTTCTGCATTTGGGTCTGGCACCGTCTGTCCTTGTGGCGCAGGAAAGCCAAGCAAAGCCCAAGGTGACGGTAACGGCTGCCGAGATGAAGTCATTAGCGCTGACCGAAGTGTTTACAGGACGGGTCGAGGCGGTAAATCGAGTGGATCTGATTGCCCGCGTGCCCGGATTTGTGAAATCCATCAACTTCAAGGATGGTTCAACGGTTGCGGCGGCTGATGTGCTGATCGAAATCGAACCGGATTCCTATCAGGCGACAGTCACGGAAATTCAGGGGCAGATTCAGGCGGCACAAGCGGCAAAAAAGCTTGCTGATATCGAACTGGACCGACAGCAAAAGCTTTTCTCTTCCGGCGACGCTCCGCAAGCAGTTGTTCAGAAGGCGCAGGCGCAGCAGGGTGAAGCCGATGGGCATGTGCTCGAATTGCAGGGCAGCCTACAGAACGCCCAACTTAACCTGTCATACACAAAGATAGCTGCGCCGTTTGAAGGACGGGTCGGATTAACTGATCTGTCCGTTGGTGCATTTGTAAGTCCTCAGGGCGGAACGCTGCTGTCGCTGTCCAGCATCGACCCCATCCATGTTACCTTTCCGGTAACGGAAGCCGAACTGCTTGAATTTCGCTCGCGCCGCGAAAAGGCGTCCGACAATGAGCCGTTAGAACTGCAACTGATCCTTGCCGATGGAACCACATACGGTGCAACAGGCAGCATCGAAGTGATTGACACTCAGGTACAGTCTGGAACGGATTCAGTTCTGGTCCGCGGTTCTTTTCCCAATCCTGACGGGCATCTTCTCGACGACCAACTGGTGCGCGTGATGGTCACTGACCCTACAAGCGACAAATCTCTGGTAATACCCGCCAAAGCTCTGCAAAAAGATCAGTCCGGTTATTTTGTATTTACGGTCGGAAGCGATGGAAAAGTTGAGAAAAAGCAGATTCAACTGGATCGGACCGAAGGGGTGGAAGCTGTGATTTCAGGCGGTCTGAGCGAGGGTGATCAGGTCATCACCGACGGGCTGCAGCGCGTCCATGCGGGTGTCGAAGTCAGCATTTCGGCACCGCAGAATACCTCCTCCAGCGCCAGCGGAAACTGATTGATGATCTCTCAGCTGTTTATCCGCCGTCCCAGATTCGCCATTGTCATATCGGTTGTAATTACACTGGCCGGGTTGATCTCTATAACGCAATTGCCTGTTGAACAGCTTCCCGACATCGTTCCGCCGCAGGTTCAGGTCTCGACTAAATACCCAGGAGCCGGGGCCGAAGTCGTCGAGTCGACTGTCGCCCAGATCATCGAAGAACAGGTGATCGGTGTCAGTGACATGCTGTATATGAAATCGACCAGCGGCTCTGATGGCAGCTATAATTTGCAGGTCACATTTGAGCCGGGAACTGACCCGGACATCAACGCTGTCAATGTGCAGAACCGCGTCAGTCTGGCCATGTCCGCATTGCCCGAAGAGGTCACGCGCGCGGGTGTCAGCACCAAAAAGAAATCCTCGGCTTTGTTGCAGGTCGTGGCCATAACCTCGGACGATCCGAAAAACGACGATCTGTTCCTGTCCAACTTTGCGACAATCAACGTTTTGGACAGCATAAAAAGATCACCCGGCGTAGGGGATGCGACCCTGTTCGGTGCGCTGGATTACTCTATGCGGATCTGGCTCGACGTCGACAAGATGACCAATCTTTCGGTGGCCGTTGATGATGTGATTGCGGCGCTTAACGCGCAAAACGTACAGGCGGCGGTGGGGCGCATCGGGGCACAGCCCATGACGAATGACCCGGCATTTCAGCTAAATATCCAAACGCAGGGTCGGTTGAGCAGCATCGACGAATTCGAAGAGATTGTCGTGCGGGCCCTTCCGGACGGCTCATTCGTTCTGATCAGTGACATCGCGCGCGTAGAGCTTGGGGCTAAAACCAGGGATGCCTTCTCCTCTTTTGATAACAAACCCGCCGCGATGATCGGTGTTTATCTGGAACCGGGTGCAAATGCGCTTGAAACATCAAAAGCCATAAACACGGCCCTGACGGGATTGCAAAGCGCCTTTCCAGATGGCGTGAGCTGGAGTGTTCCCTACAACTCGGTGACCTTCGTTCGTGCCAGTATCGACGAGGTCGTGAAAACTCTGATACAGGCGTTTGCCCTCGTGGTGATCGTGGTCTTTTTGTTTCTGGGGAACCTGCGGATGGCGTTGATCCCGCTAATTGCGGTTCCGGTTTCGCTTGTCGGCGCACTGGCGTTCATTCTCGCAATGGGATTTTCCCTCAACACGGTATCGTTGCTGGCTCTGGTGCTTGCGATCGGTATCGTGGTGGATGACGCGATCGTGGTGATCGAGAATGTCGAAAAGGTCATGGGCGAAAACCCCGCGATGACCGTGGCCGACGCCACAGGCGAAGCCATGAAACAGATAACGGCCCCTATTCTCGCAATTACCTGTGTGCTGCTTTCGGTGTTTGTGCCGGTTGCATTTATTCCCGGTATTACTGGAACGATGTTCCAACAGTTTGCGGTGGCCGTTTCCTTTTCGATGCTGATTTCGGCACTGAACGCGCTGACACTCAGCCCGGCTTTGTGTGCGGTGTTGTTGCGCCGGGACAGCGCGCCAAAGCGCGGACCGCTTGCCTGGATCTCGCGTCGAATAGACAACGCGCGCGACGGCTACGCCTATGCGGTCGCAATTCTTGCACGTCGGGCAATTCTGGCCGTTTTGCTGCTTGGGTTTGGACTGTTCGGCGCAGGCTGGTTGTTCAAGACCGCGCCGTCCGGCTTCTTACCGGTCGAAGACCAAGGGGCCTATTTCGTCGAGGTCGCTCTGCCCGAGGGGTCCTCGATCAACCGCACATCCAAAGTCATGGAGGACGTCTCGTCCATCATTAAATCCGCACCCGGCGTGCAAGATGTCATGACGGTGACGGGCTTCAGCTTTGTAGATGGGTTGAACAAATCAAACAGCGGGTTCGGTATTGCCATCATGCAACCGTTCGAAGATCGAACCGATCCCTCTTTGTCCGTCAGATCGTCGATCCGGCACGTCCGACGCGAGTTTGCCGGTTTGGAAGATGCCATTGCCTTCCCCTTCAACCTTCCGCCCATCCTTGGACTGGGTACGGGTGCCGGGTTCGAATTCGAGCTTTTGGACTTGCACGGCGGAAGCGTTTTGGATCTGGGTGCCACTGCGGCCGGACTAGTGTCCGCCGCAAATGCCGATCCGCGACTGTCCGGTGTTTACACGACGTTCTCGGCGCAAACCCCGAAACTGAACCTCGATCTTGATCGCCAAAAGTTGCAAACGCTGGGTGTGAATGTCGATGATCTGTTCCGGGCCATGCAGGTCACGCTGGGCGGGTATCACGTGAATGACATGAACCTCTTTGGCCGAACATGGCAGGTCAACCTACAGGCCGATGAGAAATACCGCGCCAACGCCGGAGATATTGCGCGCATTCATGTCCGGAACCGCGACGGAGAGATGGTACCGGTGCGCGCGGTGGCAAAGACCGAGCTAATTCTGGGTCCTCAATCGTTGACCCGCTACAATAATTTTCAGGCTGTCTCTATCAACGGCGGTCCGGCACCGGGTTCGTCCATGGGCGAGGCTATCGCGGCGATGGAACAAATTGCTGCCCAGACCCTGCCAGTGGGCTACAGTTATGATTGGACAGGAACAGCGCAGCAGCAGATCGAGGCTGCGGGAAAAACGCCCATAGTTCTGGGGCTTGCCTTGCTGTTCGCGTATCTCTTTTTGGTTGCGCTTTACGAAAGCTGGACGATACCACTTGCTGTGCTTTTCTCTGTTACCTTTGCGGTGTGCGGGGCCTTGGGTGCGCTGATGTTGCTGAAGCTACAGAACAATCTCTATGCTCAAATCGGACTAGTGGTTCTAATCGCTCTTGCCGCCAAGAATGCGATTTTGATCGTCGAATTTGCGATGGATAGGTACCAACAGGGCCTGAGCGCCGTGGATGCCGCCATTCAGGGTGCCAGCGCACGTTTTCGAGCGGTCATGATGACCAGTTTTGCGTTTATTGCCGGGCTTTACCCGCTGGTTGTCGCTGACGGCGCCTCTATGCTCGCGCGCAGAGGTGTGGGCACACCGGTTTTCGGAGGCATGATCGCCGCCGCTCTTGTGGGCATATTTATCATCCCTTCGCTCTATATCGTCGCGCAGCGGTTCAGAGAAAAAGTACATGGCAAAACGGATCGGGGCGGCGGCGAAAATGCTGTTTAGAACATTCAAGTCAGCATGAAAGGAGTTATGCGAGTTTCGGCTGAATCGATCATAGAAAACCCAATTTTATGAGGGGCTTACGTCACTGCATATTGTTCTGTATAGCCGCCAAATTGAGTTTAGCACCTAATAGAAACTGCCCAGAACCGACCTTGATCACGGCCGGTCGATGCAGCAGTCGCAATCTGCATTGCGGACTTTCGCCGCGTACGCAAAATACCAGGTTGGTCGAACTTAACCTATGCGAACAAAACTGTCGATTGCTCGAAAGTAGGCAATGACAGCAGTTCGCAAAAAGCGGACATTTCCGCTCCTCACGTTGGTTCGAACGACTGCGTTGGCTTTGCTCAATCACAGTGTAACATCCGCGCGTTCACCTTTTAACGCAGCTACATTAACTCGAAAAACGGCTTTCTGAGCTGCCGATAAGACCAACAGCAGCACCGAGACGGCGTCGTTCTACGAAATTGTCTTATCAGTTTGACAAGAAGTGCTCGGGTTTCTTTCTCCCCCCCCATTTTTTAACAAATTCGGATTTTTGACTTTGTTTGGTAAGCGCGTACAATTGTAACAGCTTTAGGCGCAAAATCCGCAAGTTAGGCCACCTTCACAGCGATGAAGAGCGGAACGCGGGCGGCACGGGAGGTGGATATGAAGAGATTATCGGTTTGGCTTTTAGCCTTCGTTTTGCTTGCCGGCTGTTGGGAGAAAGAGGAAGAAACGACCCAAACACAAATACGTCCTGTCAGAGCCACTGAGATTTCTGACCTATCCAGTTTGCATGACCGATATTTTGTCGGAACGGCGAGAGCCGCACGCGAAGTGTCGTTGGCGTTTCGCGTGCCGGGCAATGTTGTCGGTGTCGACGTGCAAGTTGGCGACCTTGTAACGAAAGGCGCCGTCATCGCGGCCTTGGACCCAGCCCCGTACCAGGCTGAAGTTGATCGGCTTACTGCTGAACTTGCGAGCGCACAAGCGACGTTTGAAAACGCAAAGTTGCAAACAGATCGGCAACGATCACTGGTCGAAAAAGACGTTGCTGCTCAGGCTACACTCGACCGATTTGTCGCGGGCGAAACATCTGCTCAGGCGGCAATCAATTCTGTCCAAGGCGCTCTGGACAGAGCCACTCTGGATTTAACCTATACAAGTTTGGCGGCACCGTTCGATGGTCGTGTTGTCGGCAAATACATTGAAGATTTCGAAGAAGTCGCCGCTCAGACGCCGGTGCTGCGCATTTTGGATGCCGAACGCATCGAAGTGGTGATCGATATCCCCGAACGATACATCGCCCTGATCCCGCATATTGAAAACATAACCGTTACTTTTGACGCACTGGGGGATGTGGTTCTACCGGCGGAAATTAGTGAGATTGGATCAGAGGCTTCGGCGACGACACGAACATTCCCTGTCACATTGATAATGGAGCAGCCCGAAGACGCACTTGTTCTTCCGGGTATGGCAGGGCGCGTTCGCGGAAAACCAAAGGAAGGGCACGAACCATTCGATGCGATCATGGTTCCTGCCAGCGCGGTTTTCGTCCCTGAAGGGGAAACCGATCCGCATGTCTGGGTATTTGATACCGGCTCAGAAACCGTAACGGCAAGGAAGGTTTCGCTTGGCACTCCACGGTCGCAAGGGGTGGCCGTTAGTGAAGGTTTGGAATTTGGTGACGTGGTAGTCACTGCCGGGGCAAACTCTCTGCGAGAAGGTCAGAAAGTTTCGCTGCTTTCTGAGGGCACGGACTAATGGGTTTGGCGGCTTTTTCGATCCGAAACGCCAAATTTGTTTGGTTCACTGTCGTCATGCTCACGTTGGGCGGCATTTCGGCTTTCTTTAGTCTGGGGCAGCTAGAAGACCCTGAGTTCACTATCAAGACTGCGGTTGTGACCACCCTCTATCCTGGCGCCAGCCCTAAAGAAGTTGAGCAGGAGGTCACAGAACGGATCGAGCTGAAACTTCAGGAAATTAAGGAGATTGATTACATCTCGAGTGAAAGCAGGGCGGGTGTGTCGACGATTAAAGTCGAAATTCGCCCGAACTATTGGTCGGACCAGCTGCCGCAAATCTGGGACACACTGCGAAGGAAAGTCAGAGACGTGGAAACAGATCTGCCCCCGGGCGCAGGTCGTCCTGCCATCAACGATGATTTCGGTGATGTCTTCGGTCTACTGCTGGCTATGACGTCCGATGGGTTCTCCGCTCAGGAGCTTGATGGCTATGCCGAAGACTTCAAGCGAGAGCTCTCGTTGATCGACGGTGTCGGCCGCGTCGATCTGTGGGGCGAACGCGACAGGGTCATCTATCTGGAAACGCGGGAAGAAGCCTTGGCTGCATTGGGCGTGTCAGCTCAGACCATTCTCAATACCCTGCAAACCCAGAATGCGATTGTGGATGCAGGGCGGGTGAATATCGGTGACTACCGCATGCGCATTGCGCCAAGCGGGACGTTCACTAGCCCAGCTGATATCGCAGACTTAGTTGTCCGGCCGAGTGGTCTGGATCAGGTTCAAAGCGGTCAGCGTCGGGGGCCAGAGCTGCTAAGGCTGGGTGAAATCGTTGAGGTTCAGGAAGGCTACGCTGACCCGCCAATAACCATGATGCGCTATAACGGCTTACCATCTATTGGCTTGGCGATCTCCTTCCAGTCTGGTGTCAACGTCGTCAGCGTTGGTGAGGCCGTAGACGTGAGAATTAAGGAGCTGATTGCGGGCCTGCCGGTCGGCATTGAGGTCGAACAGGTTCATTGGCAATCCGACGATGTAAACCTTGCTGTCAGCAGTTTTTTGGTGAGCCTTGGCCAAGCCGTCGCGATTGTTCTTATCGTTTTGACCGTGGCCATGGGCGTTCGGATGGGGATCATCATCGGCAGCGGGCTGATTCTAACAATCCTTGCCACCTTCATACCCTTGGCGGCACTGGGCATAGATCTTCAGCGCATGTCTTTGGGTGCATTGATCATCGCGCTCGGCATGATGGTAGATAATTCGATCGTCGTAGCGGACGGCGCCATGGTCCGGATGTCGCAAGGAATGGACCGAGCAAAGGCCGCGATTGAGGCTGCAACGCGTCCCGCGATGTCATTGCTTGGGGCCACGTTTGTCGCGGTTATGGCTTTTTACCCAATCTTTGCGTCTGTCGAGAGCGCGGGGGAGTATTGCCGAACACTTTTCTCAGTTGTCGGGATCGCACTCCTGGTCAGTTGGTTGCTTTCGATGACGGTTACGCCACTGCAATGCGTCGCCATGCTGCCGGAGCCAAAGGGTGGAGCAAGCGAGACCTTTGACACCGGTTTCTATGCGGTTTATCGCCGTTTTCTGGCTGCGGCGATCCGCGTGCGCTATCTGACGATCGGGGTGGCATTGGGTGCTTTGGTCATTGCCGGGGTTGGCTTTGGGTCTGTCACACAGCTGTTCTTCCCGACCTCGTCGATGACTAAATTCATGATCGACTATTACGCGCCCGAGGGAACTCGGATCGAAGCCGTGTCGGAAGCGATCTCGCGGATCGAAGAAAAGGTTGAAATGGACGATCGTGTGACCGGCATCGCCAGCTTTATCGGAGCTGGCCCGCCGCGTTTCTACCTGCCGGTCGACCCTGAAGGAACCAACCCGTCCTACGCGCAAGTCATTGTGAACGTCGAGGATTACCGCGACATTCCCGAGATGACTAAAGAGATATCACTTTGGATATCAGCCAATATGCCCGAGGCGACCTCTTTCACACGTCAGTTCGGTGTGGGACCTAGCAACACCTGGGCGTTCGAGAACCGCATCATCGGCCCAGCAGATGCTGATCCTGAGACTCTGCGCGAAATTGGTGACAGAGCAGTTGCGATCCTGGATCAGCATCAATGGACGAAAGTGGCCCGCACCGATTGGCGCAACCGTGTCCTGAAGACTGTCCCAGACTATGACCAGGACCGAGCGCGGTGGACCGGTATCACCTATGAAGATCTTGGTAACACGACAAAACGCGCATTTGACGGGCGTGCGGTCGGCCTCTTCCGCGAAGGTGACGAGTTGCTGCCAATCATCGTCCGGCCTGGCGCAGAAGATGTGGCTGCCGTGGACAATTTTGAACTGTTGCAACTGCAGTCGCCGTTTTCTGTAGAGCCTGTCCCATTGGCGCAGGTCGTTCGCGGCGTGAACATTCAGCCAGAAGACCCGACGATCAATCGTCGCGACCGGCGTCGCGTTCTGACTGTGCAAGCCAACCCAATAGATAGTGTAACTCTGCCAAGTTATCGCGCCGCAGTTCTTGCCGATTTTGAAGCTTTGGAGGCTGAATTGCCGCCGGGCTACAGTATGGAATGGGGTGGAGAATACGAGGACACAGTGTCTGCGCAAGCTTCTTTGATTCCGGGTCTGATCCCCGCGTTTTCGATCATGGCACTGATTGTTGTCGGGCTCTTTAACTCATACCGCAGACCGCTGGTCATTTTCCTGACTGTACCTTTTGTGCTGATAGGTATTGTTCCGAGCCTGCTCCTCACAAACACACCGTTTGGGTTCGTTGCATTGCTCGGGGGCATGAGTCTGGCGGGCATGATGATTAAAAATGCAATCGTTCTGATCGATCAGATCAACGATAACTTGGCTGAAGGTCAGCCGGGCTACGATGCCGTTTTGAATGCCGGAGCCTCAAGACTTCGCCCCGTCTTACTGGCCGCCGCCACTACAGTTTTGGGTGTGATACCGCTGCTGCCAGACGTGTTTTGGGTGGGTCTTGCTGTCACGATCATGGGCGGTTTGACAGTGGGTACGATGCTCACAATGATCCTGGTCCCGGTCTTGTTCGCCACGCTGAGCGGCATTCGACAGTCACCGTAGGCCGTTTGACGTCACCTTTTTTAGCGGCCTTTGGATCGTTTTTTGTGGAGCATGCAGTTGTTGAGCGTAGACAACTCATTCGGGGGTAAAGATGGACAATACAGTACTCTACTTTCTGGTCGGCATCTTCGTGGTTGGCCTGGTTTCATTGGGATATTTTGCCAAAGGTAGCGGAGCACTGCTTGTGATCGTGATACTGGTTGGTGTGTTGTTGGCAATGATCGCATATTTTGGAGGTTACTTTGGCGACACACCGAAGTGAGCTTGTAATGGCATTATTGAAGACGTTGCCAGTTACAGAAAACGGCAGTTGATCCGAGAACGAGGCTCATTGGATTCGCTGTGTTTTTGCTACTCCGAGAAAAAGATGGATTGCCCGTGCTAATGGCCGACTTTCACCAGCGGCTCCTGAGAATGTTGCCGCTGCGAAAGCGCCCGCCAAACCTGAGTCCAGTAAACGAAATCTCGCGCATAGCAGCCTAGACGCGGTTAGAACCAAGTTTACTTCTTTTGACGTGGTTGAGAGAACAGGCAACAAACGGGCAGTTTCGCCTTGAGTCAAGTAATTTGGCAACTTTTCAGTGAGGTATCATCCTCAAGACGTTGAGGGATACAGCCTCTCGCGTCGTTGGGAGACCACGATTGTTTGAGAGTAGCGCAATTCAATGAAGTTCCATTCTGATTGGAGCCTCACGCAACAGCAGTCAGTTGAACGAGTTGCCAACAATGACTTAACGCGTGTCGTCGCGTTGGTACCGATCATTGGGTATTGGACTGAAAGCTTCGAATGCAACGATAGAGTTCCGCAGGTGCAGCAATGATGGCATGCGGTTCTCTTTTGTTACTGCACAGCGAGCTGAATTCCGCTTCCGACACAAAGGAAATTGCCTCTGTCAAAAAGGAAGAGCTATGGGTGGCGGATCACTTGAGATATGGTGGAGCCTAGGGGAAACGCCGCCGAACGCCTAATGCACTGATAGTAAACACTATTGTAGTGTGTTGGTTTGCAGTGTGTCTCACCTTAGTGTCACACCTGAACATAGGCAAGCAGTACGTTTGAGCTGGTGTCTTGGGCCACGTTCCCACTCTACTTATTCCGTGGCCCAAGTGCGCATGCGACTAGTTGGTCGGTGTCATGTCGACGATTGTGGGTTCGCGATTGCCACTTGTTTGGAAGACTATCATCTCGTCACCCATCGCTTCGAAGTCGATTTGTTTGAGATCGACCATGTGCACAGTGCGGTCGTACATCGTGTGATAGTAGTAGGTCAGGTCTAGTGAGTTGCTTGCAGTCGTTACCTGTGTCGCGCTGTATAGCAAGTCCTCAGACTGTACATCGTCCTGAGCACCCTCTGCTGCGTCGGCTGGTATGTTGAAGTTGTCGAGTATTCGGAACGCCTCGCGCACAGTGTCATATCCGCCTTCTGTCTCACGTGCCGTTTGAGAGAATGCGACCGCGCGGACGAACCGCGAAGGAGGTGTGAAATCACCGGGTAGACCAATCATTCCGCTTCCTGCGCCCAGCGGGGCAAAGGTGACGCCGCTGGCTTCGACTTCAGGAAGGCCGATAGCCGTCAGATTTACATAGTTGTTGAGGTTGGTCATGTGCCAGTCGTAGTTAGGCGAGTTGGTGATGACACCAAGCGGAGCCTCAAAGACGGTCAGTTCACCGTCAATGTACTCTACGACGATCCGGCCACCAAAGCGGTCTGCGACCAACATGTGGAACGGAAATGGGAAGCCGAGTGTCTCGTCAACAACTCCTACAACACGTATGCCCTCAAGACCGGCCTGTGCCTCCTCAACTGTCTCGAACATAGAAAGGACGTAGGCAGCTAGAAGGTCGCCGGGTATAGTGTTGTCAGCAAGATCGGGCAGATACTCTTGGTATTCTGTAAACCCCGGCAAATAGAACAGTCCGGCGGTCAATCCAGCCTCATTGATACCATCAGCAGGTGCCCCGTGGTCCAGCATACTAATGCCAACCATCCCAAAGCGTCCTGTCCAATCGGCCCCTTCTTGCCCGTCGGGCATCTCCCCTGCGCTGTAAGCAAAGCCCCTTGGTATGACGTTGATCTTGGTCTCAAGATCGAATGGCCCCCATTCCGCTGTTCTTGCGCGAACGATGCTTCCGTCCGTTCCTGTCAGCATGATCCCTGTACAGGCCCAAGCCATTGAAACGGATGCAACCAAGGCGACCCCAGCGCGTGCGCCGAGCTTTATCAATCTGTGCACCATCTTCGTAAGTCTCCTGCTGCTAAATTGGGTAACAATAAAGAAAGCCTACATGCGTGACACTGAGATGTCTGCCTGCTACGTGGCAGGTGCTTACATAACTGCGCGAATGTAGCGGCAGGATTTGGCCAATCCCTTAACCAAGAGTGCAGGAACTGCGTACTGGATAGCGCACTAGATGCACAGTGCAGTCTTGATAATGCGGCTGGGAAGCTAGAGGCTTTCCGCTGCCAGTAAGCTCGGTCAGCACCATACTGCACAGCATCTGGTAGAAGGTCTCTCAATTGTGGTCCCAAGTGTATAGAACAAGTTAGTACCAACAGTGCTATTCTATACCCGATGCAGTCTCTTTGAACTGGTCATGAGGCTGCTTTTGCTCGCGGGTCTTCTACTACGGTATTTAACCGAGCGCAGTACTGAAGGTTTAAAAAACAAATAGATACACTTACTGACTACACTATGTATATACAAGTTACATCAAGCTAGTGTTTACTATGGCTAACCTATTCGGTTTATATAAGGTGATTTGAACTACATAGGTAACTAGGTAGTAGACCCAGCTACAGACTAAACTGTATTATGCACAGCTTATGTATATACAGACATATAGTAGTATAATGTACTCGGTATGTATCAACTATCCAGAGCCTTAGTATGTATATACAGGTAATATACTAAGCATGTGATGCAAAGAGTACATCTAAGTATTGGTAATAAGTATATGTATAAGATATACCTATGCGGCTCGGATACACATCCTGTATCTAATCCAATCCATAACCGTGCAGCGGCAGACAGATGACACATTCGGTAAGTGTAATCTGAAATATAACCTTGTCGCGGCAGACAGATCACGCTTTTGCAATCTGTCCGCTCGGTTTATTTGCTCAATTGAGGGAGGGCTAAGACAGTATCAGCACAAATGCACACATCAGGTCAAAGAAGATAGATGACCCGGCATGAGCATGTATCTGTTCAGGTTCAGATCGGCACTTGTCCAGCCAGCTAACAACTAAGGTAGCAGCGGTCAGCTTTGACCTGCATTGAGTATCCGGTACACCGATGCACGGCTGATACCGAGGTCTTGGGCGATCTTGGTAGCGCCGACGCCTTCGCCTGCCAGCGCAAGCACATCGTCCGACCTTGCCAATGCGGTTGGCTTGCGTCCTTTGTACTTTCCGGCAGCTTTGGCCTTGGCAATTCCTTCGCGTTGACGTTCCAGCATAATCTCGCGCTCAAACTCGGCCACGCTTCCCAGCAGGTTCAGCATCAGCTTGCCTTGGGCCGTGGAAGTGTCGAGACTTAGCCCCAAAATCGTTAGGTGTGCCCCAACAGCGTCAAGCTGGCTGCGGATTTCCATCAGGTGGGCCATAGAGCGTGCCAGACGGTCCAGTTTGGTTACTACTAGGTGATCGCCCTCTCGAATGAAGTTCAGCGCTTCTGTGAGCTTCTCACGCGCTCTCACGTCCACTGAGGATACCTGTTCGGTGAATAACTTCTCGCACCTGGCCTGTTCCAGTTCCCGTAGTTGTGCATCAAGCCCAGCCGTTTGATCCAAAGTGGAAGTCCTAGCATAGCCAACAAGCATGATCCGCTCCGTCTCTCAAAGTCTTAGATATTGAGACACATACTGTCTCAAAAATCAAAGTCAACATCTGTGAGACACAATTTGCGTGTGTGCCAGTTGTGTCACTGGGGCAGGGCCTTGTGAAACAGCAATACTAAACTAAAGAGCCAAGACGTATGCCAACTACCCCATGGGGGAACTCAGCCTGTCTGGAACTATAGATACGGTCTCGAAAAAATTTGCCAAAAATTTGCAGTAAATTTGGCCCGAGCAGCGGACATTGACGCTGTATGCAGCGTATGACCACCCTGAGCCCAAAGCGGTCTAGTGTGGCTGCCAATTCAGAGCATCATTTTGATTGGGAAACTTGGCGCGCAATCTAAAGTCGGCAGAAATTTTCCTTTCTGCCTTAGATCATCTCGATGCTAGGCTCGGGATAGTTCGCCTTGCTGAGTATGGAAAAACTATGACCAAACTGAATGTCACCCGTCGTACAGCAATAACTGGTCTTGGTTGCGCATCGATGATCGCGATTGCCAATGCCACATCCTCTTATGCGGCCTCGACATTGCAGGATCTTGGAGGCCAGCTCCAAACACTGCCCGAGATCACTGTCTACACAGCGCAGCGCGTCATCACCATGGAGGACAACGACCCGGCTATTAACGCGGTTGCCGTGGTCGGAGACCGTATTCTGGCCGCTGGCCCGCGCGACAAACTCGTTGACCGGATCGGTTCGCAGCCGTTTCGGCTGGACGATCAGTTCTCCGAAAAAGTTATTATCACGGGTTTGATCGACCAGCATGTGCATCCTTTCCTCGCGGGATTGACCCTGACCTCCGAGATAATATCGATCGAGGATTGGAACATTCCGACTGGCCTTTCGAAGGCCGCCGTCGATGAAGCAGATTATAAGTCTCGTTTGCAAGCCGCCGAAGCGGCTATGGATGATCCCGATGCCTTGCTGCTGACATGGGGGTACCATCACTTCTTTCATGGCGAGATCAGGCGTGCGCAACTCGACGAGATCAGTAGCACGCGTCCAATCATCATAATTCACCGATCTGCGCACGAGTTTGTCCTTAACACTCCAGCATTGGAATTTCTGGGCATCACCGAGGATTTTGTTAATGGCTTTGAGGGGCTCGCTCTTGAGCAATCAAGTTTCGAGGACGGGTATTTCTTCGAGGCAGGCATGTTCGCCGTTCTTCCCGCAGTCGCTCCGGTGCTTGCTACACCAGAGCGCCTGGGGGCGGGTTTGAGGCTGGCGCGCGAGTATATGCACCGTGCAGGCGTCACAGTTGCTGCGGAACCTGGTGGCGTGCTGTCCCGGCCTCTTCAAGAAGCAACCAACGCGGTCTTTTCAGGACCCGATACCCAACTTAGGACCTATTTCATACCTGACGGGAAATCCCTGGCTGCCTTGCACTTTCAAAATGGTTCGATGATTGAGGAGACCGAAAAACTGCTGGACTGGGGCGAAGGTAAGACGGCGTTCATGCCGAAGCAGGTGAAACTCTTCGCCGATGGCGCTGTTTACAGTTTGGCCATGCAGGTATCGGAGCCTTATGTGGGCGGCGATTTCCACGGCGAGTGGATCATGCAGCCGGACGAGTTCAATCCCGTATTCGATGCATATTGGGATGCAGGTTACCAAATACATGTTCATCAGACCGGCGACCTTGCCGTGGACTTGATCTTGGACGCTGTTGAGCGAAACATGCGCCGGATGCCGCGGGCAGGTCACCGTACGACGTTGGTTCACTTCGGTTATGCGAGAGAAGATCAAGCAAAGCGGATCGCTGAGTTGGGCTGCATCGTCAGCGGCAATCCATACTACGTAACTGCGCTGTCAGATCGATATAGCGAGTTTGGACTGGGCCCGGAACGTGCTGATGACATCGTTCCCCTTGGGCCAATTAAGGCCAACGGCATTCCGATCTCGTTCCATTCCGACGTACCAATGGCTCCCGGTGAACCGCTGTTCCTAGTATGGGCTGGCGTAAACCGAACGACCTTCTCCGGCCGTGTCGCAGGCCCAGAACACCGCCTGTCGGTCGAAGACGCTTTGCGGGCTGTGACTATCGATGCAGCCCAATCCTTGCGATTGGAGGATGAGGTTGGCTCTATCGCTCCCGGCAAGTTGGCGAACTTCACCATCCTTGAAGAGGACCCATTCGACGTGGAAGCCGACAAGATTAAAGACATCGGTATCTGGGGGACCGTACTTGAGGGTGACATTTTTCCAGTTTCAGACGACTTCGATCTCGACCGCGCGTCATTATCGCCAAACCGGGATACAATAAATCCACCGACAAAGCCGCTGTATGCGCTTGCCGATGTATCGGGCATCGCCCAGAAAGGCATGCTTGCCGGATGCTCGTGTTGCGCTTCACCCGTATCTCAGTCGTGCACGACATCTGCAGCGGGAAAAATCTCTGCTGTTAGCTGTTGCGGGACCAATGCTTTGGGGTGGGCCGTCGTGTCCGAATGGGCCTCCAAAGTTTAGATTGGAGCCAAGCCAAGGATAGGTTTCGGTCGTCGGCATTGTCTGAAATGCGGTCGGTCGAACGGAATGCTCAGCACAACTGCTTCAAGTTCAAAGTAGAGTTGCTAATCTTACTCTTCACAGCTTGCGGCAGACGATTACTTCACACATCGCGTGAGTGTTGAGCTTTCTACAGCCAAAGGGTTACGCTCTAAATCGGTTACAAATCAATCGCACGATCGTATTCGATAAGCACGTCAACACTTCCGCGAGGTACCAAATTGCACAAGCCTAGAAAAACAAACTTTGGTGCTGTAACAGCGTTAGTCCTTTCAAATACACTAATGGCTGCCCCTCTTGAAGCTCAGCAGGCCGTTCCGGTGACCTATTCGCTTGAAGCAGGCGTGGTTTATGGACAGGGGGTCGTGACGAAAGAGGGTAAGGAGGTTTCGCGCGACTTGTGGATGGACATCTATCATCCGACCGAAGCCACAACCACGCCGCGACCCGCTGTAGTCCTCACCTTTGGCGGAGCATTCCATCGCGGCAGTCCGCGGCTTACGTTTCAATCGGGTGGCGCTCAGGATACCTCGATGGGCAATTATTGCCGTCGGTTTGCTGCGAGGGGCTATACGTGCTTTGCAATCGACTATCGGCTGACACCCGAAGGGCCTGTGCCGTCAGGGGAAGGGTATCAAGCAGATTGGATCGCGCCCGACAGTCTGTTGCCTCTGTTGCCCCAAGCCAACCATATTCGGGGGACTATGGACCTGCCGCCGCTTGATTTCAGCATCCCCGAACAAGAGAAGACAATGGTTGATGGCGTGATCTCGGCTGCCGAAGACTTGCGCAAAGCGGTGCTTCATATCCGCGAGTTCGCGGACACATACGAGATCGATCCGAACCGTATCGCGCTTGGTGGCTTTTCCGCGGGTGCAGTAACATCTTGGAACGTCGCGCATGGTATGGGAGTTCCCGTCTCCGGCGTTTTTCTCCTGTCTGGAACCGATGCCGGGTTTGACGTGAACAAGGCTGTCACGGCCTCTTCAAACAGACCACCGATACTAATGTTTATGGGGCAGTATGATTTGGCAGGCGCGTTGTCTTCCGTTCCAATGCTCATCGATCACTACCAAAAAGTTGGCGTGGATCACGAGTTCGCATGGGTGCCGGGCTTCGGCCATTTCTATCCCGCTGGCGCAGCCAGTTTGGGTAGCGATGCAGTGAGTATGTCTGTAGAAGGTCGGATTGCCGAGTTCCTCGAACGCGTTATCGGAAAAGGGTCATAACGCTCAGATCACTAGCTGCAAGCGACAATTGACTGATGCGTGGCACTAGTCGCCTTGCGCAATGCCCGTTTAGTCCGCAAAGTAGGCGTTAAAGCTATTTGCAGCTAACGGCCGCCTTGTGCCCAACTTTAGCCTCCGGCGTCTCGGAACCCTTTGACGTGCTCTAAACGCAATTCTTTGTATCTGATCTTGCAGATCGCTTCGCTTAGCAGTGACAATGGAACATTTCCGTCGCCATAGCGCCCTGCCATGCCGGATAAAGCATGGCCCAATAGGATGTCGTTGATGTCTGGTTGCACACCGGCATGGCGGCAGGCGTCTTTGAAGTTGTGACGGAAAGAATGGAAAGAAGTCTTTTTCGTCTTCGCTCCTATCGCATCCATGTAGCGGCTAAAGTCTTTACTGGCCTGTTCTGAGTGATAACCCATAGCCCCAACTTTTAGGTCTGGGAATACTCTTCTTTGGTCTGCATCCCGCTGTGCCTGAACGAAGCGCAAAAAGCCAAGGCGCACCAGCTCAGGATGTATAGGAACCATCCTGCTCTTGCCGAATTTCACGCGTTGGTCCTCGTCTCCCTCGTGAACCCGGATAAAAGGTATGCCGTCTTGCTGGTCGATATCGTCAACGCTCAGCTGGCACAATTCGTTCAACCGCGCGCCTGTCCATAGTCCCAGTAGCGGAAGCCAATACCAGCGCGTGTCGCTTAGATCGGTATCTCCGGGGATAGTACGGAAGCGCCTAGATTTGCATCCAGCAAACAGCGGGCTGTTGAAGATGATTTGCAGTTGCTCCTTGCTGAATGGGTCATGCTGGTTTCTGGCATTGTTGTTGTCAGGAATTTTCATCGGGGCAAAGAGGTCCGTAACTTCTTCGTCCAACTGCTTGTTTGCCCAATTCCAAGTTGTTTGTAACCTTCCCAATCCTTTGTTGATCGTGCCTACAGATAAGGTCGGTAGACTATGATCCTTGGCGGCTTGAATGGCTTCACTGGCAGGTAAGCCAATCGTCTGGGGTAGTTTGTTTCTGTTGGTGGGAAGCCCCAGTAAGGCTGTCTTAAAGTCACGTGCGTCGGATTTACGATAGTCTAGTACCGGACGATCACCTTGTAGTTCAATGAACAGGTCTATCCAAGTCTGATAATCGCTCACCAGCTTGGAAGACCATTGGCCAGTCTGTTCCGCCTCAGCTTTTCTCTCAGCGAATAGAACGGATAGAAGCGGACTAGAAGGTGCGTCTGGAGACTTCTTTTCAACTTTGGTGGCACCACTAACGGAAGAAGGTTTCTGCCTCTCTGGGCCGCTTACAGGCGCGCTGGGCGGCTTGCTGAAATTGTATGTCTCGAAGGTTCTGTCGTGCTCCAGCATCGCTTCATGGAAGCCAATCCAAGCCTTCCGAATTTCATCAAGAATGGCCCACTGGGTTTTGGCAGGTTGCTTCTGGGGAACACCAGATGCATCGCAAAAGGATTGGTATTGCTGGGTTGCGTAGCCCTTTTGCATCATGCCCCAGAAGTCTTCGTTGTTCGTCTCATGTAGTCGGATGGTGTCGACGATACGTTCTCTTTCCAGTTCGGTGTAGGGGCCAAGTTCATCCCTACGCGTCTTTGCCTTATCTAGTACTTCCGCAAAGTACTTATGCACCTGTGTGCGCAGTTCGCCGTAGTTCATGCCCGATTGTTCTATGTGCTTTGTTATTGTGTCGCCGCACACTGCAAGACGCCGTGCCAGAGTACCGGCCTCTTTAGGGCATCTTGTACGCAAAGAAACCCGAAGGGTCCTGCGTGTGCTGCTTTGTCTAGTGTGGGGTTTTGGTCTTGTGTCGGGCAGTGGCCAACGGAAGTAGTAGATGCCATGTCTGGACAGTGAGAGATACGCATGCAGCTTCATTTTGTGTCACACCTGTGTGTCACACCGCTCTAATGCTTGCTATCTAGTTGTATTGTTAGGTTTTGGTGGAGCCTAGGGGATGCGATCCTGAGGTGATAGGTTTCAATAAAATCAGTGGCTTAAATGTAAGAGAGTTCCTGCGCTGTAACAACCCACTGTAACACTTTTTCAGTTGTTGGCAGAGACGCAAGGCGCGATTTGCATCCTAAGGAAATCCGCAGTTGGTTACTCTACCACGCAGGTAGATGGCCGCAGAGCGGACGCTAGATGTAATGCATTCTACGACCGCTTTGCGGACGAAGCTGACATCGGTTCGAAACCAAGAACAACACTTCAATAGCTGCCGTAGTAACGAAGCATCCTGCTTATCGGGGCACACAGTTGCATTCACCAATGGTCGTTAGGCGAACTGCGCAATTCCCGAGGTCGCACATTGAACGCCTCTGGGCTGCCTTTGGCGTTTAGCCTGGCAACACTAGCAAAGTCGAAATGAAGACTGATGAGGTTTCTGATCTTCTGCGCATTTCAGGCAAAAGTAGTAATCAAAACTCAGAAGGTGGATGTTTATCCGACAGGTGACCAGCTGAGATCGTTAGCTCTGTTTGGAGCTACCATGAACATCATGACCCTCGATACTTGTTCCTCACTGCGACCAGCATCGCGTACCAAGTTAAGAATTGCATATTCAAGATTAGCCGCATCGTCTTCGCGTTTGTCGATCATCGCTGATATAAATTCATGGGCCAAGTTCTTTGGTTCGATATAGGCTTCTGCGCGCGTCAGACTCAACTCGCTGAGCATAAATTCCAGCAAGAAAGCGACTTCGTTCTGCCGCTCGGGTGAACTTTCAGCGAACGACAGTTCCAAAAGTCTTCCGTGTGTTTCTGTCAGAATAACGTTCAACGACAACGGTTCTTTGGCATCAGACTTCCGTGGCTTTGCCAGGAACGCTTTCAATCGATCAAGGACGATCGGAACTTCCTTCCTTCATGTTATTGAGGCACAAGCGGTGCGACATTGAGGTCTCGCAAAATACCAGCATTTTCACCAGCACGGTGTATTACTTTCTCGGTCCTGAAACTGCGCCCGCCAACAGTTCTCGTGAACGGCAGTAGAAGCTTATTTCGCGAGCCTGCATGGAGCAAAAAATATGAACAAGTGTGTCTTTTCAATAACTTTAGAAGCAGTCTCACTCAAGAAATAGAATTTGTTGTTGGGTGAGCTGTTATGGTCACTAAAGATGATCGCAACTCAGATTAGCTTTCAAAAGGCCCAAGAATGCGAAGAATGATCCTTTCCTCTATCCTTGTTATGCTTGCCGGTTTTGCGCATGCACAAACACCCGAGTGCGACAGACTCTGCTCCCGAGACTTTATGTTCAGTCTCGACTCCGGGCTTGATGTCATGCCTCTTGTCGCAGATGGCGAGCATGCCAACGGGCATATGGAAGACGGAAGAACGCCATTGATTTGGGCCGCGCTGGATCCCGACGATGAGGATGCAATCGTCTTCACATCCACACTCCTTTTTGCCGGCGGCGACGTTTTCGCGCAGGATAGTAAGCGTGGAATGACTCCATTGCATTGGCACCTTTTTCGAGTTGGTGGTCCAATGAAGGAAGTGGTCGCCATGTATCTTGGTGAAGGCGCCAGTGTGATCAGCAAGGATAATTTCGGATATTCTGTGCTCGATATTGTTAATGGTGTGGCGACTGCTGAATTATACGAGGTGTACGAGCTGCCCTATGTGAATGATGAGGTTGCTGACATGATCCGCGGCTGGGCGGAGCTTGAAGAGAGATGGAAAGACGCCTTTGGAATGCATCTGGGTGGGGACCCTACTTCAGTACGCTATTTCGAAGTCTTGGCGGAAGAGGGCTACATTCCGGCAATGTATGCTTATGCCTCTGTACTCGAGAAACCCAGAGTTGAAGGCTTTACTCCTGATATTGAACAGGCCCTTTATTGGTATGAAGAGGCTGCCAGCGTCGGCGAGGTTAATTCAATTTTCCACGTTGGGTCCAGTGCATATAGCGGAACGGACACAATTGAGCAAAACGATGCTATGGCGCATGAGTGGCTCTCTCTTGGTGCGCGACATGGGGATACGAACTCTCAGTCACTTCTTGGTTTGATGTATGCCAACGGGAAGGGAGTTGAGAGAGATATTCAAAAAGGTTTGATGTGGATGATCATCTCTCTTCGGTTTGGTGAAGACACACCTGACCGAGTGAGACTAATTGATGAGATGTCATCTGCCTTGTCATATCAAGAGGTTAAAGAAGCCGAGCAAATGGCTAAAGACTGCATCATAAATTTCTTTGAGCACTGCTGAGGAAAAAGATGAAAAGTATTGTGAGGTTGTGCGCCCTGATCTGTTCAATTGGCGCTTCTGCTCAGGCTGAAGCGGCTTGGCCTCCAGAGCCCTTCATTCGAGACCGAGAGCCTCATGTTCTGAGGATCGACGCTGATACTGTGCTCTGTGAGGTCCAGTGGGATGGTCATAGAGAGAATGGAGAAATTCTGGATATTGCGCCCGAGGCCGACTTCTATATCGAGAGTGTCGTCATACCCCTGTCGGGTGAGTATGTGTTCATCAGTTCCGACCCGGTTCAGGTGTTCGGGCCAACGCAGCATTTTGTATACATCGAAGATGGCGTAGAAGTAGAGCTTACGCTTTTCGGACATGTGTCAGATACTGGGGATAGGCTCCTTGAGCTCAGCGAAGTAAGACATTTGTCCTTTGAGGACAAAGACAGAAACGATTTCTGGGGTCGTCTTTTCTGCCCTTAAAGGACTTGCAACGATCTTTAAAGGGCCTCTGTTTGTCGGATTTTTTCAAGCATGGCCCTTTTCCTTTTGGCAATGACGCGAATGAACCGTTGCTCAATGAAACAGGAAACTCGCTTTTTTCTTCCGCTTCGGGCTCTAAGCGGACTTTCAGCGTTTTCGCCTGAATGGCCGCTTTCCAGCCAGCGATTGTACCTACCGGCAGTACCCGGCGCGTCTCAACCGAGATTTGGCCGCGGATGTCTCCAAATGCCTATAGCGTCCCCCCGAGTACCTCGCGCAATCCAGAGCATGCCCCGCAGCAATCACAGCAGCACCAATGTCTTGTCCGTCCGCGTAGCAAACACCGACCCACCGATCATGGGTGCGTTCGCCATTAAGACTGCACTCGATGTTCTTGCCGCGAAGATAGTTCACCATCCAGCGTTTAGCATCCTGACCAGAACGAGTGCCAAGCTCCGGCGCATCCACGCCGTTCAAACGGACAGGAGTGCCATCGACAACGATCGTGTCCGCGTCGCGCACTTGGAGGCCACCGGCGGCTGCGGTAGTGGCGAAAAATGCGAAGGCAATGGTTAGCTTCTTGAACAAGGCGAAGTCCTCAGTGTCTCGTGTTAATCGACTATTTGGGTCGCTATGCGGGTATCTATTAGTTCTTCCTCGATAAGCGCATAGATTTCCTCGGGTGGGGTGTTCAGTGAGAACAGCATCAGTGACGGGTCCACACCCAGGTCAATCAGATGCTGCATCGTCTCTCCTTGTCCCTTCTGGATGCCTTCTACTGCGAAAACGACAGGTATTAATCGAGGCTGGTCGTAGTAGTGCTGATGCATACCTACAATGCCGCGAAGAGAGACGATGCGTTCCTCACCGCCTGCAAGAACGTAAGGACATGACGATACACACATCGAGCCAGCTAGAACTGCTGTAGCAAGCTCAGCACCTCTCACCTGCTTACCAATGGACAGTGCCTCAGAAACCACTCCTCCCGGGCTGTGGAGAGCCACAAGGTCGGGCTTTTCCTGCATGTCAGACAGGTACGAAGCGAAGCGGGCCGAGTCGTCCACCTCTATCTGGCCGCTAAGAAGAAGAATTCTCCCCAGCCCTTCGACTTCCTGAACTGAGAAGTCCAATCGGTTTGGAAAAGCCTCTGGCACGGGTACGTCCAGAGGTCCATCCTGCGGCAAAAGCGACGGATCGCTACGATCAGTGCGATACTCTCGACGTTGATCGCCGGGGGTTATCGGACCAGTCGGGAGTTGAACACGCTCCTTGAACGGGCTTGGTATTACACCAAGAACGTCCGACGCTATCAGAACGCCTGCAATAGCGAGCTGTAGGATGAGAACGTAGCGTAGCCCTGAACGAGGATCGAGACGGCTTAACAGGCTCATCACGTTTCATCTTTTTGTGGAGTGGCGCGGTTGAGGATAGCTGCGTCTGCCACGCCCATAGTCGCCTCAACGTCCTTCATGGCATTCATTGCGGCTCTAAGGTCAGAAAGAGTCAGAGTATCCTCAATGCTCATGCCGTCCTTACCACTGCGGATTGCGGCTTGTGTGATAGCCAGCACAAACACCAACACGGCGGGTAACAAGTCGATGGCTATAGCTCCAGCCCAAGAAGGTACGAAGTTGTGGGCGTACTTGATCACCGCATCGGCGCTGGAAATCGGGTTATATGCCGTCTCGATGGGCGGCTCCATGTCCAACACCTCGTCAGCAGCGTTCTTGAGTGTCTTGCTGCGTTGGTCCAGCGCGTTCAAAACGGAGTTGATTGTGGACGATTGCGCGTCTCGTACGTCGGAACTGCGCCCATCAAGCTCTGGTAGTACGACCGAGGATGGCAGGTCCTCAGCAGCGCGAGCAACAAGTGGTGCCACGCTGTACTGGTTGAGGCGCGAGATAACACCCGCCAGCTTCACGCTTTCCTCGGAGAACTGAACCGAACGGCGATCCACGGGACCAGGAGCAACGGTAAGCTCGCGCATCTTTGCGAGGATTTCGTTGCCTTGTTGGAAGGCTTCCTCGATAGGTTCTTGCTGCGCCGCGATCTGCTCTTCAAGGTTTCGCAACTCCTCAGCTTTTTGTGTCAGCACACGAAACACGGCACCCCGACCGGCGGTTCCTGAGAGGTCTCCGGACTGCTCGAGTTCAGCCAGTTCTTCAAAACTCTGGCGGGCGCGTTCCACCTCGCGACCCAACGCTTGGCCACTGAGGGCTATGTCGTGGGCTTGCTCGAGGGCAGCTTGGTAGTCACGGACAGTGTTTTCCAAGTGTTGTTCGACCGCTGCCGAGCCTGCGAGTGCAGCTGCGTTCAGCCAGCTAGACATAGCGATGATGGCGACAGAGCCAACAATTGTTGAGATCGTCAGACCAATGAATCCACTAGCCGTACGCATTGAAGGCAACAGACGGAGCATGTAGCTCCAAAAGACGAAGATGCCGACAGAGACAGCGATTGAGTATGCGACCGCGGCGAAGAACGAGACCGCGCCGTTATCTTCAAGCAGTGAGGACACGCCGAGATATGTGTAAATACCAGATGCGATGGCTAGGACACCCAAGGCTGCGGGAGTAAAAGTATCCAACCAAGCAAGATGACCTTCTAGTTCTTTTGCGGTCCGAAGTCCCTTAGCTTCCTCAGCCGTCAAGCGATCCTTGTTCTCCGTCATTCTACAACATGCTCCACACTCATCACGCGATAGTTCGTCACTTAATCATTTATTAAGACTTTTCACCCTGGGTTGCACATCTGGACGATACGAATTTATTGCTTTTGCGAAATTGCCATTCTTCTGCGATTTTCTGCCAAATTGCGCCGCCAGCTCTAGAAGACGGGAAAAACATCAACCAGTTGAAATTCCGATAGCTATTCTGGGAGTGGCCATGAACATGGATCACATGCCTCGTTGTCACACGCGTGAATTCGCTCAGCGGGGCAAATCAGTCACATCTCCCTGAGTGAATATGAGGTGTCCCTAGCGTATCAACCCGAACGTGTGCTTGGTTCGATCCTGATCCAGTGCGAAAAACTTGATTGACCTAACTCTTGGAGACCTAGCTCATGGAAATCTTGATAGTTTTGGGTTTGGTTTTGGCTGTTGTTGCGTATTTGGCAATTCGCAGTAACAGGCCAGTCGATACAACTACTCCGCCGAGTCAGTCAGGTAGGCATGAGAAACCTAGATTGACCACGAACCAACGGCAGCGCACATCGCAGCCAGAGCGTTTTGATCCAGACCATACAGTCCCGAAACCCGACGTCACGATACTATCGGGTTCAGCCTACGTTGTAGATGGCGATACACTGGTCATTAAGAAAACACAGGTTCGTCTGTTTGGTGTCGATGCTCCCGAGATGAACCATCCCTATGGAAAGAAGGCGAAATGGGCGCTCGTTTCGCTTTGCAAGGGTCAAAAAATTAGGGCCGAAGTGACCGAGCAAGACACCCACGGAAGGACTGTTGCAAAGTGCTACCTTGAGGATGGTCGTGATCTATCCGCTGAAATGGTCAAACTTGGTTTAGCGATAGACTGGCCAAAATTCTCCGGTGGACAGTACCGGTCTATGGAAATGCCCGACGCTCGAAGGAAGCTATGGCTGGCAAACGCGCGGCAAAACGGACACATGGGGCTGTGGAAGCAATACGACGCGAAGCAGGCCGCTCGGAAAATGAACAACTGACAGTACATCCAAAGCCGTAGCTGATGTGGCGCAAGTAGGAGCGGCCAAGGAGTTAACCCTGAGCCGCTTGAAACCTTTGATTTGAGGTTTTGAATTTGTCCATCGTCACCTCAAACTCTCAGGCATGGCTAAGTTACGGCTACGCGCAATCGCGCGAACTTCGGCGCTCATGACCATGTGGGCGTTGTTAAGGGCGCTTACTAAATCGGCCCGTTCCCAATGTCCGGGTTTAATCCACTGATCAGGATAAGCTGCTTCGATCTGGCGAGCTTCTGCGCGTACCTCACTGGCAACCTGCTTGATACCTGCGAGAATAGACAGAGTGCGCTGCCAGACCTCAGCGTCATCGGTAAGCGGTCCCGGGGTGGGCTTGGTTTTGGATGTCATGGTTTCATGGTCCTTTGATCTGAACGGCCTCATTGAGCCGCTGGGTTGAACAATGAGTGCTGCTGGAAGATCGACCGGGCATCTCGATAGAAATCCATCTTTGGCAAGGTCGTTCCCTTCGAGCGGCGCAGCATGTCCCGCCAGATCGGTAGTTGCGTATGGGGATCGAGTGGATCATCTGTCAGATGCTCGAGGGCGATCACTGCGGATTGATCGTAGCGATGCCGGGTAAGACGGCCTTGAAGACGCGTGAGCATATCGTCGATCTTCCGGTCGATTACCTCGTCGCGGCGTTTAACGATCAGGTTTTCGGCCTTGGGCATCGGGGTGGATGCCTTCGCGATTGCGTCGAGGTCTGCCTTGTGCTGGCGGGTTCTGCCGTGCAGCGGAGTGTGTTTTTGGTAGTGACGTTTAGCGTCACCTATTGTGATGGCGTTGGCCATTTGGAGGAGTCCTTTGTGGAAGCCTCAAAACCCCTAAAACAACACTTACCTACCGACCCCTGCGGAGGGTCGATTTTGGCATTGGAAAAGCCAATAAAATCAATGGATCACGGGAGGTGTTTTCGGGGGTCGAGGGTCGTTATTGGTGGGTGTCAGAGTGTGCCGACTGTCAGTGCCTCGGTTCGGTCGAGGCGATCTTCGAGTTCAGCCTCTGCAGCTTCATCTTGTTCGTGTTGTTTGTGGGTGTATTTCTCGAGGCTCTCGTCGATCTCGAGGGGGACACCGAGTGTATCCGCGAGTTTCTGATAGAGAGCCTCAAGGGCGCCACGCTGGGCAGTCGTGAGAGTCTCAGAGAACTTGCCGGTCTCCCGGTCTCGGCCCCCCACTACGCCGATCTGGATATGGCTTCGGGTGAAATTGTCGCGACCGACTGCGCCACGCGTCAGGGGGTGTCTACAGAGTTCGAGCGTGCCATCGAACTGTACCAAGTAGTGCCAGCCAATCCCGAGGCGACCGGTCTTGGCGTGTTCGATATCAATGATTGCCGCGTCGATGCGTGGATCAGGTGGATGATGGGTGTACCTTACAACTAAGCCGGCGGTCTTCTCGCGGGGCAACGTAGCGAACATCGCTGTCCTCAGGTAGGTGTCGGCTCTCTTGATCCTGAGCATCGGCCTTGGTTCCTTTATTCACACGTTCTGCCCATGCTTCGAGTTCACTGAGCGTCAACCGCCCCGCCCCTGTTGGTGAACGACCGTCTTCAATCAGGTCGACGGTTGCATAGAAGTAATCCGGGTCGGCACAGGTGCGGGGCTGGATACGGTTCAGGACCAGAGTGATATCTACGTCCCAAACCATGTCTGATAGATTGGTCATGCTCTTGTCATTCGTCCCGAGACAGAAGATCAGTGACCAAGCTGCTCACGGATGTGCTGCGCGAACTCGGTCCAGGTGATGCCGTCCGCGCGACCCGCTGCCCGATCCACGGCAAACTGGCGAACGCAACGATCAACACCGGGATGCGTGTCTGATGCCTGTTTCAGGAAATCGAAGCCATCTTGTCCAAGTTCCTGCATTGCGCTCTGTGTTGCTGCGTCGGTAATTGTGCTTTGGACATTCGCGAACATGGCGCGAGTGCTACCATCCACGTCTAGCTCCGATACCGAACCCTCAGCCAAACCGCGCATGGTTTCAGTAACCTCATCGACGGACATACCGGACATAGCAATCTGACCGAACGCTGTTTCATACGTCTGGGCTTCTTCCATCGTCATGATGCTGTCATCAAGCGAGGTGTTCAGCCCGTCGATGACATTGTCAAACTCTGCATGACCCGTGTCGCTGCCTGTGGGTTCCTCTGGCGTCTCGTCTACTGCCGCCGCCTGTTCCTGCGCTGCCCTTTGAGCCGCGCCAATCGACAGACCTTCGTCAAAGACGGTGTTGAGCAATCCAAGTTCTTTGGCCTGCGCGACCTTCATCGACATGCCCTGTACGTTGATCACGTCGCTGTCTCTGAGATCGCCCTGTGAGTGAACATCGCGCTGCGTGTTCTTGGTGTCGCGGACGGTTACGCCCCCGCTTACGTAGTCTGCGCTTGAAGCATATGATTTGGAGGATGGCATCGATTGTGCGGTGGCATCGCCGCCACCGAGGGTTACTCTTTCAACCATGTTTCTTGTGTCCTTTGGAATGGGTTGGTTATCGAAGACCGAGTTCGATCTCGGCTAACTCTTGCGGTGTTGGTGGGTTTTTGACAAAGGGCAGGCCGTCGATTGCTTTGCCTTCATCAAGGCTCATCAGGTGTACCGGGCAGAGCTTCGAGATTGCCTCGACCGAGTATCCGCGAAGTCGAATGCGGGAATACGCAAGGATGAGACGCAGCTTCGTGTCATCGTCCAAGTCTCTTTCGTGTATCTGCGAAAGCGCGGAGACTTGTCCGTCCCTTGCGCATAGTTCTAGGAAGGCCACGCCGACGGCGCTTTCCTTTACTTTGTTGCTCATCTTGCGTGTCCCTCGGGGTTTTGCGTTGCTGCGTTCATCGAGTTCTCCCTCGAGTATCTCGACCTTGTTCTTCCATCGAGCGAGCGTCTCTTCGGCCTTGATAGTCTCGCGTTGTTTAGGGGTGAGTTCGGCCTGCCCAATCCCATGAGCTTCGGCACAGGAAGGACAGTTGTATTCATCGCCGAACGGAGCCGGGAACTTCACACCGCACGAGATGCAGGACTTGTAGTTGATCCTGCGGTTCTTAGAGATGCACCGGTCGCACCTCGATGCTTTTGGCTTGTGGGTTTCAAACTCGACACCACACGCGTTGCAGGTCTTGAGGTACATCTGCCGGGGTGGCTTCTTGGTTTTCGCTCTACGCTGTGGTGGGGGCATGTTGGGTGTTCCTTACGTGTCAAACAACCAGCTTGGGTCTGGCATCCGGGGTGCTTTCAGCACTGCGTTGGATTTTGGCAGGGGTGACGGTCGGGGTGTCAGATCGGACACGGGGTCGATGCCCTCGGGCCATTCACCGGAGATCAGACCAGAGGAACGACGGATTGCCTTGTGGTATCTCAGGGGTATCGCCGAGGACCTCGGCAAGACGTGATCGAACAGGCTATCTCCGAGGAAGTCGGTACGCATTGAGCGCAGTGGTACGGAGACCGGTGGATGTGCATCACCAGAGGCTAGGAGACGAACGTACGCGGTCACGATGGATGCGGTTAGGTCTCGGTCAGATCGACGCAGGCCGAGCTTCTCAGCGGCGCGTAGGGCGTGTGTGCCGACAATGGCGAAGTCAGCGTAGCTCAGGCGGTATTTCGAGTATCGAACATCACTGGTAGATACCGCATCCTTTTGGCCAGGAGGGACGCAAAGACCTTGGCGACCCATGAACGTGCCACCAGCAAGGAAGACATTGTAACGATGACCAGTATCGAGGAACTCCCGAGCGAGCGTGTAGTGGACGAAAGCCCTACCGATCACCGACGGGTTAGGTTCATACCGTCTACCGACCAATAGATGCGGCAACCTTGCCCTTGCTCGACCGTATTTCAGCGGAGCCATTCTGTACGTTGGGCGATCATCCCATTCACCGACCCGATGGCGTGTGCCTCGGGCAAACCGAACGGCCTCGGCGATCTCTGAGGGTGTCGGCTTGATGTTCTTTAAGACCGACCGAGCAACTGTGTTGATCGCACCACCGGACATATAGCCACCGAGAGGAACACCTCGGTTACTGACGACCGATTGGCAGCGAGAACACAGGCCCCATTGCCGAGGTAAGCGCTGTCTGAACTCGTAGGCTGGTAGTGGCTTGTCGCATGTAGCTAAGGCACAGGTGATCATTGTGGCCTCGCTAAGTTGTACGTTGGGATAATTCGGGGGTCTCTGCGATACAGTCACCAAGGAACAGAGACCCCCATCGGCCCGTCCATGTGTCAAGCTCACAAAGACAACACGAACTGAGTGAAACGGTAATAGGTCTCACTACATCGACCCGTCAGGCAAGACAGGGGTGCGTGTGAGACCTGAACCAGCATCGACCAAGGACCGAGATCGATGCGGTATAGGGATTAGGATTGATGGTTGCCGGTGATGGACATTCACCGGACGTACACTGACAGAGAACTGTGAAGCCTAGAGAGGAACCTGATCGTGTAACTAGAGGTAAATCTCTTGGTATCTGTTATTCATAAGGGGGCAGTAATTCCAACCCATTGATTTAAAACGAGGTGTACCTTGAGAACTACTTACCGGTGATGATCATCATCGATCATCAGCACAGAGGAAATACTGGGGGTGAACCTGAGGTAGTGCTTGGGATGAAACAAAGCGAAATAACTCCTGGTTCTTCTCTTACTTCATTGGGGAGGGAGAATTGGTTTGAGCAACAATGAATGCTGAGGTTATGCCGCCCGTTGAGCCGATGGTGATACCTAGAGGTATAACTTACGTTTCTTCTGTTTCATGAGGGAGCTGTAATTCAGAACCCTTGTTTCATAGGGCCTTCGGGTAGTCCGGTCCCGGCCAGCAGATCTCCAGTCGAGACGTTCCGAGTGTTTACTCAGTGGGGAGGAATTAGCCCACAGACCTGTGGCTTCTTGCCCTTAGTTTACGGATACAAAACGCTGCACTGAAAGGACAAGAACACACGCAATGCGAGAAGAGAACTAAGTGTTCACCTCCAATCTGTCGATAATCCGTTTCACCTGAGCGGCACTCCAAGCACCGCCCCGAGCAGTCGCCACGCCAGCCTTATCAAGCTCCGAAGCGATCTCCCGCAGTGACCTCCCTGCGTCTCTCAGAGGCAACACAAGGCCCCGCACCTTCTCAGCCCTTGCGGCAGCGTTGGCCCTCACAACTTCGTTCCGCTTCATCGTAGCATCACGCATACCGCCGAGCTTCTGACCTCGGGCCTTTGCGGCCTCTAGCGCCGCCTTGGTGCGTTTGGATATGAATTCGCGTTCCTGTTCCGCTAAAGCCGCATAGACGTGTAGCTGGAACTTGTCGGCATGGGGCATCGAAGCAACACGCAAAGACAGCTTCTTGTCGTCCATCAGCGTTGCAATGAAGGATACCTTGCGCGACAGGCGGTCCAACTTGGCGACCAGCAACTCGGCCCCTGTCTGCTTCGCTAAGGTGATCGCGTTGGTTAGCTCCGGGCGCTCATTGTCTGCCCCGCTCAGTACGTCTGTGAACTGTCCTATGACCTCGAAGGGTTCGTCTGAGTAGTTAGCCAGGAACAAGTCTATGTCCCGTGTCTGCGCCTCTAGGCCAAGCCCAGAGCGCCCCTGTTCGGTTGTGGATACACGTCGATAGGTGACGTACTGCTTCATTGATTGGCCTTCCTCTGATGGCTCAATTCAAGCAGATAGGCGGCTATGTTGCAATCGTCAAGGAAGGTTGTGGATGTTACAATCGAGGTAGGCTTGCAGTACGGGCCGGTCTTGATGAACTCTTGGGGTAATCGCAGTGGGGCTATGGGGGGAGATAGGAAAGGTCAGGTGATGTCAAACAGACTTAGATTTTTCTTCTAAAAACGATTTGGTGTGTTGACGGCGTTCTGAACAGGCAAATGCACCACTGGATGGGAATCCGCCCAAATAGCCTGAGGTTACCTGGACAGACGGTCGTTTCGATATTGAAACCTATCGGATTTTTTAGGTAAGTCAAAGGTCGAGGATTTCGAAAAACGAGCAATGATTTCATGAGCATACGTGACTACCTTGAAAGGCAATCAGAGTATCAGTGTCAAATCCAGATGCCTGATAGCTACGATCTGGAACTCCTGAGACCGATGCGCTCCGGCTCGTGTTTCCTTACTTCAAACAAAAGCGTTCTGCGAGGCGATGGCGAGTTCGTGTACGTGCATACTGCGGACTTTTCCGAGAACATAATCGACGGAAAAAACTGCTTCTTGTGTGGATGCTATCCTGACGGGGTTGAGTTCAACAATGAGCATGTAATTCCCGATTGGCTGCTCAGATACACCGGCATTTCGAATATGAGCATTACTCTCCCCAACGGGCGAGACTTGCGATATTCAAAATACAAGGTTCGCAGTTGTGTGCATTGTAATTCGTACCTCTCCAACAATGTCGAAGATCAGATCAGCCCCATAGTCAAACGTGGATTTGAGGCATTTCTGGATTTCGCCGATGATAACCCGAAGCTGTTATTTCAATGGCTCTGCCTCATCTACTACAAAGTCCATTTCAGAGACTTTTCGCTTAGATACAATGTGGATCGACGTGAACATGACGCCCCTATTGGTGCTTTGTATGCTTGGCCAAACTTCCATCATATCTTCTGCGTTGCCCGTTCAGTGCTTTTCAACACAGCTTTCTCGGATGATGTAATTGGGTCAATGAAGATTTATCGTCTCGAAGATTGGGAAAGCCACGGTTCGTATGATTATCGAGACCACTGGACCACGGACACTATGTTCATTCGGATAAAGGACATTTGTATCTACGTTTCCTTTACGGACGTTGCAGCCGTGAACCACATGACGCAGAGAAAGTTCGAGCGAGTGCCGAGCAGCCTGAATTTCATTCAATCAATCGAGATATTCGGCGATTTTGTGGCGGCTAAATTGCACTTCAACCAGCAGCACAATTTTCGCTCAATCTATTTTCCCGAAAAGGACTGCCTACTGATAAAAGCTGAAATAGCCAACGATTTTGATTGGCACGATTTGGACCCGGGCATTCGTGGTTCCGCTCAGGTGTTCGCCTTCACTCCTGACTTCGGTAAGTTCACCATATCTGGTCTTGATCATGAAGCGACGTTTAATGAAATTGCATCTGGCGAGAGGACATTCTTCCCGGAGGGCGAAAATGGAGGACTCTCGTTAGTCGAGCAAACTCCACCAGTTGACCCCGACTACGCAAAAAGGTTGTCGGACGAGGCAGCGGACCGCGCCGGGGTGCAAGACGCATTTAGACGAATGACCAAGGGCTTCTTTGAAGGCGAGTAGCCGGTTTCGTTTGTCCTGCAAAGCAACGGAAAATGAACTTTCATTAGATCTGACTAACATCCAACTCTGCAAATTGGATGTTGTCTATGGCGTCCTTTAAGAGACCCAAGCGATAAACTCCATCGCCATACCGCCCTGCCATGCCTAGCTCAGCGTGACCTTGTATTGCGTTCATAATGTGCGGAAGAACGCCGCCATTGCGGCATGCATCCTCAAAATTGTGCCGAAACGAGTGGAATGATGTCTTCTCTGTTTTCACACCGATACGCTCGAGGTATCGACTAAAGAACTTCGAGAACTCCCCTGAGTGATAACCGGAGGCATCTATCTTGAGTTCAGAGAAGAGTTGCCGTTCACCGCTATCCCGCCGTTCTTCTACGAACTCAAGGAACCCAAGCTCAACAAGTTGCCGGTGAACTGGTATGCGCCGCCTTCCGCTCGCTGACTTGACCTTCTGATCCTCTGCTTCGTCCGTGATATCTAGGAACACGATCCCGTCCTCTTCGCGTACATCACTTACTTTCAACTGGCAGAGTTCGTTGAGCCTTGCCCCTGTGAACAACCCGAGGAGCGGCAACCAGTACCGCGCGGTTCCACGCATGGAGTGATCCCCCGGTTCCGCGCAGAAACGCTCAGACCGGCATCCAGTGTACAGAGGGCTATTGAATAATTTGGACAACTGTTCCGTGCTGAACGGGTCGCGTTGCTCACGCGCGTTGACCGTCTCCTTGATCGTCAATCCTTTGAACAACCCGGTTCTGATACCGTCATGGTGCGCCTCAGCCCAATTCCAGAAGGCACCGACCCTTCGTAACGCTTTGTTCAGTGTAGCACTGCTCATCGGTGGCATGCCTGTCGCAGCGGCCTTATCGGCGGCCTCTAGGATCGAAAGGTTTCTGACCTCGGGTTTCTTCTTCCAGTTCGCTGGGAGCTTGAGCAGGACTGCCTTGAAACGTCGAGCATCGTCCTTGTTGTACTGAGAGAGGGCTTTATCGCCTGCGATCTCCTTGAAGGCGGATATCCAAGCCAAATGATCATCGCGTACCTTGGGTGACCATGCGCCTCGTGACTTCTCCGCTTCCCAACTCGTTACCGCCTCAGACAGGAGAAAACCCTCCGAGTCACCGTCAGTTCCGCGAGGGGTAACCTCGGGGTAGGGCGGGGTAGAAACTGGGTTGCCAAGGTCTCTATCCTTCGTCGCCTCATGGGCTTCCACAGATGCCTCTTGGAGCGCCCTGATCAGCCTTGGCCAACTTGGGGAACCCTCGGCCAATTTCAGGTCAATGCCTTCCCACGTAAGAATCTCCTCGGCCTCTGATCGGAAGAACTTATCGCGTTTGCCTCGAGCGAGGTTGGTTCGGTTGACCTCGTTCATGTCTTGGTTGACCTGTTGCCATTCCTCAAAGGTTGGGCGTGGTTCATAGGCGATGAGTTCGTCTGGATCGTCTGGGTCCTCGAAGCCTTCCAACCGAGCCTCTTCGTCCTCATCCAAGAGGTGATGCAGGTAGGCTTGCTTTGCTCGAGCTATCTGGATGAGGGTCAGTTCGTCCAGAGGCGCTTCCGCATCCTTCTCCTGTTGCCTGCTCAGCGCTCTCCGGTGTTCCTCAAACAGGCGGTCAATGCGGGCTGCTTCGATACGGACCCTAACGAGAGCCTCAGCCCTGTTTTTGGTGCGTAGAGAGAAGGTTTCTTCGACTTTGCCGTACGAGTCAGCAATGTCCTTCGGGACGGCTGCACGGTGATAATAGGTTGATCCACGGCGATACAGGCGGGGGTGTCCAGGCATCTTCTCAAGAGTCCTCACTGTAACACCTCAATGTAACAGACCCTCGGGAAAACCATTGAAAACCATGAAGTTATTGAGTTCAAAGCATATCATGGAGATTTGGTGGAGCCTAGGGGAGTCGAACCCCTGACCTCTTGCATGCCATGCAAGCGCTCTCCCAACTGAGCTAAGGCCCCATGCAGGTACTGCCGAAGCAGTGGACGGACGTTTATGAGACAGTGGCGATTAGCGCAAGTCCAAAAACAGGCTGAGAGGTTAAAAACTTTCAACCCGCCGTCCGGGAAGGATCGAGGCGGCGCAAGGCCGCCTCTGACCGAAATTAGTTTTCGTCCTCGGACGACATGTCGGTGATGTCGTCCAGCGAGACGTTATCATTGTCGTCGTCATCATCGTCCAGCAGATCGTCGTCCAGTTCAACGTCGACGTTGTCGTCATCATCCAGAACAATATCTTCATCCGACGCGTTCTCACGCGCTTTGGCCGATGCTGCATCTTCTGCATCCGCGGCGATCATCCGGCTTTTGCCGGTTTCAAGCTCCACGATCTCGCCGGTATAGGGGCTAACGATCGGGTCCTTGTTCAGGTCATAAAACCGCTTGCCGGTTGTCGGGCAAACGCGCTTTACGCCCCATTCTTCCTTGGGCATGTCAAATCCCCTTGATATCAGGTGAGTCGTATCAACGATTCAGGTCACGTGCCACATGCAGCGGGTACTGTCAAAGCCTTTGAGCAGGAGAAACAGGCATATGGGAGATCACGCACTGCCCGGGACGCCTCCGGTACCGCTGACATTGCGCAAATCAGCGCGGGCGCGGCGGATCAGTCTGCGAATTTCCCAATTGGACGGGCGCGTTACACTGACATACCCGCAAGGTGTGCCAGAGGCCGAGGCACTGAACTTTGCACGCATGAAAGAAGACTGGATCCGGCAACACCTTGAAGACAGACCAGACCCGGCGATTGTTCAGTTCGGCCAGAGCATCCCGGTCGAGGGCATCGCACGGCGAATCGTTCCTGCCAGTGGGCGTCGTGTGCAGTTGGGCACTGATGAGATCGCTGTCCCAAAGGGCGCCGAGGCGCGGCGGTTGGCCAGATTTCTCAAGGAACTGGCGCGGGATCGCCTAACCGGGGCGTGCGATGACTATGCGGCCATGTTGGGACGGCCTTATTCCGGCCTGACGATCCGGGATACGCGGTCTCGCTGGGGGTCGTGCAGTTCAGCTGGCGGTTTGATGTTCTCATGGCGGCTGATTTTGGCCCCTTCCGACATCCTGCATTACGTGGCCGCGCATGAGGTTGCGCATCTGGCGGAAATGAACCACTCACCCGCGTTCTGGGCGCAGGTCGAACGCATTTTCGGAGATTACAAAGACCAGCGGCGGTGGCTGCGCGACAACGGGGCGCAGCTTCATCAGTATAGATTTGACGCTGCCATGAGTTGACCACAAGTCAGTTTGTGATCACATGGGGGCATGTTAAGCGCCCGTTCTTCAGAAACCCAAACTGCAACCCATGACCGAGTGTATCGGGCCCTGCGCGCCCGCATCATGCATGGTGAGATTTCGCCGGGTCAGGCCCTGACTTTGCGCGGGATCGGCAAAGAGTTCGGCGTTTCAATGACCCCGGCACGCGAAGCGGTGCGACGTCTTGCAGCCGAGGGTGCCTTGTTCCTGTCGTCGTCCGGTCGTGTCTCGACGCCCGAGCTGACCAATGACCGGATCGAGGAACTGGCGGCCCTGCGCGCCCTGCTTGAGGTTGAGCTGGCAAGCCGCGCTCTTCCCCGGGCGCATATGGCACTGATTGACCGGCTTCAAAGCATCAACATGAACGTGGCTGAAATGGTCACCAAGCGAGATGCCGTCGGCTATATCCGGACCAATCTTGAGTTCCACCGAACCCTTTACCTGAGGGCGCAGGCACCCGCGATGCTGGCCATTGCCGAAACCGTCTGGCTGCAATTGGGGCCGACCATGCGCGCGCTCTATGGCCGTCTGCGCCGTACCGAGCCGCCGCATTATCACAAGCTGATCATTGCCGCGCTCAAGGCCGGGGACGAGCCCGGTTTGCGTCTGGCGGTGCGCTCGGATGTCACGCAGGGTCTGAGGATGCTGGTCAGCTAGGCGGCTTGTCGCCGAGGGTGCTGCTTTTGTATGGACCGGGTTCGTCGTTCTGGTTTGGGGCGCGGCTCTGTTGTATTCTGGAACAAATCACAACAAGAGCAGATTTCAGCCATGATCAATCGTCGAGTATTTTCTGTCGGCCTCGGGTCCGCCCTTTTGACTGCGTGTTCCGCTGGGACACAGGCGACCGCGCCTGCGTCACGTATGCGTGCCGTTCCAAACTCGGGCTGGGATGCCTGGGTTGCTGGTTTCAAGGGCCGCGCTGCCGCGCAGGGCATTTCGCAATCCACGATCAACCGTGCCTTTCAGGGTGCCGGATATTTGCCGGATGTGATCGAGCGGGATCGCAATCAGGTTGAATTCAAACGCTCGCTTGAAGACTATTTGGCCATCGCGGCCTCGGACGAGCGGATCGAGACGGGCCAGCAGATGATGGTGCGCCATGCCGGGACATTGTCCAAGATCGAGGCGCAATACGGTGTCGATAAAGAGGTTGTCGTTGCGGTCTGGGGGCTTGAAAGCCGCTATGGTGCCCGCCGTGGTGATGTGCCGGTGATTTCGGCGACCTCGACACTGGCGTATGACGGGCGGCGGGGCGCTTTCTTTGAAAAGCAACTGATCGCGGCCCTGCAAATCATACAAGAGGGCGACACGACCCCCGACAAGATGACCGGAAGCTGGGCGGGGGCAATGGGCCATACCCAGTTCATTCCAACCTCTTACCTTGCCTATGCGGTGGACTTCACCGGCGATGGACGTCGCGATATCTGGTCTGATGACCCAACGGATTCGCTGGCTTCTACCGCAGCATATCTGGCCCGTGCGGGGTGGGTGCGCGGACAGCCTTGGGGTGGTGAGGTCGGAACGGTCTCGGGCACGCCGGTCGCGGTTCTGCAACCGCAAACGCCGGGGCCACGCATTGCCGTGTTCCGGAATTTTCAGGTGATCAAACGGTACAACAACTCGGATAGCTATGCGATTGGCGTCGGGCACTTGTCTGACCGGATCGCGGGCGGCGCGCCGTTCCAGACCTCATTCGGGCCGGATGCCACCGGCCTGACTCTGGAGGATCGCAAGGAACTGCAACGCCGACTGACCTCGGCCGGGTATGATACGCAGGGCGCAGACGGCGTGATCGGGAACAACACGAAATCCGCCATCAGCGCCTATCAAGGCGCCAAGGGTCTGCCAGTGACGGGCGAGCCCTCGGTCGCGTTATTGCGGCAGTTGGGGGGCTAGGCGCGTTACGCGGCCAGCCCTTTTGAACCGATATCGAGGAATTTCTGACGGCGGTCGCGGATCAGGGCCGCCGCGTCTTTGCCTTCAAGCTCGTTCAGCATAGCGGCAATCGCAGCGCGAACCGAGTCAACCGCAGCCGCGCGATCGCGATGTGCGCCGCCTTTGGGCTCGGTAATGATACGGTCGCAGACGCCCAGTTTGTAGAGGTCTTGCGCGGTCAGGCGCAGGGCCTCAGCCGCTTCGCGCATCTTTTCCGAATCTTTCCACAGAATCGACGCGCAGCCCTCGGGCGAGATGACCGAGTAAACAGAGTGCTCCAGCATCGCCACGCGGTTTGCTGTGGCAAATGCCACAGCGCCGCCCGAGCCGCCTTCGCCTATGATGACCGAAACCAAGGGGACGCCAATTTTCAGGCACATCTCGGTTGAGCGGGCGATCGCCTCGGACTGGCCGCGCTCCTCAGCTCCCTTCCCGGGGTAAGCACCAGCCGTGTCGATAAGGGTGATGACCGGCAGCCCAAACCGCCCTGCCATTTCCATCAGCCGGACGGCTTTGCGGTATCCTTCGGGCCGGGCCATGCCGAAATTCCGTTCGATCCGCGACTTGGTGTCCGAGCCTTTTTCGTGCCCGATCACCATGACGGGCTGGTCGTTGAAACGTGCAAGCCCACCGATCACGGCCAGGTCGTCGGCAAAGTTTCTGTCCCCCGCCAGCGGCGTGAATTCGGTGAACAGTTCCTTGACGTAGTCCTGACAATGCGGGCGTTCTGGGTGCCGCGCCACCTGACATTTGCGCCACGGGGTCAGATCCGCATAAAGCTCGTCCAGCAGCTTGGCAGCCTTGGCGTCCAGTGCGGCGGCTTCTTCGGCCACGTCCATCTCTTCGTTGGCGCGGGCCAGGGCGCGCAATTCCTCGGCCTTGCCTTCAATCTCGGCCAGGGGTTTTTCGAAATCCAGATACTGGGTCATGACGCCTCTCAACGCGGAATTTCCCTGCTATATGACCTGACGTCGCGCCGGATGCAACTCGGGCAATGCGATCGGCCTTTGTTGCCGTCAGATTTCTTCGCCAAGAAGCCGGTTACGTCGGCCATAGAATGGGGTACAGCGAGGCCACTAGCAATACCGCCATGGTCCAGTTGAACACCGACAAGCGTTTTGGATTGGTCAACACACGCGCCATCTGTTGCCCCAGAACCGTCCACGTACTGACCGAGGGCAGATTCACCGCGCCAAACACAAGCGCAACGATGACGATGGCGTTCAGAGTCTGCTCGGGCGTGTAGGCGGTCGTGGCGGTCAGGGCCATGACCCATGCCTTGGGGTTGACCCATTGAAAAGCCGCAGCCTGTAGAAAGGTCATCGGCGTGCCCGAGGTCTCCCCCGCCCTGGCTGGTGCTGCATGAGCGATTTTCCAGGCAAGAAACAGCAGATAAAGGACCGAGGCGGTTTTCAGGATCGTATAGCTGATTGGAAACCGGTCAAAGACCTGCACCAAACCGGCCCCGACCAGCAGCACCATCACCGTAAAACCCAGTCCGATCCCCAACATGTGAGGTACCGTCCGGCGAAAACCAAAATTCGCGCCGGACGCCATCAGCATCAGGTTGTTTGGTCCGGGTGTAATGGACGAAACAAAGGCAAACGTGATCAGGGCCAGAAGAATCTCATAAGTCATGAAAGGGATAATTGCTGCGCAGGGGGCAAATGAAATTGCGTTTTTGTGCGTAGTTGTCATACTTTCGCAATTAATGACCAAGATAGACCGCATAAATCAGCAAATATTGCACCAGCTTTCGCGTGACGGACGGATCAGCAACTTGGACTTGGCCGAACGCGTCGGGCTTTCCCCGTCCGCCTGCCTGCGCCGCGTGCAAGAGCTGGAGCGTTCAGGCGTGATCGCCGGATACCGCGTGGTCTTGAACCCGGCGGCGGTTGGTGTGGGGTTCGTGGCCTATATCGGCGTGGGTCTGGGCGAGCATACCAAGGCCGCGCAGGAAGGGTTTGAGCGCGCCCTTCAGCGTGCCCCCGAAGTGGTCGAGTGTCACAACATCACCGGCACCATAGAATACCTGCTGCGCGTCGAATGCGCAGACCTTCCGGCCTACAAGACGTTTCATACGGATGTGCTGGGAACACTGCCGCATGTCACGTCGATTACGTCATACGTGGTCATGGATTCTCCCAAAGATATGCGCGCCTAGCCCCGCGATTGTGATGTTTAACCGTCTTGCGAGGGTAAATTTCACGCCCTAGTGTCAGGTAATGACCTAATCAAACGGGGTTCGAACCCCCGCAGGATGACTCTCAGGGAGGAGATAATGAAACTCTTCAGAACAGGGGCGCTTGTCGCAATCTTCGCGATGATTGCAGGCGCGGCCATGGCAGCGCCGCTCAAGCTGCAACCGGCCAGCCCTCAGCCCAGCCCGAAGGCCGGGCTTGATGTAAAATACGCATGGGAGGGTAACCCTCCGCGCAAGATCCAGAACTTGTCCAAGGTCGATTTTCTGCTGAAAAAGGCCAAACCTGGCCAGCCGCTGCGCGGGTTAGACTATCGCGATACGTCGGAAGGCGATCCGGTGCTGACGTTCAACGAAGCGTTCAATGTTGCCGCAGAAATCACCGGTTACATCAAGTTCAACGCGCCCGGCGTCTACGAGCTTGAGACGTGGTCCAATGACGGAATTGACGCTTGGGTCGGCGGGCAGCAAATTGGATATTTCAACGGCCGTCAGGGATGCGACGCAAATCAGAGGACCGAGGTCGAAGTCCCGCAGGCAGGATGGTACCCTCTGAAGATCAAGTATTTTCAGAAATACGGAACGTCTTGCCTGATGATGAAATGGGGCAAGAAAGGCGAACGGTTCACCTGGACGCCGAACGACGTCTTTGGCCGTTAAGAAAAAGGCGCCCCGAAGGGCGCCTTTTCAGTTTCAACCGTTTGCGGCGATCAATTCAGCCTGTGCCACGATCACCTCGGCCTGTTTGATCGACGCGATGTCCACCAGACGTCCTTTATAGACCGTTGCGCCTTCGCCGTTGGCCTTTGCCTGTTCCATCGCGGCAAGGATTTCGCGGGCCTCGGATACGGCTTCGTCCGACGGGGTGAAAACCTGATTGGCCAGCGCGATCTGCTTGGGATGGATCGCCCATTTTCCGACCATGCCCAGCGTGGCCGAGCGTTTGGCCTGCGCGATATACCCTTCGTCATCCGAGAAATCGCCGAACGGCCCGTCAACCGGCAGAACCCCATGGGTGCGGCAGGCGGCAACGATGGCGGCCTGCGCCCAGTGCCACGGATCGGACCAGTGCTTTTCACCTTCACGCAGCATGTAGTAGTTCTCCTGCGTGCCGCCGATGCCCGTGGTCTGCATCCCCATCGAGGCCGCAAAGTCCGCAGCCCCAAGGCTCATGGCCTGCATGCGGGGCGAGGAGGCCGCGATTTCCTCGACATGGGCGATGCCTGCGGCGGATTCGATGATGACCTCAAAGCTGATCGGCTTGGTGCGGCCCTTGGCCCGCTCGATGGCTGTGACCAGCGCGTCCACGGCGTAGACATCTGCCGCGCATCCGACCTTCGGGATCATGATCTGGTCCAGGCGGTCGCCGGCTTGCTCCAACAGGTCGACCACGTCGCGGTACCAATAAGGCGTGTCCAGCCCGTTGATGCGGACGGACATGTACTTGCCGCCCCAGACGATGGTGTTCAGCGCCTCGATCACATTGGCGCGGGCCACGTCCTTGTCGGTGGGTGCGACCGAGTCCTCTAGGTCCAGATTGATCACATCCGCTGCTGAGGCGGCCATTTTCGGGAACAGTTTGGTGTTGGAACCCGGCCCGAACAATTGGCAACGGTTGGGGCGCGCGGGGGCGGCGGGTTGGATGCGAAAGCTCATCTGGACCTCGTGCGAGAAAGGAAATTGCGATTTTCTTGCCTCTTGAGGTATTAAATTGCTCGAAGCTACGCAAGCGTCTTTGTGCAGATGCGGCAATGCAATCGCAGCATTCACCGCAATACGCTGCGTCGCAGGCGGTTAAAGTTTAATCGCTTTAAAAACTTGGGATGTTTTTGCGCCCTTTTTCGAAAATGCGCAAAAATTTCCCTCTCGACCCTGCGTCCTCGCAGGAAAACGCGAAACACTCGTTTGGGTGGTTCAATAATCTGCGTCGGAATCAAAGGAGTGCACCGCAATGATCGAGACACCGTATCTGTTGTTTTTGGGCGATGCGCCCGACCAGTTGGCGGCCAAGGTTGCCATCGGAATCCGCGACTGGCGTCCGGAAAATGCCGTGGGTCAGTTCCGCATGGACGGCTGCAAGGCCGACCTGGGGATGACGGACATGACACTTGCCGAAGCCAAGGCCGCCGGAGCGAAGACCTTGGTCATCGGTGTTGCCAATCGGGGCGGTGTGATCAGCGCGGCGTGGAAAAAGGTGCTGATCGAAGCGTTGGAGATGGGCTATGATCTGGCGTCCGGCCTGCACAATCTGCTGCGCGATGAAGGTGATCTGGTTGCGGCTGCTCAGACTCATGGCTGCACGTTGCATGATGTCCGGGTGCCGACAGTTGGGTATCCGATTGCAAATGGTCGCAAACGCACGGGTAAGCGGTGTCTGGCTGTGGGCACCGATTGTTCGGCAGGCAAGATGTATACTGCCATGTCGATGGACGCCGAGATGCGCAAGAGGGGTATGAAATCCACCTTCCGTGCCACCGGTCAGACGGGCATTCTGATCACCGGGCAGGGCGTTCCACTGGACGCGGTCGTCGCCGATTTCATGGCGGGCGCGGTTGAATACCTGACGCCCGAGAATGACGCGGATCACTGGGATCACATCGAAGGGCAGGGCTCGCTCTATCATGTGTCCTATTCCGGCGTGACCATGGCGCTGATCCATGGCGGCCAGCCGGATGCGCTGATCCTGTGCCACGAACCCACCCGGACTCATATGCGCGGCCTGCCGGAATATTCTCTGCCAACGCTGCCTGAGCTGCGCGACGCCGCCCTTCCGATGGCCCGGATCGCAAACCCGGCCTGTCAGGTTGTCGGGGTGTCGATCAACACGCAGAACCTGAGCGAAGAGGACGCCTTGGCCTATATCGCCGAGGTTGAGGCCGAAATGGGCCTGCCCGCCACCGATCCCTATCGGTTTGGTGCGGGTAAACTGGTGGATGCGCTGGCCGCGCTGTGATCTAAGCGCTGGGCCGGTGGCGTTCGTTGCCGGCCTTTTGGATACTAAACTGAAAGGGTAGGCGCGTGCAGGTAGAGGTCTCTCGTGATGTGTTTCGGCTGGCGCAGGTGTTCACCATCTCGCGCGGGTCGCGGACCGAGGCGAAGGTCCTGACGGTCCGGATTTCGGATGGGGCGCATCAGGGTTGGGGAGAATGCGTTCCTTATGCGCGCTACAATGAGACGCTCGAGTCGGTTGAGGCTGAGATCGCCGGCCTGCCAGCCGAATTTACACGTCAGTCGCTGATGGACCTGCTGCCCGCCGGGGCTGCACGAAATGCGGTGGATTGCGCGCTGTGGGATCTGGAGTGCAAACGCGCAGGTAAACGGGCCTGGGACCTGGCAGGTCTGCCGGTTCCGGGGCCGGAGATCACGGCGTATACCCTTTCGCTGGATACGCCCAAGGCAATGCAAGCGCAGGCGGCGCAGAACGCGCATCGCCCGCTGCTGAAGATCAAGCTGGGCACACCGGATGACATGCCCCGGCTTGAGGCCGTCCGCGCAGGGGCGCCGAATGCCAAGATCATCGTCGACGCGAATGAGGGCTGGTCTGCCGCCGTCTACGCCGATCTTGCGCCGCATCTGGTGCGTCTGGGGGTGGCGCTGGTCGAACAGCCTCTGCCCTCCGGTGAAGATGACGCGCTGATCGGGATGGAGCGCCCGGTGCCGGTTTGCGCCGACGAATCCTGCCATGACCGCGCCAGCCTTCCGGCGCTGAAGGGTAAATACGACGTGGTCAACATCAAGCTCGACAAAACCGGCGGCCTGACCGAGGCGCTGGAACTGCGCAAACAGGCGCTGGCCGAGGGTTATCAAGTGATGGTCGGCTGCATGGTCGGAAGTTCTCTGGCTATGGCACCGGCGACACTGTTGGCGCAGGGTGCGATGGTAACGGACCTTGACGGCCCGCTTCTTCTGGCCGAAGACCGCACCAACCCGCTGATTTTTGATGACGCTGGAGTGCATCCGCCTTCAAGCGCGCTCTGGGGCTGAGGAGAACAAGATGACACGCACCGTTTACGTGAATGGCGAATACCTGCCCGAGACCGAGGCCAAGGTCTCGATCTTTGACCGTGGTTTCCTGATGGCTGACGCCGTTTATGAGGTGACCAGCGTGCTGGACGGCAAGCTGATCGACTTTGAGGGCCACGCAGTGCGCCTGAAACGCTCGCTGGACGAGCTGCAGATGGCCGAGCCCTGCAACAAGGATGAGCTGCTGGAAATTCACCGCAAGCTGGTCGAGGTGAACGGGATCGTTGAGGGCTTGATCTATTTGCAGGTCACACGCGGCAGCGATGGAGACCGGGATTTTGTGTTCCCTGCGGCCGACACCAAGCCGACGCTGGTTCTGTTTACCCAGAACAAGCCGGGACTGGCCGACAGTCCTGCGGCGCAGAAAGGCGCCAAGATCATCTCGATCGACGATATCCGCTGGGGTCGTCGCGACATCAAGACAACGCAACTGCTTTATCCGTCCTTGGGCAAGATGATGGCCAAGGCCGCCGGGTGCGACGATGCGTGGATGGTCGAAGATGGCTATGTCACCGAAGGCACCAGCAACAACGCCTATTTCGTGAAAGCCGGCAAGATCGTCACCCGCCCGCTGTCCAACGAAATCCTGCACGGTATCACCCGCAAGGCTGTTCTGCGCATGGCGGCTGAGGCGCAGATGGAAGTCGAAGAACGTTTGTTCACCATCGACGAGGCGAAAGAGGCGGATGAGGCCTTCACCACCTCGGCCAGTGCATTCGTTATGCCGGTGGTTGAGATCGACGGGGTCGCGCTGGGCGAGGGAACGCCCGGCCCAATCGCCAAACGTCTGCGCGAGATCTATCTGGACGAAAGCCGCAAAGCGGCGATCTGAGTAAAAAGGCCCGCTGAATTGGCGGGCCTTTCTTTCAATGCGTCAGCCTTTCTTGCCGACGTTTTCTTCAAACGCGACCTCGAACGCGGCCTGTTTCTCGGGGCTGGCCTCGGTCTGATAATTGGCTTTCCACTCATCCATGGTCATGCCGTAGAAAATCTGACGGGCTTCGTCCTTGCCCATCTCGATGCCTTTTTCATTGGCCGCTTCCTGATACCAGCGCGACAGGCAGTTGCGGCAGAACCCGGCCAGATTCATCATGTCGATGTTCTGTACGTCGGTGCGATCTTCCATCAGGTGCTTTTGCAGCCGACGGAACGCGGCGGCCTGAAGTTCGATTTCGGTTTGCTTGTCCATGGTCTGGCTCCGGGTGGCAGTATCGTTGTATCTGACCTAGCGGTCCGGTGGCGATGTTTCAACAATCGACGTGTCAGGCCAGTCTCAACGCCAGCCACGGGACGATGCAGAAGATCAATGTCAGAATTTTGTAATTGGCGAGATACCTGAAATAGGCCCGTTTCACGTCCGAGAGTTCCATCTGAAACATCCTGCCGTGGATACCGGCAATCCAGTCCTGCAAAAGCAGAACCATAGCTGTGGTGAACAGCAATACCGCGATGTTGATTACGGCCATCCAGCCAAAGACGGAGGTGAGGAATTCTTGTGTCATAGTCGCCCCCTTTCCCACGATATATATGGGTTGGCGACGAACCTCACAATGTTGTGCGCTTAAAGGTCGCTGTCCTCCAGAGCATCCTTCAGAACAACCGCCAGCCGTTCGGCCCATGCGCGCTGCCCTGCATGATCGGCGATCAAGTCGTTGCGCAGCTCGATCAACGCGTTGGGGCGGCCAAAAGCCGTGCAGTGTTTGTCGATCGCGTCGCCGGGCAGAACTCCGGTATAGGGCTCGTTGATGCCGACGCACAGATCGTCCTCGGCCTGCAGCCGGTTGATCAGCGGGCGCGAAAACCGCTCGTCTGGGGTGTGCAACACGCCTACGTGCCACGGGCGCGGATCGCGGCCGCGAAGTTGCCGGGTGAACGAGTGCATCGACACGATCACCGCGTGGGGCAGGGCGGCCAATTCAGCCAGCGCGTTGTGGTAGGGGCCGTAGCACATGTTCAGGCGGTGCTCGCGTTCGGCGTCGTCGGCATGGCGATTGCCGGGAATGATTGACCCATCATAAAGCTTCATCAGCAGGGTCGGGTCATCCTCGCCCCGGTTCGGGTCAATCACGAGGCGCGAGAAATTGGCGGCAATGACGGGCGCGTTCAGGATCTCACCCAGATGTTTCGAGACTTCATAGGCGCCAACGTCATAGGCGATGTGACGCTCCATATCCTCGCGCGGCAGGCCGAGGTCACCGCCGTTGATTTCGGGCGGCACCGTGTTGGTTGCGTGGTCGCATGTGATCAGCCAGCGCGACGGCCGATCAGCGCCGTGGATAAAAAACGGAGAATACGTCATAAGCCTGTCATCTAGTTTGTCGCAGGTGTAGGGCAGTTGCTTTGAAAAGGGAATTGCGCAATAAGCAGCCTGACGCACTGTTTGCGGTAACATTTGCGCGAAACCATAAAGACGACGTGAGGAGAGCAAGACCAATGCGACGCCTGAGAAGTGTAAAGATCGTGGCGACGCTGGGACCGGCGTCCAACGATTATGATACGATCCGCGCCTTGCACGAGGCCGGGGCGGACGTGTTCCGCCTGAACATGAGCCACGGCAGCCACGACGAAATTCGCGAACGCCATCAGATCATTCGGCAGGTAGAAAAGGATTTGGACAGCCCGATCGCGATCCTTGCCGATCTTCAGGGTCCGAAACTGCGTGTGGGTGTCTTTGCCAACGATGCCGAAGAACTAGTCGAGGGCGCAGATTTCCGGCTGGATCTAGATCCAGAGGCCGGGGATATCAGCCGAGTTTGCCTACCGCACCCGGAAATTTTCGCCGCGCTGGAACCGGGCGCGCGCCTGTTGGTCAATGATGGTAAAATCCGCCTGATCGTTAAAGACTGCGGCCAGGACTACGCCAACTGCACCGTCGAAGTGGGCGGCACGATCTCCAACCGCAAGGGTGTGAACGTGCCGGACGTTGTACTGCCGCTGGCAGCTTTGTCCGCCAAAGATCGCGACGATCTGGAATTTGTCTGTCAGTTGGGGGTCGACTGGCTGGCGCTGAGCTTTGTGCAGCGTGCCAAAGATGTGTTCGAGGCCCGCGCCTTGGCCGACGGCCGCGCGTCGATCCTCTCCAAGATCGAAAAACCGGCGGCGGTTGAGGCATTTGACGATATTCTTGATGCGTCCGACGGGATCATGGTCGCGCGGGGTGATCTGGGTGTGGAACTGCCTGTGTCGGCTGTTCCGCCAATCCAGAAGCGCCTTGTTCGGAAATGCCGTGGAGCGGCCAAGCCGGTGATTGTGGCAACACAAATGCTGGAGAGCATGATCGAAAGCCCCATGCCAACGCGCGCCGAGGTCTCGGATGTGGCCACCGCAATCTATGAGGGCACGGATGCCATCATGCTCAGTGCTGAATCCGCCGCGGGGTCTTACCCGATCGAGGCCGTGCAGACGATGAATAAGGTCGCTATCGAGGTCGAAGCGGACCCGACCTATTCGCAAATCATCGCTTCATCTCGGTCGGCCAAAGGCACATCAGTGGCGGACGGCATTGTTGCCGCCGCGCGAGAGATCGCAGAAAAAACCGAAATCAAGGCGATCTGTTGCTTCACGCAAAGCGGAACAACCGCCTTGCTGACGGCGCGTGAGCGTCCGGGTGTTCCGATCCTTGCGTTGACACCAGCCAAAGGCACGGCCCGCCGCCTGTGCCTGACCTGGGGGTGCCATTGCGTGATGACGCCCGAGCTTGAGCGGTTCAAAGGCGCTGTGGTGAATGCAGCTCGTGCCGCCCGCGCGGGCGGGTTTGCGGCTGAAGCTGACCAGATCGTAGTCACGGCGGGTGTCCCCTTCAACGTGCCGGGGACGACCAACATCCTGCGTATCGCACCCTGTGACGAGCGGTTGATTTACAACACTGATCCGGGTTGAGGTAAGGCGGATTGACTCTCTGCAAACGCTGAGAGTCTAAAAAATAAGCAGAAAAAATAAATATAAAACAATATGATATCCAAATAGGGGGTGAATCTTTCAGTTTCCCCTCTATTTTTCGGTGTTTTTCTTGGATACTGATCCGCATGGGCGGTCTACTCAATAAGTTCCAGGTTCCGGCTGCCCGGCCGGGGGCACGGGCCCCGGTATAATCAACAAAATCGGAGGAACGTCATGACAACCAAAATTGTCATTGGACTGGACGGGACAGAAACCGGAGAGCGCGCGATCGCTTTTGCCAAGGATTTGGCGGAACGGATCGGAACGTGTGAATTGCTGGTGGTTTACGTTATCGAATGGTCCCCTTTCACTTTCCAAACACCTGAAGAAAACGCGTTGCGGCACAAGCGTCGCGAGGAAGAGGTCGAACTGGCGACGACGCGGGTCGTCAAGCCGGCCGTGGATGCTCTGACCTCTGCCGGGTTCTCGGCGCATGGCATCGTGCGCCACGGCGACGTGGCCGAAACTCTCAACGCGATTACGGTCGAAAACGGTGGAACGCAGATCATCGTAGGCCGCGCGTCGGCAGATGGGTTCAAGAAACGGCTGTTTGGCAGTTCGACGCAGAACCTTGTGATGCATGCCGATGTGCCTGTCACAGTAGTGAATTGAGAGGGGCGACGATTATGAACATGCCAAAACACTTGGGTCTGGCCGCAATCGCCAGCTTCTTAGCAAGTCCCGCTCTGGCGCAAGAGGCAGCGGGACTGGACGACAAAATCAACCAGGCTTTCGCCGATTTCACCGGGCCGTTTGTCAGCTTTATCTTCGCGCCCTTCCCGGGTACCGGATTCCCCTGGATCGTGGGATGGCTGGTTGTCGCGGCAACGGTTTTCACGCTGTATTTTGCCTTTGTGCAACTGCGGTTCTTTGGTCATTCGATCAGTCTGGTCAAAGGCGACTATTCCGACCCGAACGACGCGGGTGAGGTCAGCCACTTTCAGGCGCTTGCCACGGCCCTGTCCGGGACGGTTGGTCTTGGTAACATCGCTGGTGTGGCGGTGGCTGTCGGGATCGGTGGGCCGGGTGCCACATTCTGGATGATCGTCGCGGGCCTTCTTGGGATGGCCTCGAAATTCACCGAATGTACGCTGGGCGTCAAATACCGCAACGAATACGAGGATGGCACGGTCTCGGGTGGTCCGATGTATTACATGTCCAAGGGCTTTGCCGAACTGGGTCTGCCCGGCGGTAAAATCCTTGCGGTTCTGTTCTCGATCTTCTGTATCCTGGGTGCGCTGGGCGGTGGCAACATGTTCCAGGCAAACCAGGCGCATCAGCAGATCGCAGGCATCGTTGGCGACTATCCGGGGTGGATCACAGGTCTGGTCTTTGCGGGGATCGTGTTTGCCGTGATCGTTGGCGGCCTGAAATCCATCGCGCGTGTTACGGAAAAGGTCGTTCCGTTCATGGGTGTCATGTATGTCTTGGCCGCGCTGGTCATCATCATCATGCACGCTGATCAGATCGGTTGGGCCTTTGGCCAGATCTTCGCAGGTGCCTTTACCGGCCTTGGCGTTGCTGGCGGCATGGTCGGCGCGCTGATCCAGGGCTTCCGCCGTGCGGCGTTCTCGAACGAAGCGGGCGTTGGTTCTGCGGCGATTGCGCACTCGGCGGTGCGGACAAAAGAGCCGATCACCGAGGGCTTTGTTTCGCTGCTCGAGCCGTTCATCGACACCGTTGTGATCTGTACGATGACCGCGCTGGTGATCATCATCACCCAGCAGCTGATCATTGATCCGGCAACTGGCAATTACATGCTGAACGAAGCGGGCAATGCCATTGCTACTGTCGATGGCAACTCGGGCGTCAGCCTGACTTCGGCAGCCTTTGCCAGCGCCTTTGGATGGTTCCCCTATGTGTTGGCCATCGCGGTGGTTCTGTTCGCCTTCTCGACCATGATCAGCTGGTCTTACTACGGCCTCAAGGCCTGGACCTACCTGTTTGGCGAAGGTCACACAAAAGAGCTGATCTTCAAGATCATCTTCTGCGTCTTCGTGGTGATCGGTGCGGCGGCCAATCTTGGCCCGGTCATCGACTTCTCGGATGCGGCGATCTTTGCGATGGCGGTGGTGAACGTCTTTGCGCTCTACTTCCTGATGAAAGTGGTGCGCGAGGAACTGGCCAGCTACGCGGCCCGGCTGAAAAGCGGCGAGATCCGCAAGTTCGGCCACTAAATCCCATCACCGGGGCGGCGCGTGTCGCCCCGGTGCCTGACCACCCTGTGAAAAGCGCAGATTCTGGTCAAAACCCCCTTGCCAGTATGAGCGAACTTGCGTAAACGGCGCTTCTGATCGCGTGACCGGCCGGATGGCATGCCGAGTCGCGTTTTGTACCGAACCCCGAAAGGAGACGGAAATGCCTAAGATGAAGACCAAGTCGAGCGCCAAGAAGCGCTTTAAGGTGACTGCGACCGGTAAGGTCCTTGCTGGCCAGGCCGGTAAACGGCACGGCATGATCAAGCGGACCAAAAAGTTCATCCGCGATGCCCGTGGCAACACCACCCTGTCCGCCCCCGACGCCAAGATCGTCAAGGGCTACATGCCCTACGACCGCTAAGAGGAGATACCAACATGTCCCGCGTTAAAGGTGGAACCGTAACTCACGCCCGTCACAAGAAGGTCATCAAGGCCGCCAAAGGTTACTATGGCCGCCGCAAGAGCACCTTCAAGGTTGCACGTCAGGCCGTCGACAAGGCCAACCAGTATGCAACCCGCGACCGTAAGAACCGCAAGCGCAACTTCCGCGCGCTGTGGATCCAGCGTATCAACGCTGCTGTCCGTTCGCATGACGAGGCTCTGACCTATTCCCGCTTCATCAACGGCCTGAACCTGGCCGGTATCGAAGTGGACCGCAAAGTTCTGGCTGATCTGGCCGTGCACGAACCGGAAGCGTTCGGCGCGATCGTCGCCAAAGCTCAGGCTGCTCTGACCGCCTGATCCTCTGAAAAGAGACAGTGAATGAAAGGCCGTCCCAATGGGGCGGCTTTTTTGTTTTGGGCTGTAGCGTCTCGGGCGGGTTTGAGAGAAATAAGGTTGCAGTGCTCGTCGTGCATCAGGACTGTGTCATGTAGCGGTCAAAGACGGCCAGTGTCGGAGCATGTCCCTCAGCGAAGGACCGCCCGGTTTCACCCGCTAGGCAAACGTCTGAGACCGTGCCTGAGCGGGTATGAACGTCAGCGCCGGCCAAGATAAGTGCTTCAACGGCCACCGGGTTCCATTCCGAGGCGGCTGTGATCAGAGGCGTCCATTGCAGATTTTTTGACCGCTGTTCGATATCCGCGCCCAAGGCCATGCATCGCTTGATCACTTCTGTCAGTTCATTTGGTTCGATTGCGTCACAATTGCCAAAACCAAGCCCGTGCAGAACATTGTAGTCCGACCCCAACCCGAGCTTTGGATCAGCGCCCCGATCCAGGAGAAGGCGAACGATATCCAGCGACACGCCAAACATGCAAGACATCGCCTTATAAAGCGCCGTTGCTTCTAGTTCTCCGTGGGTCGCGTTGATTTCCCAATGGTCCAACGCGGCAGCAACGGCCCCAACATCACCGTCGCTGATGGCATCAAAAATCAGTGGCTCTGGTACGTACTCTTTTTTGGTCTCTTCAGTGAATTGGTTCGTTAGGTTTTGACGAAACGATGTCTCGGCGAGCAAATCAAACTGAGCGGCCAACTGCCTTAACTCTGGAATGGTGTCACCATATTTGGCAATCGCCGCGTCAAGTTCATCCCGCAAAGCCTTTGCTTCTTCAGCGCCGTCTGGTCCACTTATGACCTGACTGATGAGAAAGTCGGAAATTCGCTGCTGAAAAGAAAAGATATCCATGCTGTGGCATTCTAATGCGGAGTATGGCGAATTTAAGGGGGCAAAACAGAGCGGTGACCTTTGCGCCCTTTTTCGCTTGGGCGTTCACGAAAGGGTGGCCCTAGATTGTTGATTCCAGCCCATCGAAACCGTAGCGACCAGCCCAATGCGGTTCCTAAGTTTTGGGCAGTATCGGCAGATTTGATCCCAGGCGACGACGCATAGTCGAAAGACATGGAAACCGGCGCGATGATAGCGCCGGTTTCCTAACTGCATCATCTTTCGGTCTACCCGAACACGCGCCCCAGCGCGCCGTCGACCGCATCGGTGATCTGGTCGATATCGTCCGGTGTAGCGATCAGCGCGGGCGAGAAACATAGCGTGTTGTTCTTACCCGGCACCGAACGGTTAGTCACGCCGATAATCACGCCTTGCGCCATGCAGTCGGCCACAACCGCCTGTGCCAGCTTTTCATTCACCGGCTCACGGCTTGAGCGGTCCGAGACCAGCTCGGCCCCAAGGAACAGCCCTTTGCCGCGCACGTCGCCGATGACCTTGTGCTTCTCCATAAGCGCCTGAAGGTTGCCCATCATGCGCGCGCCCATGTCGGTGCAGTTTTGCAGCAGGTTTTCGTCCTCGATGATCCGCATGTTCTCGATCGCCGCCGCCGGGCCTGCGGTACAGCCGCCGAAAGTCGAGATATCGCGGAAATAGTTCATCGGGTCGTCCGCATTGTCCTTGAACATGTCAAAGATTTCCTCGGTCGTGACCATGCAGGCAATCGCCGCATAGCCCGAGGCGACGCCCTTGGCCATGGTCACGAAATCGGGCTTCACGCCATATTGCTGATAGCCAAACCATGTGCCGGTACGACCAATGCCACAGACGACCTCGTCAATATGCAGCAGGATGTCGTATTTGTCGCAAATCTCCTGCACGCGCTGCCAATAGCCCTCAGGCGCTTCGATCACACCACCACCGGCGGTCACAGGCTCAAGGCACAGGGCGCCCACGGTGTCGGGGCCTTCGCGCAGGATGACCTCTTCGATCTGATCGGCAGCCCATTCGCCGAAATTCTCTTCGGGTGCGCCGTCCAGCTCGTGCTTGCGGTATTCCATGCAATGCGGGACGCGCACGAAATCCGGCGCAAAGGGGCCGTATTGCGCGTTGCGCTCGTCCTGACCGCCCGCCGACATCGCCGCCAGGGTCGAGCCGTGGTAGTCGCGGTCGCGGTACAGGATCTTGGTCTTCTTGCCGCCGTATTTCTTGTGGGCGATCTGGCGGACCATCTTGAAGGCTTTCTCATTTGCCTCGGACCCCGAGTTCATGTAGTAGACCCGGCTCATCCCCGGCATCTTGCTGATCAGCTTTTCCGCAAAGATCGAGCCCGGAATAGACCCGGCCGAGTTTGCGAAATAGCACAGTTTCATCAACTGGTCATAGACGGCCTTGCAGATCGATTCGCGGCCATAGCCCACGTTCACGGTCCAAACGCCGCCAGATACGGCATCCAGATGTTCTTTGCCGTTCTGGTCCCAGACGCGCATTCCCTTGCCTTCGACAATGATGCGCGGATCGTTGGTTTCAAAGGGTTTATGCTGGATCAGGTGATGCCAGATATGGGCGCGGTCGGCCTCGACCACGCGGGAAAGATCGTTTTCGTTGAACGTGCCGTCCATGACATGTCCTTTCAGAATTTCTTGGGTGCGCAGGATGCCGGAGGTAAATCCCGGCCCGTGTGTTTTCGATGGCTCAGATCACCGCGAAAGGCCATCGGTAGATAGGGCCAGATTGCATCATCGCATATTGCCAGTCCAGAGCCGCGACGTATTTCTACGGGTTTGTCAGCCGGTCAACTTTGTGATCAAGTCACGCGATCAGACAGAGGGAGGGGAAGCCGATGACCGCAGCCAACATGTATGAACGTCATCTGGATAGATGCCGCGCGAACCATACGCCGCTGTCACCACTCAGTTTCCTTGAGCGGACGGCGCAGGTTTACCCCGATTATCCGTCGGTCGTGTATGGCGCGCGCCGATATACCTGGGCCGAAACTTATGCCCGGTGTCGTCGTCTGGCAGGGGCACTTGCTGCGCGTGGCATTGGAAAAGGCGACACGGTCTCAATCATCGCCGCCAATATCCCCGAGATGTACGAGGCGCATTTTGGCATCCCAATGACCGGTGCGGTGTTGAACGCGATCAACACGCGGCTGGATGCGCCGATCATCGCCTTCATCTTGAACCATGCGGAATCCAAAGTGCTGTTGGTCGACCCGGAATTCTCGGGCGCGGTCAAAGAGGCGCTGAAACAGGTCGATCATGATCTGTTGGTTGTAGACATTGAAGACACCAGTTTTGATGGCGGTGAGAAACTGGGCGCGTTGACCTATGACACCTTGCTGGGTGAGGGTGCCCCCGATTTCGCATGGTCTCTGCCCGATGACGAATGGGATGCGATTACGCTGAACTACACGTCGGGCACCACAGGCAACCCAAAAGGTGTTGTGTATCACCACCGGGGCGCGGCACTAAATGCGCAGTCGGACCTGCTGGATTGGGACATGCCCAAGCATTCGACCTATTTGTGGACCTTGCCGATGTTCCACTGCAATGGCTGGTGTTTCCCCTGGGCGATGGCGGCAAATGCAGGTGTCTCTGTCTGTCTGCGCGCAGTGCGGGCTGAGCCGATCTATGCCGCTTTTCGGGATGAGAAGGTCACGCATTTCTGTGGCGCGCCCATCGTTTTGAACATGCTGGCCAATGCACCCGACGCGCTCAAGGATTTCGACCACCAAATCAAGGTGATGACCGCAGGTGCCCCGCCCCCTGCCGCCGTGATCGCCAATATGGAGGGGATGGGGATCGAGGTCACTCATGTCTATGGCCTGACCGAAACCTACGGCCCGTCGGTCGTCTGCGCATGGAAGGACGAATGGAACGACAAACCCGCCGATGCGCGCGCCGCGCTGAAAGTGCGGCAAGGGGTGCGCTATACCGCTCTGTCCGGTCTGATGGTGGCTGATCCCGAAACGCTGGAACCGGTGCCTGCCGATGGCGAAACGATGGGTGAGATCTTCATGCAGGGCAATGTGGTGATGAAAGGGTATCTCAAGAACCCGGACGCCACAGACAAGGCGTTCAAGGGCGGGTGGTTCGCCTCTGGCGATCTGGGAGTTATGCACCCGGACGGCTATGTGGCGCTAAAGGATCGGTCAAAGGACATCATTATCTCGGGCGGCGAGAATATCTCATCCGTCGAGGTGGAAGATATCCTTTATAAGCACCCGGCCGTGATGGAGGCCGCAGTTGTCGCCCGCCCGGATGAGAAATGGGGTGAGACACCTTGCGCCTTTGTCGAATTGAAACCCGATGCGCAGGCGACTGAGGCTGAGATTATTGCCTTCTGCCGGGATAACATGGCGCATTTCAAGGCACCCAAGACCGTGGTGTTTGGACCCTTGCCCAAGACATCGACCGGCAAGATTCAAAAGTTCAAACTGCGCGATCATGCAAAGGCGCTTGGCTAACGCCCCATCTTGTCAAAGATCGACAGGTTCAGCTCAAGCATTTCGCCCATCCAGATGGCGCGGTCCCGGTGATCCTCAAGATGTTGACCGGTTTCGGGGTGGGTGAAAATGGTCAATCCCCGCCGGTTCAGCATCAGCCACGGGATGACCTGATCAAAGGTGTCTGCGGCAAAGGCCAACTGGCAACTCCAGCGCGGATGGGGGCCGACATTCCTGGCATGCATCCGCCCCATCTCAACCGGGAACAGGCGCGCGGCTTCTTCACAAAGCTGCCGGGCGGTCTCTTGCGTGTCTTCGTCAAAATAAACGTGTGCGTGATAGCCGGTGATCTCGGGCATCGGGGGCTCCATCATTAGGTGCGATGAGGGTAGGCTCGACGCGCCCGGATGCCTAGCGCCATGTGCACACAGACCCTGTGCAGCGGGTCAGGCGGGGGCATGCCGGTCTGGGTGAGCCTCGGCAAAGGCAGGGTGTTCCGCGCAGGCGGCATCGACGCTCAGAATGCGGGGTAGGTCGGTCAGATCAACGTCCCAGCGGCGTGCGTTATACATCTGTGGCATCAGGCACAGATCAGCCAGACCCGGTTGCGGTCCGGTGCAATAGGGGGTCTGTTCGAAACCGTCCAGAAGGGCCTCGAACGCCAAAAGGCCGGGGCGGATGAAGTGGCGCATCCAGTCGCCCGGCATCCCTTCGGCATTTCCGCTCAGTTCTGTTGCATGGCGCGCGACCGAAAGGTTACAGACCGGGTGCAAGTCGATGGCGATGGATTGCGCCAATGCAAGCGACCGGGCGCGCGCGGCAGGTTCAGCGGGCAACAGGCCCATGCCGCGCGTCTGATCCAGATAGTCGATGATCGCCAATGATTGCGTTAGCCGCAGTCCGTCAATCTCAAGGACCGGCACCAGACCCTGTGGATTGCGCGCCAGATGATCGCCCGCTTTGTGATCGCCAGCGACCAGATCAATGGAAACCGGATGATAGGCGATCCCGGCCAGATTTAGCGCGATCCGCACCCGGTAGCTGGCTGAAGACCGCCAATAATCATACAGAACCGCGCTCATTCGGGCCTCCTGTCCGGGTCAGTTGCTTTGCAGTCTGGCGGCTTTCAACGCTTGGGACAACACTTGGGCATCCCCGATGTGATTTGCCAGTACCAAAACCAGCCGCGCGTTCAGAGCGTCACTTTCGGCCCTGTCCAAGCCTTCATGGGCGGTCAACAGACCTGCATAGAAATCGTCGGCGCTGTCCAGATTGGGGGTGAGGATCAGATCGGTCATTTCACTTACTCCTTACCGGTTGCCCGGCGGATTGCCTGCCGGAATGCGTTTTCTTCGAAGTTGTCGCGCCGCGCCGCGACATGCTGGTCCGGTCGGATCAAGTAGACGGCGCTGGTCGCATCACCCAGGTATCGGCGCTTCAAGTCCAGCGTCGGATCATCCTTCACGGACAGGGCAAGCCGCGTGGCCACGACACCATCTTCTTCCAGGCTGTCTGGCGCGTCAGCATCAATCGTCAGCAGAGTAAACTTGCCCGCAAGCTTGGGCAGCAGGAACGCATCGCCCAGCGGTGCGTCCGGGCAGGCCGAGCCGGGTCGGGTGATGTCAGGCCCGTTCAGCGCATCAGCCGAGTTCAGGGAGGACCCGGTGTAGGTGCACGGGGTGCTGAGACGTCCGGAATTTACCAGCGGACGGGCAAAATCATAGTGCTCGCTGAGGTCCAGAACCGCGTCGCGCAACAGGCGCGACATCTCGGACTTAGGCGTGATGAAATCGGTTGAGCGCGTGGACATGCTGATATTCTCATCCGCCGCCTGCACGCGTTCGCGGCTGTAGCTGTCCAGCAGCAATTCGGGTGCCTGCCCGTCGATCACCAGCTTCAGTTTCCAGCACAGGTTGTCCGTGTCCTGAATACCGGAATTGGCACCACGCGCACCAAATGGGCTGACCTGATGGGCGCTGTCCCCGGCAAAAAGGACGCGACCGTAGCGGAAACGCTCCATCCGGCGGCATTGGAAGGTGTAGATAGAGACCCATTCCAGATCGAACTCAACATCTTCTCCCAGCATTTCCTTGAGGCGCGGGATTACGTTCTCCGGCCGTTTCTCACGCTCTTTGTCGATGTCCCAACCCAACTGCAGGTCAATACGCCAGACATTGTCTGGCTGTTTGTGCAGCAACGCGGATTGGCCGCGGTTGAAGGGCGGGTCGAACCAGAACCAGCGCTCGGTCGGAAAATCGGCCTCCATCACCACATCGGCGATCAGGAAATTGTCCTCGAACACACGCCCGTCAAAGTCCAGCCCCAACATCCGGCGGGTCGGAGAATTCGCGCCGTCGCAAGCGATCAGCCAGTCGGCTTCGACATTGTAGGGACCTTCCGGGGTTTCAACCTCAAGCTTGACGTGGTCGTCATGGGTGCCGATGGCCTCGACCTTGTTGCGGCCACGTATTTCCACGGGCGCGCCCTCAGCCTGAAGCGCGCGAATGCGATCGACCAGTATGCGCTCCAGATGATATTGCTGAAGGTTGATGAAGGCTGGGTTCCCATAGCCGTTTTCAGGTTGAAGGTTGAATTCGTAGACCTTGCGGTTGTCAAAGAACACTTTGCCCGCGTCCCACTGGACGCCGGTCTCGACCATCGGTGCGCCGCCGCCCAGCCGATCTGCGATGTCCAGCGTGCGCTGCGAGAAACAGATGGCCCGGCTGCCAAAACTGACCTTGTCGTTTTCGTCCAGCACCACGACCTCAACCCCTTGTTGTGCAAGGTCGATGGCCGCAGCAAGCCCGATGGGTCCAGCCCCGATGACGATTACCTTGTGGCGCACCGGGGTAGACGCATCCTGATCTGGGCTGCGGTCATAGGCGTAAAGCGGCGTTTCGAAAATCTTGTTCATGGGTTCTCCCCCGATGCTTTAGCGCGACTGGCGCAAAACTCTGGTCCCTGGGCATTGCCATGCCGGAGGTCATACACGATGGTTTCACTGATCTTTCCGACGCAAAACGATCTGGATCAAATGCGACGGTATGTCCCTAGCCCTGTAATGCCTCCCACATCTCAAGATCGCGCTGCGCGGTCCAGATGCGCGGGGTGTCGATGCCGCGCGCCTCGTCATAGGCACGGGCGACGTTGAACGGCAGGCAGTGCTCGTAGATCGCGTAGTCCGAGAATTTGGGGTCGCATTCGGCGCGAACGGCATCCCAGGCTTCTTTCAACGAACCGCCGCGCGCGGCAACCCTGGCCGCCGGGCGGTAGGTGCTTTCCACAAAATCGCGCGTGTTTTCGATGGCAGCGTTCACCATGCTTTTGCCCACCAGCGCGTCCCCGCGACCAGGCGCAATTGCGTCAACATCGAACCACTTGATTTCGTCCAGCGTGTCGCCCCAATCGCTGAAATGACCATCACCGCAATAGCAGGCCGAGTGATATTCGACGATGTCACCGGTAAACATCACGTTCTGATCGGGCACGTGGATCACGATATCGCCTGCCGTGTGCGCGCGGCCCAGATGCATCAGGTCAACCCGACGGTTGCCCAGATAGACGGTCATCGTGTCGCTGAAAGTGGTGGTGGGCCATGTCAGACCGGGGATGCTTTCATGTCCTTCGAACAGGCGGGGGAAGCGCTGGAATTCGCTGTCCCAATCCTCTTGCCCGCGTTCCACGACCATAGCGCGGGCCATGTCGGACATGATGATCTGTTGGGCACCAAAGGCGCTGGCACCCAGCACCCTGACAGCGTGATAGTGGGTCAGCGCGACATGGGTTATGGGTTTGTCCGTCACCGAGCGCACGCATTCGATAACCTTGTTCGCCAGACGCGGCGTGGCCTGTGCCTCGACAATCATCACGCTGTCGTCGCCGATGATGACACCGGAATTCGGATCGCCTTCGGCGGTGAAAGCGTACAAACACTCGCCGACCTCAGTAAACGAGATATTCTTTTCCGACATGTCCCCTTGGGACGCGAATGCCTTGGCCATGGTTGTCCTGTCCTTATTCTGTTGTGCCGGCGGAGGGTCGGGGACGCCTCTGGCGGGAGTATTTGTGAAAAGATGACGAGGTGGATGTCATCTTTGATAAGGGTCTTCATGGGCCGGTAGAACGGTGCCGGTGCAATCGCCGAAACCGATCGTGTAGCCGTCTCCCTTGGCCTCACCGGTTAAGGTCAGGGTGTCGCCGTCCTCGATGAAGGTGCGGACTTCGCCCGTGTCCAGCTCTAGCGGCTCTCTCCCGCCCCAGCTCAGTTCCAGAAGCGAGCCGCGCTCGGGCTTTGTGGGCCCCGAAATCGTGCCGGACCCAAGCAAGTCGCCTGTGTTCATCGGGCAACCCGAGGTCGAATGATGGGCCAGTTGCTGCGCCGAGGAATAGTACATCTCTTTGTAATTCGTTCTGGCGATTGTTGTGGCGGGCTTCCCTTCGGGTGCCATCGTTACCGACAGATCAATGTCATACAGCATCGGGCCGCAGTCTTTCAGGTGATCCAGCAGCTCGAATTCCCGTGCGGGGGTATCGCACCGGAACGGCTCCAACGCCGCTTTGGTGACGATCCAGGGGCTGATGGATGTGGCTGTGGCCTTGGCCTGAAACGGACCAAGCGGCTGGTATTCCCACGCTTGAATATCGCGCGCGGACCAGTCGTTCAGCAGGACATAGCCAAAGATATTATTGTCGGCTTCCTGCACCGTGATCGGCCCGTCAGACGGCGTGCCTACAAGCGCACCCATTTCCAGCTCGATGTCGAAGCGGCGGCTGGGCAGAAAGGCCGGGCGGTCGTGGTCGGGCGATTTCAACTGACCCCAAGGGCGGCGGATGTCGGTGCCGGACACCACGACCGAGGACGCGCGACCGTTATAGCCAATCGGAATGTGCAACCAGTTCGGCGGCAGCGCGTTTTCCGGGCCGCGGAACATGGTGCCGACATTCTGCGCGTGATGCCGACCGGCGTAGAAATCGGTGTATTCGCTGACGGCGACAGGCATATGCATCTCAGCGTCGCTTTGGGCGACCAGCAGGTGTTCAATGTCGGACCGTGCCTCGCTGCCCTCGGCCAGAAGGTCTGTCAGCCGGTCGCGCAGCGCGGCCCAGACAGCCGGGCCCTGTTCCATCAGCGGGTTCCAGAAGGGCAGGTCGAACAGCGGTTCGTCCGCCAACTGGATCAAACCTTCGGCTTCTGCGGTGGTGACATCAAAGATCATGTCACCGATCGCCACGCCGCAGCGCGGTTCATCGCCTTCGACCGAGAATACGCCATATGGCAGGTTGTTCAGCGGAAAAGGGTGGTGGGCGTCATTGGCCGAGGCCACCCAGGATGTCATTAAAGGCATCTTTGATCCTTATTGTCTTTGTCGTCTTTGAGAGTGTGGTGCCGGGAAAGGGTGTACGACATGTTCCTGTTTTCCATCTTTCAATCGCCGCTGGGATCAGCCCCGCCGGATGAACCCTCTTGGCGATGGCCGGGCATTGGGTTGTGCTTGTAGTGGTCGCGCTTTCCGTTCCAGCGTCCGCGAAATGCCCAAATCGACAACCCGAAAATCCCTAAGAACACGGCTATGACTATGTACCCACCATCCATCATTTTTTCCCTGGCGTACCGTCGAACTTTTTCTCAAGAGAGGTCCAGCAGTCAATGTAGTCATCCTGCAACGGGGCTTCATTTGCTGCAAATGGGGTCAGATGTTGGGGGAACCGGGTTTCGAACATGAAGGACATGGTGTTGTCCAGCTTGTCCGGCCCAAGGTTGGAATTCGACGCCTTGTCGAACGCCTCGCGGTCGGGGCCGTGCGGCAGCATCATGTTGTGCAGGCTCATGCCGCCGGGAACAAAGCCCTGCGGTTTGGCGTCGTACTGGCCATAGATGTTGCCCATCAGCTCGGACATGATGTTCTTGTGATACCACGGCGGGCGGAATGTGTCCTCGGCCACCATCCAGCGCTCGCGGAACAGAACAAAGTCGATATTGGCCGTACCTGGCTGACCGGAAGGCGCCGTCAGCACGGTAAAGATCGACGGATCGGGGTGGTCGAACAGGATCGCTCCGACCGGGCAATATGTGCGCAGGTCGTATTTGTAAGGCGCGTAATTGCCATGCCATGCGACCACGTCCAGCGGGCTTTGACCGATCTTCGTTGTATGGAACTGGCCGCACCATTTGACGGTGACGGTCGAGGGAACCTCACGGTCCTCAAACGCCGCGACAGGGGCCTTGAAGTCGCGGGGGTTGGCCATGCAGTTGGCGCCGATGGGACCGCGACCGGGCAATTCGAACTTCTGCCCGTAGTTTTCGCAGACAAACCCGCGCGCGGGCCCTTCCAGAACCTCAACCCGGTACAACAAGCCACGCGGGATGATGGCGATCTCTTTCGGCTCAAGGTCGATGATCCCCAATTCGGTAGCAAAGCGCAGGCGGCCTTCCTGAGGCACCACCAGCAACTCGGAATCGGCTGAGAAAAAGTAGTCATCCACCATGGATTCGGTGACCAGATAGATATGGCTGGCCATACCCACCTGCGTGTTCACGTCGCCAGCCGTGGTCATGGTGCGCATCCCGGTCAACCATGTCAGCCCTTCATCTGAATGGGCCACCGCGTCCCAGCGGTACTGGCCCAGGCTGATCACATCGGGATCGACGTAAGGCGCAGATTTCCAATAGGGCAGGTCGATCTTTTCGTATCGATGCGAGTGTTTCACCGACGGGCGAATGCGATAGCACCACGTCCGCTCGGGCGGGTTGGCTGTAAAGGCGGTGCCGCTGAGTTGCTCGCCATACAGCCCGTAATTGCAGCGCTGCGGACTGTTCATCCCTTGCGGCAAAGCGCCGGGCAGGGCCTCGGTTTCGAAGTCGTTGCCAAAGCCGGGCATATAGCCTTCATGCGTCCCCACCGGGCTGCTGGCTTGTGTCAGGCTGTGCGGATTCGTCGGACGATTCATCCTGTGTTCCTCCATTTGCTACTTGTCCGATAATAGTTGATTTTGTAACTAACAAGCATGACAAACACGGTTTCCGACAAAAAAGATGAATTTGATCTGCGGGTTTTCCTGCCCTACCTGCTGAACCGGGCGGCCGAGGAAAGCTCGTTAGAATTTCAGAGGGCCTATAAGGATCGGTACGGAATGCTGCGCACCGAATGGCGCGTTCTGTTTCATCTGGGAAATTATGGAGAGATGACCGCGAAGGAAATCGGTGAGCGCGCGCGGATTCACAAAACAAAGATCAGCCGCGCGGTCAGCAGGCTTGAACAGCGCAGATATCTGGCACGCAAACGCAGCGACACGGACCGCCGGGTTGAAATACTGACGCTGACAGCCGCAGGGCAGACGGTTTACCGCGAGCTATGCGATATTGCCCAACGATACGACGCAAAGCTGGCGGGGCTGTTCAGCGAGGACGAGGTTACCCTGTTGCGGCAAATGCTGCGACGTCTGGCGGATATGGTGTGAGGGCTGGTAATTTGTTCGTGATGACCCCAGATGACACCCTGAGTGGACGCAGGATTTAGATATGACAGCCCCGGACCCCAACGCGGCGAAGACGAACGACCTTATCAATTGGCTGGTAGCGCGTGGCCTTGCCGGTGCCGAAAAGGAAGAACTTCTGGACGGGTACTGCACGCGGCTTATTGATATGGGTGTGCCCTTGATGCGGTTTCACGCGGCGCAATCCGCGCTGCACCCGGTTTATGGCGGTACGGGGTATAGCTGGTACCAGGGGCGTGGCGGGGATTACCAAAAGTTCGAGTATTCGGAAGATGCCAGCGAGGATTGGCAGAAAAGCCCGCTTTTCGCTATTCTCAACGATGACGTCGAGGTCGTGCACGAACGCATGGTGGATCAGAACGAACCCAGCCGGTTTCCTCTGATCAATGAGCTCAGAGAGATTGGGGCGACCGAGTATTATGCGCGGGGTGTGACGTTCGATGTCCCGACCCACAACGCGCCGCGGGACGCCAAGAGACCCGTTGACGGTGTGTTGCTGTCTTGGACGTCGAATGCTCCGGACGGGTTTCGTGATGGCGATCTGGAACTAATCAACACTGCGTTGCCGCATTTGGGCTTGGCGCTGAAATCGGCGTCGAACGCGCGGGTTTCTGAGGATTTGATGCGTGTCTATCTGGGTCGCGAAGCCGGTCGTCGTGTTCTTTCGGGCGAAATACGGCGCGGGTCCCTGCAGCAGATTGATGCCGTGATCTGGAACTTTGATCTGGAGGGGTTCACCAGCCTGTCCGAAGAGTTGCCGGGCAGTGAGATCATCGACATGCTGAATGACTATCTGGCTGTGGCCGTCGGTGTGGTGCACGACAATGACGGAAACATCCTGAAGTTTATGGGCGACGGGCTGATGGCCATGTTCGACGTAGGCGAAATTGATGAAGACGCACGCGCGGCTTTGAAAGCGGTGCCGGTGCTGCAAGAGCGGATCAAGGTGCTGAACCAAGAGCGCAGCGCCGCAGGTCTTCCGGTTGCCAATTTCACGCTGGCCCTGCATGCGGGTGAGATTTTGTACGGCAATATCGGGTCGGAAAGCCGGCTTGATTTCACCGTGATCGGACCGGCCGTGAACCAGACGGCAAGGATTGCGGGAATGCACCGGTCGCTGGGGCAGCGTATTCTGATTTCAGACGACGTGGCGCAGGCGGCCATGCCTTGCAGTCAGGATCTGATCTCGGTCGGGCGTTACATGCTGCGTGGCGTGCCGGAGCCGAAAGAGCTGTTTACCGTGTATAACGGTTAAAAATCGATCTCGACGCCCGGCAGGTTCAGTTCTTTCATCATGTCGCGCAATTCCTGACGCGCGGCGATGTTCGAGATGTTGAGCTGTTTGACCCCGATATCCTTGAGGTCCAGCAGGGTCAGTCCGCGCGGGAACAACTCGCGGAAGATCACGCGCTCGGAAAAGCCCGAGGCGACGCGGAACCCGATGCGCTGCGACAGCATCTCGATCGCGCGCTGCATCTTTTCCTTGTTGACCATGCGCTGCGTACCCACGCGGTTGCGCACAACAACCCAGTCGATCGGTTTCAGACCCGCCTGCGCGCGTAGCTGTCGTGCGTTCCAGACCATCTCGGAATAAACCGACGGGCCGAGGATTTTCTCGCCCTTTGAATCAATCCGCGCCAGCAGGTCAAAGTCGATGAAACTGTCGTTCAGCGGGGTGATCAGCGTATCGGCCAGCGAATGCGCCACCTGGCTGAGGCGGGTATGCGAGCCGGGGCAGTCAATCAGGATGAAATCGCTGTCGCTTTCCAGCTCGGCAACGGCGGCGGACAGGCGGTGGTCATAGATGTTCTCGCCCGGCTTCAACTTGGTCGCGTCGATCTCGGGCAGGTCGTGGTGACGCGGTGTCGGCAGGGTCAGGTCCGAGTTTTTCAGGAAATTGGCGCGATTTTCGAAATAGCGCCCAAGGCTGCGTTGCCGAAGATCAAGGTCCAGCGTGCTGACTTTATGCCCCAGCCGTGCTAGCGCTGTGGCGACGTGCATTGAAACGGTCGACTTGCCTGCGCCGCCCTTCTCGTTCCCCACTACGATGATATGTGCCATGCCTGTATTCCCACGTCCCGCCGTGTTTGCCCACACGTTGTTGAAAACCACTATATGTTGTGGAACCGGGGAAGGGAAGAACCCGAAACACAGTCAGCGCGCAATAAAATTCGCTGTTGCTGAAATCTCAGGGCCGGGTTTGGTCGCGCGCTTGCCAAACCCGGCCACCTGTTTCACTCTCTGAATTACGACATTGGATCAGGGGCTTGCGGTGGACCATCTGTTTCTAAACGTGCTGAACGTGGTCCTGCCCGTGCTGATCTGCGCCGGGATCGGGTACAGCCTGGCATTGTTCAAAGCCCCGTTCGACAACAAGGTCATCGGTGGGATTGTGTCTCGGGTTGGGTATCCGACGCTGATCATCTCGCACCTTTCAACGACAAAGATCGCGGTAGGGACGTTCCTAGACGTGATGGCTGCGGCGGCGCTGGCGATTGCAGGCTTTGGCGTGCTGGGGTTTGTGGCGCTCAGGGCCATGCGCTTGCCGGTTCGCGCGTTCCTGACGCCGTTGATGCACGGCAATGTCGGCAATATCGGCCTGCCGATCACGCTTTTGGCGCTGGGTGACGCGGGGATGGCGTACACGATGGGGTTTGTGGTGGTGGTCCTGATCAGCATCTTCACCGTGGGCATGTGGATTCCGGCTGGTGAGTTTTCGCCGAAGAAACTGGCCACGTCCCCGATCATCTACGCTGTTATCGTTTCACTGGTGTTGATGGCGACGGGGTACAACCTGCCGCAACCTGTGGCCAAATCGTTTGATATTCTCGGCGGTCTTTCCATCCCGCTGATGCTTTTGACTCTGGGTCACACACTTGCAAGCCTTCAGGTGCAACGCCTTGGCCGCGCGGTGATCCTGACCCTGCTGCACCTGATCATGGCGGTCGTAATTGCAACCGCTTTGGTCTGGGCATTTGGCTTTACCGGGGTCGAGCGCGGAGCGGTTATCCTGTGCTGTCTGATGCCGTCATCCGTGGCAACATACTTGTTCATTGATCAGCACATGCCGGAATACGGCCCGGACGTGGCTGGGTTCATTCTGGTGTCAACGCTTACAACGATCGCTGTTTTGCCGCTGGCCCTGTCCTACTGGGTCTGAGGTTATGCGCTGGGCTAAAAACCTGCTAAGGTGTTGATGTGGCGTCTCAAAGACGCCGATGGGATTGAGGGCGGAGCGATGTCACAGGCGAATTCACATCCCCAAGGGGCGCGGGTCGTTCTGGCTATGACCGCGATTTGCATGATGGTTGTCGGGTTCAACACAACCGCAGTTGCGACCATCCTGCCCAACCTCAAGGCCGAGTTCGATCTGACGCCGTCTGGCCTGCAATGGGTCATGGCAACTTATACCGTCGCCAGCGCCACCTTGGTGACTATCGTCAGTCGGTTGGGCGATATCACGGGTAAGATGGGGGTGTTCTTCTTTGGAATGATCGTCTTTGCCATTGGGTCTTCGCTTGTCCTTTTCGCGCAAGATGGCGCGATGCTCTTGATCGGGCGCGGTGCACAAGGGGCGGGGGCTGCGGCGCTGTTTGGCACCTCGCTGTCGCTGCTGACTGCGGCGACGCCAGAGGAACAACGCGCCAGCGTGACCGGCGCCTGGGGCGCGATCGTCGGGCTGGCAATTGGCATTGGTCCCATTGTGGGCGGTGCTTTTGCCCATTACGTCAGTTGGCGCGCGGTGTTTGCGACCGATCTGATCCTTCTGGTGGTCGCATTTGTCATCGGCTTGAACGTCAGCAAACGGAAATACGTCCCGGATACGCGTCTGGCCGGGGCACGGTTCGATTATCTGGGGGCCATGGCAATCCTGCTGTTTCTCGGGCCGCTGTCTTTTGCGCTCAGCAACGGGGAAAGCAATGGATGGGCCACGCCCATGACTCTGGTGCCGCTGGCAGTGGCAGCGCTGGCAACGGTTGGTATCGTTCTGGCTGCACGCCGCAGCGATGATCCCTTGATCGAGCTGAGGTATTTTCGCCATCCACGTTACTTCATGGCTGCTGCGGGGATGTTTGTCACCGGCTTCACGCTGTTTGGATTCTTTGTCTATTTCAACACTTTCGTGCAGTCGCCAGACGCGTTTGGGTATTCATCCGTTGGCGCGGGGCTGGCGATCATGCCGCTAAGCCTTAGCATGTTCGTGATTTCGGTCACGGCGCCGCGGTTTCTGGCCCCCTACAGTTTCCGGTGGCCGGTTGTCATTGGACTGGGCGCCATGGCGTGCGGGTTCCTGTCGCTGGTGGCGACAACGAATTCCACGCAATACGGCGAAATCTGGTGGAAGCTGATGGTGGTTGGGATTGGGATGGGCATTTGTTTCTCGCTGCTGCCGCGCCTCGGCCTGCGACTGCTGCCGGAAGAGCATGTTGGGCAGGGGTCTGGCGTGATAAACGCGTGCCTCTATTTTGGCGCAACCCTGGGGGCGGTCGTGTGCGGACTAGCCGAGGCGATCACCACCCGCCGGGGTCTGTCTGAGGTGATTGATGCCCTGCCCAGCGGTTCGACGCAGCGTGAAGATCTGGCCCATGCGCTGACACATGGAACGCCCAGCCAGATACAACAGTTGATCGCTGGAATGGATCCGCAAAGCAGCACGACCTTGGCCAAAGCCTTACGAGACGTGCAGGACAACGCCTTTGACAGCGCGATGATGATCACAGCCATTGCTGCGCTGCTTGGAATGGTGCTGGCGCTGTTGCTGCTGCGTGGACCGGTGCCTCCGTTACACAGCGCGGCCGAGTTGACGCGTAAGCCGCAATAACCGGCTTCAGCCGCCCAGATACACCCCCTCCTTCGGGCGATAGAAGACTTTCTGATCGTGCAGCTTTCCAAGCAGGTCGTGAATGCGCCTGAGGGTTTCTCCGCGGTCCGCGTTGGTGCCTTCGTCCTCGTCCAGCGCGGCCTGTGACAACGAGGCGACCGAGTCCCGCAACGCCGTTTCGATCAGGTCCATATCTTCGACTGAAAGCTCGATCATGTCGTTGTACTGGGGCATGGGTGGGGTCTCCGTGAAGTCTGAGGGCGTGTTGGGCAGAGTGTAGCATCTCGGGACCCATAGCTAAATCGTACTATGGCTAAACCTGCCCCTTGCCACGGTCAAAAAAGAAAAAGGCCGCCCCAAGGGACGGCCTTTCGCATTCAAATAAGGCAGGCTTAGAAGCCCAGACCTTCGTATTTCTTCTTGAACTTCGACACACGGCCGCCGGCGTCCATCAGGCGCGACGAACCACCGGTCCACGCAGGGTGCGAGGAGGGGTCGATTTCCAGAGCCAACTGATCGCCTTCGGCGCCCCAGGTGGATTTCATCTGAACTACGGTGCCATCGGTCATTTTGACGTTGATGACGTGATAATCGGGATGGATGTCTTTTTTCATCTTTCCGCTCCTTACGCCTCGGCGCCAGCCTTGGGCTTGTAGTTGGTGACCTCTGCGATACGTGCGGATTTACCGCGACGGGTGCGCAGATAGTACAGTTTGGCGCGACGGACGCGGCCACGGCGGACAACGGTGATGCTGTCGATGTTGGTCGAGTGCAGCGGGAAAACACGCTCTACGCCTTCGCCAAACGAAATTTTGCGGACGGTGAACGAACCGGCGATGCCGCTGCCACCTTTGCGCGCGATGCAGACACCTTCGTAGTTCTGCACGCGGGTACGCGACCCTTCGGTCACTTTAAAGCCGACACGAATGGTGTCACCGGCTTTGAAATCGGGGATGTCTTTCCCCAGGGCGGCAATCTGTTCCGCCTCAAGCTGTGCGATCAGGTCCATCGCATTCACTCCTATCTGCTCGTGGTTGGTCCACGAAGTTTGGGCACGGGCTGAGAGCTCTTGGTCTTCACCGGGTCCTGCGTACAGCCCGCCAGAGGTCAGATCGAATGTTCCTTGGTGCGGTTTGTTCCGCCGCGCCGTGGCTGAAGAAAGCCGGGCGTCACGACGAGGACCAAACCAAAACACCGGAGTCGCGCAAGCGCGGCACCGGATTGCGGTCGTTTAAGGGCTTTGATCACTGGGATCAAGCCCAAATCTTCATATTTTACAGGGCCGGTTGGTGAGTTTTCGCCACCGGAAAACAACATCGTTGCCTTATAAGGGCGATCAGGCATTCTGGAAGGCAATTATAAGAGCAGAAATTTATACAGGAACAGATCATGCGCACAGCTGTGATGCTGGCACTCATTGCCTTTGCGACCCTGTCCTGCGGTCGCAACAATCCTCCGCCGCAACAGGTCGAGGCCAAAGCTTTTCTGGACACAACTTCGCCATCCGTGGTTTTCCCTTCCTTCGGCGATGCGGACCCCCATGACTGGGAGGGGCGGCATCCCGGTCAATACCCGGTGCACGGGCTGGACGTGTCGCGGTGGCAGGGACCCATCGACTGGCGACGTGCCAAAGCGTCGGGCGTCAGTTTCGTATTCATCAAGGCCACCGAAGGCGGGGATGTCGCAGACCCGATGTTCAATGCGCATCGCGTGGGCGCACGCGCGGCGGGGGTGCCGTGGGGCGCTTATCACTACTACTATTTCTGCCGTCCCGCCCATGAACAGGCGCGCTGGTTTATTCAGAACGTGCCCCGAGGATCAGACCTGCCGCATGTGCTGGACATGGAGTGGACGCCACATTCCAAGACCTGCACCTTGCGTCCCGACGGCGCAACCGTTCGGGCCGAGGCGCAGCGCTTCCTTGATATTCTCGAACGTCACTATGGGCGCCGTCCGATCGTCTATACGACCGTGGATTTCTATGGCGATACAGAGATCGGCCGCCTGCCCAAGACCGAGTTCTGGCTGCGGTCTGTCGCCGGTCATCCGCGCACTGTTTATCCCAAAGCCGTCTGGCGGTTCTGGCAATATACCGGAACCGGGCTGGTTCCCGGCGTAGATGGGCCGGTGGATATCAACACGTTCAACGGCCCGCCCGACATCTGGACGCGGTGGAAAGCAGGTTAGTCGCGCGACTTGCGATAGGCGTCCCACAGGTCGGGCCGACGGTCGCGTGTGATCTGCTCGGACATGTCGTGCCGCCATTCAGCGATGCGACCGTGATGACCGGACATCAGGATATCGGGGATCGGACGCCCCTTCCATTCGGCGGGGCGGGTGTATTGCGGGTGTTCCAACAGCCCGGAAGAAAAGCTTTCCTCCTCGGCTGAGGCTTGGTTGCCCAATACGCCCGGGATCAGGCGTACAGTTGCGTCGATCAGAGCCTGCGCAGCTATTTCACCGCCTGTCATGACAAAATCGCCCAACGAGACCTCCTGGACGCCGTAATGCTCCAGCACACGCTCGTCCACGCCCTCAAACCGACCGCAAAGCAAGGTCATACCGTCACAGCGCGCAAGATTCTGCATCATGCGCTGGTCCATCCGGCGTCCGCGTGGGCTGAGATAGATCAAGGGCCAATTCCCACGCACCCCCGCCATCGTATGTTCAATCGCCTCGCCCAAAACATCGGCGCGCAGAACCATTCCCGCACCGCCTCCGGCTGGGGTGTCGTCCACATTGCGGTGCTTGCCGACGCCGAACTGCCGCAGGTCGATCGTCTCAAGCTGCCACAATCCTTCCTGCAACGCTTTGCCTGTCAGACTTTCGCCCAGCACACCGGGAAAGGCCGACGGGAACAACGTGATGATCTTTGCCTTCCACACGCCGTGCAGGTCCGGGGTTGGGGTCAGCAGCTCACGCGGTTTCAGGGTCGGTCGGATCGCCTTGCGACCGTGGGATTTTGAGGGTTTGTCAGTCATATCGTGCCAATCAGAGCCTTTTGCGCGCGGTCGACAATGGCCTTCTTTTGCTTGACCAGTGCGGCGTCGTCCAGACGAGAACGATTCAGGTCCAGCAATTCTGCCAGCACATCCTCTGGCAGGCCGGGGTTTGAATGGGCAGGGGGGACCAGCAGGTTGGCTTTCTCTCGGTGCAGGTCCAGAAACTCCGCGAAAGGCGCGCCGGGGCCAAACCGCTGTTTCTGCAAGTCTTCCAGCCATTCAGACAGAACCGTAACGGTCGGCAGCGCCTCTCTGATCCGGTCCACTGTGGCTTGCAGCGGGGCGAGGACATCCATGCCTTCGCAATATGTTTCGAAATCCTGCACTTGTCGCATGCGTTGCAGATCGTGCGCCCAAAGGCTGCGCAGCCAGCTTTCGCGCTGCCGAAGGGACAGGTAAACCGTGATCTCAACCTCTTGCCCGGCAAATCTGCGCTGGACAGAGTCCACAAGGCTGGCCGCAAGCTCGGGCGCGGCGGCGTATCCTTGTTCAAGGTTGCGGCTGGGGCGAAGGCCCGCGAAATTCTCTTCGCTGACGATCAGCCCGCGCTTTTCACCAAAGTCGATCGTTCCCAGAAAGGCCCTGACCTGGCGTCCAAACTCTGAAAGTGTTCCATCCATCCCATAGACGGAGTGATTGGTGGCGGCCCGTGACAGCCCTGAATTGCGCGTGCGGTAAGGAAGCACCAGCGCAAAATGAGGCCAGATCAGTTCGCGGTTTTCAAAAAGAAAAGACTGTGCAGCCGTGGTGCCTGTTTTGTGTAAACCCAGATGCAGCAGGACTCGCCGCATCAGATCAACCCTTCCGGGGGATCGGCGACAATGCGACCTTTTTCAAGATCAACGGTCGGAACGGCCTCAAGCGTGAAGGGCAGCAGGACGGTGGATTTCAATCCCGGCCCGTGCAATTCCAACAAATCAGCGGCGCCGTGGTTTTGCACCGATTTTACCCGGCCCAGCAAGGTGCCGCCCGTGTCATAGACCTCAAGCCCGATGAGGTCAGTGTGATAGAATTCGTCATCGGGCAACGACGGCAGTTGATCGCGCCGCGCAAACAGGCGCAGACCCTTTAGCGCATCGGCTTGCTCCTTGGTCTCAATACCGCCCAACCTTGCAGCGAAACCGTTCTTGATCGAACGGGTCAGGACCAGAGGGTATCGCTCACTCCCGTCTTCGTCTGTCAGGGGTGAATAGGCTTCGATGTCTTCGGGGACCGCGCAATAGCTCTTGAGCCGCACTTCACCGCGCACCCCGTAAGACCCGGCAATGCTGCCAACGCAGATCAGATCACTCATTTGGCCCATCCGTCACACATAGCCCGTCCTGCCATTGTCCAATTTCGGCGCATATCTCGCGCTGGTTGGAGCGTTCGAAAAACACGCCCACAATAAAGGCGATCATCATCAGAATGGGAAGGCGTAACAGACCGAACATCGCTTCACCGAACCTCGACCGGCAAAATGTCGTCGCGGCATTCCCAGCCTACCTGCTCCAACTCCGGCTTGTCCGATGGTGCCTCGGGCCAGCCGACACAGAAATAACCGATCAGCCGCCAGTCTTCGGGCACATTCAGATCGCGCGCCATCCGGTCGGGGTCCAGAATGGACACCCAGCCCAGACCCAGCCCCTCGGTCCGCAGGGTCAGCCAGAACAGCGTGATGGCCGAGACCACGGAATAGCGCCGCATCTCGGGCATCGTGCCTGCGCCCAGACCTTGCCCCTTGTCGGTGGCATCGTCGCAGAACACGGCCAGTTGCACCGGGGCCTCTTGCATCCCTGACAGTTTCAGACGGCTGTAAAGCTGCGCCTTCTCGCCGGAATACCCTTCCAATGCCTGCGCATTGGCGGTTTGAAAATTTCGCAACGCCGCATCGCGCGCGGCCTGACTTTCGACGCGGATCACGCGCCAGGGTTCGCTGAGCCCCACCGAAGGGGCCAGCCGAAACGCGTCGAGGCAGCGCGTCAGCACTGCCTCGTCAATCGCGTCGGTGCGGAACCGACGCACATCGCGCCGGAGCCGCAGCAACAGGTCAAACTGCGCGCGAAAATCGTCGGTGAAAGTCTGATCCCGCACGCGCCTGCCTGCTTATTCTTCCGCAGCCGCTTCTTCAGCCGGTGCAGCAGCAGCTTCTGCCGCCTCAGCAGCCTTGGCCGCCTTCTCTTCGGCGCGTTCCTGAGCTTTCTTGCCCGGAGTACCCTTGTTGGGGTTGTTGCGCTCGGCCTTGTCACGGGCGCCGGCAGCTTCCAGCATACGTGCGATCCGGTCGGTGGGCTGTGCGCCCTGATCCAGCCAGTATTGGATGCGCTCCATGTTCATTTTCACGCGCTCTTCGCTGTCTTTGGGCAGCAGCGGGTTGTAGGTGCCCAGTTTCTCGATGAAACGGCCGTCGCGGGGCATACGGCTGTCGGCCGCTACGATGCGATAGAAGGGACGCTTTTTCGAGCCGCCGCGGGCGAGACGAATTTTCATTGCCATGGTGGTATCTCCTTTGAATGGCATCACGCCAGAGGCGTGTATTTTTTAAAGACCGGGGTCTTGTCCGGCTATTCATGGTATTCGTGGAAACGGGGTTATTCCTGATGTTTCCGGTGGTGTCGGATGACTTCCTGAATGATGAAATTCAGGAAAGCCTTGGCGAAGTCGGGGTCCAGATCGGCCTCTTTCGCCAGGTCTTCTAACCGTGCGATCTGCGCGGCTTCGCGCGTGGGATCGGACGGGGGAAGGTCGTGTTCGGCCTTGAGCTTGCCAACGGCCTGCGTGTGCTTGAACCGCTCGCCCAGCGTATAGACAAGGATCGCGTCCAGCCGGTCGATGCTTTCGCGATGCTCTTTCAACAGCGTGGCAGCCTGTGTCACGGGGTTGGTCATTAGGCGGTCCTCTCAGGCGTCAAAGCAGGGTCGGAAAAGTCGAGTTTCGGGTGCCGCCAGACTTGGCAGGGCGTGCCGACAACTTCGCCTTCGCGCTCGTACGTGGCGCCAAGACGTTCCGCCAACGCGCGCGAGCGGTCATTGTCGTGTGCGATATACGAGATCGGGGCGTTCAAACCCTGATGGCGAGCGGCATAGGCGCGGGCGGCTTTCGCAGCCTCAAACGCGATGCCTTTGCCTTCGAACCCGTCCATGACGACCCATCCCAGTTCAGGTTCGTCCCAGCCCGGTGCGTTGATCATCCCGGTCCAGCCTGCAAAGCTGTTGCTGGCCTTTTCGACGATATGCCAACCGCCATAGCCCATTACGGCCCAGTGACCGAAACGCCCCACGAACGAACGCCATGTTTCCAGCGCTGACTTGGGGCCGCCAACCATACGGCTGCGGTCTGACCCAAAAAACGCGGTCATCGCAGGCAGATCGTCCAGATGGGGCGCGCGCAGGATCAGGCGTTCGGTTTCAACGGTTGGGATGGTGTAAGAGGTCATGCGTAAGCCTCCATCCCGCCTTGCAGCTCATCCGGGTGAGGATGGCGATACACGACATCGGCCGGGTCCGGGCGCGCTGAGGATGTGTCTTCGATCGCACCCAGACGTTTTGCCAAAGCAATCGAGCGCGCGTTATCGCTGTCGATATAGCTGACCAACGTGCAAAGCTCTGTATTTTCAAACGTCCAATCGCGTGCGGCGCAGGCCGCTTCAAACGCCAGTCCCTGACCCTCAAAGCCTGGGAAGATGCACCAACCCAATTCCACTTCGGGGAAACGCGGCGGTTTGTTGACGCCAACCTGCCCAATGAGTTCGCCGGTTTCGGTCAGATCCACAGCCCAACTGCCGTAGCCCAGCCATTGCCAGCTGGTGATTTCCGCACCCAGCCAACGCCACAATTCGTCGTCCGAAATGGGTCCGCCCATATATTTTGCCCACTCGGACGCGAACAGCGCAGCCATCGGCTTGAAGTCCTCAAGCCGGTGATGGCGCAGTGTCAGGCGCGCAGTGGTTATGGTGGGGGCGACGGTCACGGTTTACTTCTTCTTCCCGAACCCGCTGAGACCCGGAGGCAGCGCCATACCGCCACCTATTCCAGGCATGCCGCCGGGCATCTTTCCCATCGCCTTGGCCGCCTGTTCCAGCGCTTTGGGGTCCATGCCTGCGGCCATTTCTTCGGGCGACGGGCCGCCTTTGCCGAACATGCCTTTCATGGCCTGTTTCAGCATCTTGCCTTTGCCCATCTTGCCCATCTTTTTCATCATGTCCGACATCTGCCGGTGCATCTTGAGCAGCTTGTTGAGGTCGCTGACTTCCATCCCCGAACCGGCGGCAATCCGTTTCTTGCGGCTGGCTTGCAGCAACTGGGGATTGGCGCGTTCGCGTTTGGTCATCGACTGGATCATGGCGATCTGGCGCTTGAGCACCTTGTCGTCCATGCCTGCCTCTTCGACCTGCTTGGCCATCTTGCCCATGCCGGGCATCATACCCATCATGCCCTGCATACCGCCCATCTGGATCATCTGTTCCAGCTGCATTTTCAGGTCGTTCATGTTGAACTGACCTTTGACCATGCGCTTCATCATGCGCTCGGTCTGTTCCATCTCCATCGTTTCCTGGGCCTTTTCGACCAGAGCAACGATATCGCCCATGCCCAGAATACGACCGGCGATCCGGTCCGGCTCGAAGGTTTCAAGCGCGTCCATCTTCTCGCCCAGGCCGACAAAGCGGATCGGCTTGCCGGTGACTGCGCGCATCGACAGCGCGGCACCACCGCGCCCGTCACCGTCCATCCGGGTCAGTACCACGCCCGAGATGCCGACCTTGGCGTCAAACTCTTCGGCCACTTCAACGGCAACCTGACCGGTCAGGCCATCGACGACCAGCAGGGTTTCGCGCGGGTCAACCGCGTTACGGACCTGCTCAACCTCGTCCATCAGGACTTCGTCGATGTGCAGACGACCGGCGGTATCCAGCATATAGACGTCATAGCCACCCAGCGTCGCCTGTTGCTTGGCGCGTTTGGCGATGTCGACGGGTTTCTGACCGGGCACAATTGGCAGGGTGTCCACGCCAACCTGAGTACCCAGAACAGCCAACTGATCCATCGCCGCCGGGCGATAGACGTCCAGCGAGGCCATCAGGACCTTCTTGCCCTCTTTCTCTTTCAGGCGTTTGGCCAGCTTACCGGTGGTGGTTGTCTTACCCGAGCCTTGCAGACCGACCATCAGGATAGGGGCAGGCGGGTTGTCGATCTTCAGCTTGCCGGGGTCTTCCTCGCCGCGCAACGTATCGACCAGCGCGTCATGCACGATCTTGACGACCTGCTGGCCGGGGGTGATCGACTTGGTGACAGCCTGACCAGTCGCCTGTTCCTGTACTTTCTTGACGAAGGCACGCGCGACGGGCAGCGAGACGTCGGCCTCAAGCAGCGCAACCCGAACCTCACGTAGGGCGGTCTTGACGTCTTCCTCGGACAGCGCACCCTGTTTGGTCAGCCGGTCAAAGACCCCAGAGAGGCGTTCGGATAGATTTTCAAACATGCCTTCGGCCTCCTTTGCCGGTTGTCCTGTGGCACCCCTTAGTTAGGCAGCGCCGGTTAAATTCACAATTACCCCTTAAGTCTTTGTCGTAGAGGTCATGCCAAATGGCATTGCCCCCACGGGCGAAACTCGCTGGTGGGGGGCGATCCCTGAACGACTCAAGGGACCGGAAGGTCAGACGCTTCCGGATGTTTGGAAGGGGCTTTAGGCCGATTGACTGTCGGAGTCAACCATGCGTGCCGGAAGCCAGCCATTGATGGCATCAACCAACCGGTGCGACCCGTGCCCACTGACATAGGCGCTGACAATGGGGTGTCGCCCAACGCTCATGCCTTTGTCGAGGATCAAAACAGGCCGGTGCATCGTGCTGGAGCCGTTGTTGCCGTTCGACGTGGTGGTCTCGACCTCGGCATGTGAGAGGTTGGACAACACGTGCCGGACCGTTTCATAGCCAAAGATGGATTGCCGTCGGATCAGAATGCTGTCTGTGTTGCGGTCCAGAATGACCTGCACCCGGCGAACAAATATGCAGAACACAATAAATCCCATACCGCCACCAAAGAGCGCGACGAAAATGCCGGACCAGTCGCCTTCGGCAATCATCGACAGGCCAGCCCCGACAAAGCAGAGAATGAAGAAGACCAGCATAATGCCAATCAGCCACGGCCTGTTGGACAGGATCAATTGGTTAGGTGTGTTGCGCGTTACTTTCATGGCTGGACGCTAACATTGAAATCCCATGCTGTCGTGGCTTGAAATTACCGCCACGGTACGCGATGAGCGCAAAAAATTCAGGAGAGTATCATGGACGCCTCATCTGCCTTTCAGGATACATTGCCGCTCAGCTCTGACGCGTTGCTGGCCAAATTGGATGAGTGGGGGCTGGCCTATACGCTGCACACGCATGTCCCTCTGCGCACGGTAGAGGAGTCAAAGGCGGTTGAAGATCAGTTCATGGTCCCCGGCGAGAATGCGCTGCGGCTCAAGAACCTCTATCTGCGCGATAAGAAAAAGCGGAACTATCTGGTGACGCTGGAACAGAGCCGCGACATTGACCTCAAGGCGCTGGGCGCAGAGCTTGGCGTCGGGAACCTCTCGTTCGGCTCGGCGGATCGGTTGATTCAGAACCTTGGTATACGGCCCGGCGCGGTCAGCCCGCTGGCGATGATAAACGGTGTGGAAAACAACGTCCGGTTCTTTATGGATGCAGCGGGGCAGCAGGCCGACGTGATCTATATGCACCCGCTCGTCAATGACCGCACCGTCGCAATGGCGCGCGGGGACCTGATGGCGTTTTTCGACCGGATCGGCTGCGATGTGACTTGGCTGCCCTGATCAGGCTTCAAGCGCCTCTTTCAACGCTGCTGCGACATGCGCTGCCGAGGGATTGACGAAGAGATGTCCGTCCGCCTCGAACACGGCGTCGTCCAGATTGTCGGGGAAGGCCAGCGGCAGTTCGGTGCAGGCCAGCAGGATCGCGGTTCCCGGCTTGGCGTGTTTGTTGCAATAGGCCACCAGCCGGGCCCGCGCCCTTTCTGATGCGCCACCGTAGAAATCCGTGTCGATCATATTCTGCATCTCGGCAATCTCAGCGTCCGGAAGGGGCGCATTGGCGTTGATCTGGGCGTCTGCCAGCCTGTCGGCATAGTTCGGCGCCTGCATCGTAACGGTTGTACCCAGAACCAGGGCTTGTGTGGCACCGGTTGCGGCGGTCGCTTCGGCTGCGGCGTCGAAAATACTGAGGATGGGCATGGAAACGCCCTGTCGGATCGCGTGCAGGCGCATATGTGGCGTGTTGGAAGCGATGATGGCGAAATCGCAGCCCGCTTGTTCCAGCGTCAGCAAGGCTTGGCGAAAGACCGCGTCAAAGGCGGACCAGCTTTCCTCATCCCCCGCAACGCCTCTCAGCGACCGGGTTTTGGCCTGCGTGACGGATTCGATTGTCATGGGCGGGATCGGCAGAGAGGAGCCATGACGACGTTCCGCAAAATATTGCCCGGCACCCTGAGCAATGGCCCTGTAGTAATCAACGGTCGAGGCCCAGCCCACACCGCCCAAAATCCCGATTTTCTTCATGACAAACGCCCAGCCTGCACAATCCTGTTCAAATGCAGACTGGACGTTCGGATACGCAAAAGCCAGAGGTCAATCAGGCGGCCAGTTCGGAAACCGCCTGACGCGCGTTGTTGAGCGCGGCTTCAGCGTCCAGTGCCATCCGATCAGCGGCGACAACATCAACCTTGTGTATGCCGATAAAGCCCAGCACGTGTTTGGCGTAATCAGTGGCAAAGTCGATATCCGACCCCACGGCTGTTCCGCCCGACGCAATGGCAAGTACCGCGCGCTTGCCGTCCAACAGCCCTTTGGGGCCATTTTCAGTATAGGAAAAGGTCAGCCCGACCCGGGCAACAAGGTCAATCCAAGCTTTGAAGGCCGCAGGCACCGAGAAGTTGTAGATCGGCAGGCCGATGACGATCGTATCCGCCTGCTGCAACTCTGCTACCAGATCGTCGGACAGGGAAAGCTGGTCGCGCTGAATCTCGTCGCGCTGATCGGCTGGTGTAAAGTTCGCGGCAATCCAGTCCTCGGTCAAAAGCGGCAGCGGAGTTGCCAGATCACGGCGAATGATACGCCCGGCGTTCAGGTGCTTGACGATCCGGTCCGACAGTTCGCGGGTGGCAGATCCTTCGCGGCGGGCCGAAGCGTCGATATGCAGGATGGTCTTGGTCATTGGTTTCAGTCCTTTTGGAGTAAGGTTTTTGTCTCTGGTCCCAATATGAATGTTGCGCTGATGAACAAAACTCTGATACTCCAACACTTAATGTTAAAATTTGCACAATGGAACAGATGCAATGGACAATTGGGATGAAGTGAGAACCGCCTATCAGGTCGCGCGGATGGGCACTGTCAGTGGCGCGGCCGAGGTTCTGGGCGTGCATCACGCAACGGTCATTCGGCATATCGACGCAATCGAGGCGCGGTTGGGGGTCAAGCTGTTCCAACGTCATGCGCGCGGCTACACCCCTACCGAGGCCGGAGAAGACCTGCTGCGCGTCGCGCAGGCAACCGAAGATCAGTTCAACCAACTTGTCGGGCGGATGAAAGGTCGCGGGGATGATGTGTCAGGCGAGCTGGTTGTTACGTCGCTATCTTCTTTAGCGCCTCTGGTCGTTCCCGTTCTCAGCGAATTCCAACGCGAGCACCCCGACCTGATCGTACGTTACCTGACCGGGGACCGATTGTTCCGGTTGGAATATGGCGAGGCGCATGTTGCGATCCGCGCAGGTTCGGCCCCTGATCAGCCAGACAACGTCGTGCAACCCTTCATCAGACAGGAAGTCGGTCTTTATGCCAGCACGGATTATATTGACCGGCACGGCAAGCCGTCGAGCATCGAGGAATTTGCAAGCCATTACTTCGTCAGCACGGATGACGAAAACAGCCGGGCTCCGTTTTCGCGCTGGCTGCGGCAGACTGTTCCGGTCGAACGGATTACATTCCGCTGCACCAACAATTTTTGCATTCGCGAGGCGGTGCTGTCCGGTGCAGGTATCGGTTTCATGGCCCGTTGGGAGGCCGCCCGCGATCCGAGTCTGGTAGAGGTCATCGAACCGATGCCTGAATGGTTTGGCAACTTGTGGCTGGTCACGCATGTCGACCTGCATCGCACCACCAAAGTGCAGGCGTTCCTGAGCTATTTGAAAGAACAATCCAAAAGTTGGCTGCCATGAGCCCGCAAGCCCGCGGCCATTTGGCCATGCTCGCTTTTTCGGCGTTGGTGGCGGGCAGTTTTTCACTCGGTTCCATGATCGCGAACCAGATTGCACCCGAGGCGGTTACGGCGGCTCGGTTCGCTATTGCTGCGGTTGTGATCGGGGTTGCGGCGTTTTTGACAACCAACATGCCGCGCAGCGCTGCGCGGGCGCCCTGGCGCTATCTGGTGCTGGGTGGGCTATTTGCCACTTACTTCGTTCTTATGTTCCACGGCCTGAAGACAGCCCCGCCTGTCAGCGCAGCCGCCGTCTTTACCCTGACGCCGGTTCTGTCCGCTGTGGCGGGCTGGGTTCTGCTTCGGCAAGTGACCACACCCCGAATGGCATTGGCGCTTACCATCGGCGCAATCGGAGCGCTGTGGGTCATTTTCCGGGCGGATTGGCAGGCTTTTACCGCCTTCCAGATCGGGACCGGGGAAATCATCTATTTCTGGGGTTGCGTCGCGCATGCGATCTACACGCCAATGGTACGGAAACTCAATCGCGGCGAGCCAGCGGTTGTGTTTGCATTTGGCACGATATTGGCTGGGTGCCTGATGCTGACGGTGTACGGCTGGTCCGACATTCGCGCGACGGATTGGGCAAACCTGCCAATGATTGTGTGGGCCGGATTGCTGTATCTGTCGATATTTGCCACGGCCGTCAGCTTTGTTCTGGTCCAGTTCTCGGCCCTTCGCCTGCCTTCTGCCAAGGTGATGGCCTATACGTATCTTGTGCCCAGTTGGGTGATCCTGTGGGAAATCGGGCTTGGCAATGGTGCGCCGGTCGCTTTGATCCTTGTCGGTGTGGTTCTGACCTGTGTCGCGCTGCTCATGTTGTTGCGCCCAGACGAAGCGCCTGATGCGAAACCCGCCCTTGAGACAGATCAAAGTTGATACATGCGAATTTTCTTATGCTTCGGCTGAGGAGGACTACACCATGTACAATCACATCATGTTCCCAGTTGACCTGCATTTGCCGCCTGAGGTTCGCAAAGCCGCCGATGTCGCGGCCGAAGTTGCCAAGTGGCAAGGGGCCAAGATCACGGTTGTCAGCGTGACCGGAACTCAGCCCGGCGACCCGGTACAAACAGACGCTACGATCAGCGACGACCTACGGGAATTCGCGGATCATCTGGCCAGGAACAGCGGGACGGAAGTTGCCTTTCAAAACATCCATTCGGTTGACGTCGCGGCCGAAGTGGACGGAGATCTGGCCAAGGCAGCGGAAGACATCGGAGCGGACCTGATCGTGGTCGGTACACATGCGCCCCGTATCATGGATTATATCTTTTCAAGCCATGCCGGGTATCTGGCCAATCACGCCAGCGTTTCCGTCTTTGTCGTGCGGTGACCGGGTTATTCCTCAGTTGCGGGTAGCTCGACTTCGAGGAACCGTTCAAACGCGTCCAGGTTCACCGGCTCGAACTGTCCGAACCCCTGCATCCAGACCGACGCCGCGCGCAGGGCGTCGGGCTCCAGCTTGCACCACTTCACCCGTCCGCGTTTTTCCTGACTGATCAGCCCCGCCCTGGTCAGGATCACCAGATGTTTCGAGATCGCCGCCAAGGACATCTCGAACGGCTCTGCCACGTCGGTCACGGCCATGTCGTCCTCGAGCAGCATGGCGAGGATGGCGCGGCGCGTGGGGTCGGCAAGGGCTGCGAATACAGTGTCGAGATCGTTGGACATGTTTCCGCTGAACCACAGCGCCCGGGTTTGGTCAACCACTTGGTTGAATATGGGGATTCAGCGTGTTTGCGTGCAAATCGCTGGGCGTAGCAGATACGCCCGGTCGCTAAGTTGATGAAAAATTTATTGAAAACAGAAGCTTAGCGTGCGACAATTCGGGTGCTCAACGCCGTTGACTCTGTGCGCCGTCAGCCTTAGCACCCTAACCAAGACTGTGCGAAGGAAGCGCCCGTGACCGATGATGACCAAAAGCAGCGTATGGCGCAGCTTGAGGCCAAGATCGACGCGGCGAAAAAGGCGAAACAGCCCAAGCCCCGCGCAGATGCTGACGTGTCCGGAGGCGAGCTTGCCTGGAGGATGGTCATCGAAATGGTATCCGGTCTGGGGATCGGATTTGGCATCGGATACGGGCTGGACAGCCTGCTCGGGACGATCCCGATCTTTCTGGTGCTGTTCACATTGCTGGGCCTTGTCGCGGGCGTGAAGGTTATGCTCCGCAGCGCGAAAGAGGTTCAAGAGAAACAAGCGGCGGCGACGGCTGCCGAGAAGGACGAGAGGGACTGAACGTGGCAACTGAGACCACCGCAGCAGAAGGCAACAGCCTGGTTTTCCACCCGATGGACCAGTTCATCGTTAAGCCGTTGTTCGGCGACGGTGCGATTGCGTGGTACACGCCGACGAACGTGACCCTGTGGCTGTTTCTGGCGATTGCGGCGATCTTTGCCCTGCTGGTTCTCAGCACGTCCAAGCGTGCCATCGTGCCGACGCGGATGCAGTCGGTCGCAGAACTGGCTTACGGCTTTATCTACAAGATGCTGGAAGACATCTGCGGCAAGGAAGGCGTCAAGTTCTTCCCCTATGTCATGACCCTGTTCATGTTCATCGTGACCGCGAACTTCCTGGGCATGATCCCCACATCTTTCACCACCACATCGCATTTCGCCGTGACAATTCCGCTGGCGCTGGCCGTGTTCCTGACTGTGACCGTTCTGGGTTTCGTCAAGAACGGTGCCGCGTTTCTGGGTCTGTTCTGGGTGTCCAGCGCGCCATTGGCCCTGCGCCCGGTTCTGGCGATCATCGAGCTGATCTCGTATTTCGTGCGCCCGGTCAGCCACTCCATTCGTCTTGCCGGTAACGTCATGGCAGGCCACGCCGTGATCAAGGTGTTCGCAGGTTTTGCCGCGATTTCCCTGATCTCGCCCGTGTCCGTGTTGGCGATCACCGCAATGTATGGCCTTGAGGTCCTCGTGTCCTTCATTCAGGCCTACGTATTCACCATTCTGACCTGTGTTTATCTGAAAGATGCGCTGCATCCGTCGCACTAAGGTCCGAAAACCCAACATCGAAACTTCCAATTCGTAAGGAGATACATCATGGAAGGCGATCTCGCACACATCGGCGCAGGCCTGGCAGCAATCGGTTCCGGCGCAGCCGCAATCGGGGTGGGCAACGTAGCAGGCAACTTCCTGGCCGGCGCCCTGCGCAACCCTTCGGCGGCTGCTTCGCAGACCGCAACCCTGTTCATCGGTATCGCGTTCGCAGAAGCGCTGGGCATCTTCGCATTCCTGGTATCGCTGCTGCTGATGTTCGCCGTCTAATCTGCGGAACCTGATCCTTACGCGCAGGTGGACCCAAGCCATAGCGGTCCACCTGTTGTAAAGACTACGTTCCGACGGAGGACATCATGGCGACTGAACCCATTAGCGAAGAAGTAGTTGGCTCGTGCGTAGACTCGCATGGCTCTGCCATCGGGATGCCGCAGCTCTGCTTCGATTGGTTCCCCAACCAGATTTTCTGGCTGGTCATTACGCTGGTCGTCATCTTTCTGGTCCTGTCCCGCGTGGCGCTGCCGCGCATCGCGGCAATCCTGGCTGAACGTCAGGGGACCATTACAAATGACCTGGCTGCGGCCGAAGATCTGAAGGCCAAAGCGGTCGAGGCTGAAGAGGCCTATAACAAGGCGCTGGCCGATGCCCGTGCCGAGGCGCAGCGTATCGCTGCCGAAGCCCGTGCTGAAATCCAGTCTGGTCTGGATGACGCGATTGCCAAGGCGGACGCGGAAATCGCTGCAAAGGCGGCTGAATCGGAAAAAGCTATTGCTGAAATCCGTGCCGGTGCGCTGGAAAGCATTCAAGTGGTTGCCAAGGACACGGCGGCTGAACTGGTCACCGCGCTGGGCGGCGAGGCGGATGCCAAAGCCATCGACGGTGCTGTTGACGCGCAGATGAAAGGATAAGTGACATGCGGAATACTCTTGCCCTTATCCTGACTGTCGGCGCGGCGAGCCCGGCGTTTGCGGCCAAAGGCCCGTTCTTCTCGCTTGGCAACACCGACTTTGTGGTCCTTCTGGGCTTTATCGTCTTTATTGCGGTCCTGTTCTATTTCAAGGTCCCCGGCATGATCGGCGGCGCATTGGACAACCGGGCCGAGGGCATCAAGTCCGAACTGGACGAAGCCCGTGCCCTGCATGAGGAAGCACGCAGCTTGCTGGCCTCGTATGAGCGTAAGCAGCGTGAAGTGCAGACGCAGGCAGACGCTATCGTGGCGGCGGCCAAGGACGACGCGGCTCTGGCTGCGGAACAAGCCAAGGTCGATCTGGAAAAATCCATCGCACGCCGTCTGGCGGCTGCGCAGGATCAGATTGCATCGGCTGAAGCGTCGGCTGTGAAAGAAGTCCGTGATCAGGCCATCACCGTTGCGGTTTCCGCAGCAAACGCGGTTCTGGCCAAACAGATGACCGCCACGCAAGCCAACAAGCTTATCGACGCGGCAATCGCCGATGTGGGCGAAAAGCTGCACTAAGCTGTTGCGCAACTCAAATAAGAAACCCGGCCATTGAGCCGGGTTTTTTGCTTTTCAAAGGTCGGTTGCGAAATTGCGTTCATCACCCCGGCAACCTGCTGAGGGCGCTTTCGTAATCCGGCGAGGCCACAAATAGTTCCGGCAAATCCGCCAGAGCCCTGTCGATGGGGTCATAGACCTGAGAAGCCTTCGCCAGAATATCATCCGGGATAGACTTGCGCGCCCGTTCGACCCGCTCTGGCAAAGTGAACTTCAATCCCAGAAATTCTTCGACATCTGTTTGTCTGCGCCAGATGGCATCGTAATTGAGGCACAGAACAGGGACATCCTGGAATGTTCCCCATTGCTTCATTTGTTCGACCTGATTGAGAACATCGAACTCAAACAGATCACCGAATGATCCTTTGGCGTGAAGGTGTTCAAAGTGCTGGTCCACCCAATCTCGCCCAAACCTTTCCAACGCGGAATAAACCGAAAGAGCGGAGTCTTTCGTGGAACCGAAACAGAACAGAACCTTGACGTTCTCGCGACCCTTCAGGCCAGCCGGAAAATCATGGGTCTTGATCAGAGATCCCGCAGGCAATTCAGCCGAAGCCAATTCCGGTTCAAACCCTGCGGTTGGTTTTCGGAACCAGCGGCGACGCTTGCAGGCGACCCATAGGGCATCAAACATCAGCGTGCTGCCCGATCTGCCATTGCTGGCGACAATCATGCAGGGGTCTTCTTTGCTGTTCAGGCCGAAGGTAAGTTTGGACATGTTGACTTCCAGGGTTCCCACATGGCTTCGGGATTTACCGGTACTAGATGTCTAACTTTCGGCAAAAGGTCCAGCGATTAGCGGGAGGCTCGTGCAGGGTGGGGCCGTCCGCTGGTGACTTCGAACTGTCTGGAAACGCGGCGTAGGGACATTACGCCTGTCCGGTTTCGTGATCCAGCCTTTGTTGCGCGATGGCCTCATTGCGAAGAGCCTTCTGGTGGTCTTCCATGCATTGCCGCACAAAGCTCAGGTGACGATGCACGGCATCTCGGGCGCCTTCCGGGTCGCGTGCCTGAAGCGCGGCGTTGATGTCGCGATGCTGGTCCAGAATAGCCTCGCGCGTCGTTCGCTGGTTGAACATCATTTGACGATTGTAGAAGACCCCTTGCCGCAGCAAGTCGAACATGGATCGCATCATGTGCAGCATCACGACGTTATGGCTTGCGTCGATGATGGCCATATGGAACTGGGCGTCCAGATGCGCTTCGTCTTCGGATGCGTTGCGGGCGTGGGCAGCTTCCATCTTGTCAAAGATCGTCTGAACGACCTTCAAATCGCTTTCCGACCCCAGCCGCGCCGCACGCTCGGCTGCCAACCCTTCCATATCCCTGCGGAACGACAGATAGTCCGAGACCGCCTCATCATGGCTGCCGAACAGACGGATCAGGGCGGGGGAAAAGGCCGACCCCAAAACCTCGGCCACGTAGATGCCGGATCCGGCTTTTGCGGTCAGCAGACCTTGGTCCTGCAACTCGGAAATCGCCTCGCGCAGGGAGGGGCGGGATACGCCCAGCCGCTCGGCCAATTCGCGCTCGGCCGGAAGGCGTTCTCCGGGGCGCAGGATGCCACGCAGGATCAGCAACTCGATTTGCCGTACCACCGCTATTGAGAGCTTTTCGGTCTGAACTTTTTGAAAGGGCATGGGGATGTCGTTCTGAGAATTGGTCAAATCATATGACCACGGTTTGAAGTGCGGTTCAAGAAGGCCGGATCATATGGTTTGAAACATTAGGTCAGCAATATTGACATTAATGCGCGAGTCACTAGTGTTCACCCATTCAAGAGCGGAGGAGGCTCATGACCAACCACGAGTTGTTTGCAACGCGGGCGTCGCGCATGAAGGCGTCGGAAATTCGCGAATTGCTGAAGCTGCTGGATCAGCCCGGGATTATTTCCTTTGCAGGTGGAATACCGGACCCGGCCTTGTTTCCCGCAGACGCATTCTCGCAGGCATTTCAGGTTGCGCTTGGCCCAAAGAAGCAGGCGCAGGCCCTGCAGTATTCGGTTAGTGAAGGCTATGCCCCGTTGCGCGAATGGCTCGTCGACCATATGCGCGAGATCGGCGTTGTCTGCGACATCGAAAATATCCTGATTACATCCGGGTCGCAGCAAGCGCTGGATTATCTGGGCAAGCTCTATCTGTCGCCCGGTGATACGGCGCTGGTTGGTTGGCCGACTTATCTGGGGGCGCTGGCTGCGTTCAACGCCTATGAGCCGCGGTTCGACCGGCTAAGCGTCAATGGCAACCGGGGTGCTGGCGAATACGCAGCCGCTGCCGGGGCGGGCAGGGTCAAGTTTGCCTACCTGTCACCAGACTTCGCCAACCCGACAGGCGAGACCGTGGAATTGCGGGGCCGCGAGGCTTTGCTGGATCTCGCCGACGAGCTGAACTGCGCCGTGATCGAGGACGGAGCGTATCAGGCATTGCGGTACGAAGGGGATGTGATCCCTCCGGTTTTGGCATTGGAACTGGCGCGGAAGGGGTCGATCGAAGACTGTCGTACGATCTATTGCGGCAGCTTCTCCAAGACGCTGTCGCCGGGCCTGAGGGTCGGGTGGGTCGTTGCCGCCAAGCCCGTGATCTCTCAGTTAGTGTTGATGAAACAGGCTGCTGATCTTCATTCGGCAACGATTAACCAGATGGCGATCGACCAAGTGGCACGGGCGTGTTTCGATACTCATATCCCAATGCTGCGCCAGACTTATGGCGCGCGTCGTGGTGCGATGCTGGATGCGTTGGACCAATACATGCCGGATGGGGTGGAATGGACGAAGCCTGAAGGGGGGATGTTTATCTGGCTGACCCTGCCCGACGGCACCGATGGTGCCGCATTGCTGGCCCGTGCTTTGGCAACGGTCAAAGTGGCCTTTGTTCCGGGTCAGGCATTTTTCCCCGATGGCTCAGGCGCAAATACGATCCGGTTGAGCTTTTCAAATTCGGACGAGGCGACAATTCGCGAAGGTATACGCCGCTTGGGGGATGTCCTGCGGGCCTGAGACTATCATAAGGGTCTGTTAACCAATTCCGGCCATTGATCGGGTATGAAACGGTTTCTGACTTTGTCGCTGGTGTTGGCCGCGTGTTCGGCTGGCACGCCGCATTTCCGCGATGTTCCAGCCACCCGTATCGCTGTCAACGGCAGTGTGTTTGACGTGCGCGTGCGAGGAGAGTTGGCCGAGGCCGTGCGGATTAACACGCAATACGCCCCGCGTCTGGGCCCAATCCGCGATCGCGCAGCCCTTGCGATGGCACAGGTTTCGGGTTGCCCAATCCTTGATGTTCTGGGCGACGCGGCCGTCACGGTCGGCGTGTTGGGCTGTGACCGTCAGGCCGGTGAACGCCTGTTGCTGACCTCGATTTCTGTGCCAAATTACGAATGTATCGACTTTGGCACTTATGAAACTTTAGGTGACGGCGGTTATCAGGTCTTTGAGTGTACGCCCTACTGACACGGGCCGTGACCGGCGGAAATCAGCAAGATATTGTGGATAACTCTCGCCGATATCCCATATCCTGCGCAACCTCGTTGACTCGGCCCCAATCTGTTGCGCAGACTTCCAGATATAGGAATCATGGGACCCGTCGCCTTTGCGCTTTAGCAAACTCAAACTCACCGGCTTCAAAAGCTTTGTCGATCCGACCGACCTGATCATTGCGGACGGGTTGACCGGAGTTGTGGGTCCTAATGGCTGCGGCAAGTCCAATCTTCTGGAAGCGTTGCGTTGGGTGATGGGGGAAAACCGCCCCAAATCCATGCGCGGTGGTGCGATGGAGGATGTGATTTTTGCGGGGGCGGCCACACGTCCCGCCCGCAATTTTGCCGAAGTTGTTCTGACCATGGACAACTCGGAGCGGCTGGCCCCGTCAGGGTTCAACGAAACTGATCAGCTTGAGATCGTGCGCCGTATCACCCGTGATGTGGGCAGCGCCTATAAGACCAATGGCAAGGACGTACGGGCGCGTGATGTGCAGATGCTGTTCGCGGATGCATCGACCGGTGCGCATTCTCCCGCGCTTGTGGGTCAGAACCGCATTGCCGAATTGATCAACGCCAAACCCCGTGCGCGTCGGCGTATTCTGGAAGAGGCGGCTGGAATCTCCGGTCTGTATCAGCGTCGGCATGAGGCCGAGTTGAAGCTGAAAGGCACTGAATCCAACCTGACGCGCGTCGATGACGTGCTGGAACAGCTTGGAACGCAGCTTGCGCAGTTGGCCCGACAAGCACGGCAGGCCGCGCGCTATCGCGAGATTGGAGAACAGTTGCGGCAGGCCGAAGGGATGCTGCTGTATCGCCGCTGGAAAGAGGCTGACTTGGCCCGCCAGCAGGCAGAGGAAAAGCTGCGCGAGCGTATTACCGAGGCATCCCGCGCCGAGGCCGAAGCGCGTGAAGCGGCGGCCAAGCGTGCCGAGATTGAGGAAACTCTGCCCCCTCTGCGCGAGGAAGAGGCGATTGCCGCCGCCGTGTTGCAACGTCAGCAGGTGCAGCGCGATCAATTGGCCGATCAGGAAACCCGTGCACGGCAGACGATCGAAACCCTGACCAACCGTATTCAGCAATTGGGCAACGATATTGAGCGCGAGGCCGGTCTGAACCGCGACGCGGGTCAGATGATCGAACGGCTGGAGTGGGAGGCGAGAGAGCTTGCCAAGGCCGCCGAAGGACATGACGAGAAAGTCGCTGAAGCCGCCGAGATTGCGTGCGAGGCCGCGTCTGTCCTTCAGGACCGCGAGGATCACCTCTCGCAGGAAACCGAGGATATGGCTCGTCTTGTCGCCCGGCACCAATCGGCGCAGCGTTTGGTTGAGGACAGCCGCAAGACGCTGGCCCGGTCTGAGGGCGAAGAAGAAAAAGCCCGTGTCGCCGTGGATGAGGCCCGTGATGCACTGAGCCGCACAGCCGAGGCGTTCGAGGCCGCTCAGGTGGGTGAGGAAGAAGCCCGCGAAGCTGCCGAGGCCGCCGAAGAAGCGCTGGCCGCTGCGGATGAGTTGCGCACCGAAACGCAGGCGCGAGAGGCCGAGGCCCGTGCCCAGCGGTCCGAAGCCGAAGGTGAGCTTGGCGCGATCCGGGCCGAAACCGCGGCTCTTGCGAAACTGGTGGAGCGTGATACGGCCGAAGGCGGGCAGGTGCTTGACCTGCTGCGCGTGGCGCCGGGCTATGAAAAGGCGCTGGGTGCAGCGTTGGCCGATGACCTGCGCGCGCCGCTGGTCGAGGGCGACGGGCCGTCCGGCTGGGTTCAGGTTGCCGGATACGATGCCGATCAGCCCCTGCCAGACGGCGCAGAGCCGCTGGCGCTGCATGTCTCGGGGCCGGACCGTTTGAGCCGCCGGATTGCTCAGATCGGGTTGGTCGACGCAGAACAGGGCGCGCGGCTGCAAGCCTCGCTGCAACCGGGGCAACGTCTGGTGTCGCGCTCGGGTGATCTGTGGCGCTGGGACGGGTTCCGGGCTTGGGCCGAGGACGCGCCAAGCGCGGCTGCGCTACGGCTGGAGCAATTGAACAAGCTGGAAGCGCTGAAACAGGAACTGGCCCGGACCGAGGCGCAGGCCGATGGTGCACGCGCGGCGCATGAGGCCCTGTCGCAGCAACTGGCCGATGTCACCGAAGCGGATCGCCGGGCGCGAGAAGCCCGCCGTGCCGCCGATCAGCGTATGGCGGAAACCGCGCGGCAACTCAGCCGGGCTGAGGCCGACCGCAATCTGGCACAAGGCAAGCTTGAGACTTTGACCCTTGCTGTTGATCGCCACAAGGAAGACGCCATGTCCGCCCGTGCCCAACTGCGCGAGGCCGAGGGTGCGCTGACCGGTCTGGGTGATCTGGACAATGCCCGCGCGCAGGTTGAAGACATCAAGCAGACGGTCGAGGCCGCGCGGATCACTATGCTGACCCACCGCTCGACCCATGATGAGCTGCGCCGCGAAGGAGAGGCCCGAACCCGGCGCACGCAAGAGGTGACGAAAGACCTGAGCGGGTGGCGTCATCGTCTGGACAGTGCTGAAAAGCGGATTTCGGAACTGGCCGAGCGCAAGGAAAGCTCGGAAGACGAGCTGTCCGAAGCCATGGCCGCCCCCGGTGAAATTGCCGAGGCACGCGAAGAACTCAACGCGTTGATCGAAACGGCCGAAGCGCGTCGGGCCGAGGCTGCGGATAAGCTGGCTGAGGCTGAAACCCAGCAGCGCGAAGTTGTCATGGCCGAGCGGGATGCAGAACGCGTCGCGTCCGAAGCCCGTGAAACCCGAGCGGCTGCCGAGGCACGGTGTGATGCTGCAAAAGAAGGGGTAACCGCGGCGGCTGAACGTATTGCCGAGGATCAGCAACTGACCCCGAACCAGTTGTTGAACCAGTTGGATGTGAACCCCGACCAGATGCCTGCCGCCGATGCGCTGGAGGCTGAGGTCAACCGCCACAAACGCCAGCGCGACGCGATGGGTGCTGTGAACCTGCGCGCAGAAGAGGACGCCAAAGAAGTTCAGGAAGAATTCGACACGCTGAACTCTGAAAAGGCCGATTTGGAAGAGGCGATCAAGGCATTACGCAGTGGTATTGCCAGCCTCAACCGCGAAGGGCGCGAGCGTTTGCTGACCGCGTTTGAACAGGTGAACTCGAACTTCGCCATGCTGTTCAAGCATCTGTTCGGCGGCGGTGAGGCCAATCTGGTCATGGTCGAGAGCGATGACCCACTGGATGCAGGTCTGGAAATCATGTGCCAGCCGCCGGGTAAGAAGCTCTCGACGCTCAGCTTGCTGTCGGGTGGGGAGCAGACCCTTACCGCGACCGCGTTGATTTTTGGTGTTTTCCTCGCCAATCCCGCGCCGATCTGTGTGCTGGACGAGGTCGACGCGCCTTTGGATGACGCCAACGTGACGCGGTTCTGCGACCTGCTGGATGAGATGTGCCGCCAGACCGATACGCGGTTCCTGATCATCACTCACCACGCGGTGACGATGGCGCGGATGGACCGTCTGTTCGGCGTGACCATGCAGGAACAGGGCGTCAGCCAACTGGTTTCGGTCGATCTGAAGAAGGCCGAACAGATGGTCGCCTGACCGCTCACTGCATCGTGACGCCTGTTGCGGGTCTTTCACGATAGGGTCGCGGTATGACCCGATATCTGATCCTCGCCCTGCTGACTGCTGGCCCGGCCAGCGCCGCCGACTGGCCCACCAAGCCCGGAGACATCCCGCTGTCGCCCGAAGAGCTGAACGCGTTAGCGGGTCAAACCTTCACCTTCTACGATGACGGTCAGGCTGCATTCTCGGCCGGGGGTGCCTACTCCTATACCTACGCCAGCGGCGACGCGGCCTTTGGCACCTATTCCATCGCCGAAGACGGCAGCGTCTGTATCGCCTATCGCAACGGATTCAGTCGCTGTGATCTGTACGTGCGCAGTGGAGAACGCTTGATCCTGATTGATGAGAAAGGGGATCGGTATCCGGTCAGGCCGGAGTGACGGTGGAGATGAACCCTCGTGCGCTTTTTTCAATGGATGCTATGCGGGGTGAGACAGGATTTTGTTCTTACGCGCCTAAACAAAAAAAACGGAACCACATTCTTTTCCAGCTAAATTAATAGGCCAGGTTATTCTGGCTTCGATTGCGAGACAATTTGTGAGGGTCCCATGCGCTTAGTCCCACTTGTAGCCTGTACAATTGCTTTACTCTGTCTGTTTACCTTTTCTGCCCACTCTAACCCACTAAATAGGTGGCAAACTTCGTGCGGCGTTGACGCTGGGTCGATTGTGAAAAAGGGCAAGACCTATACTTTTAAGACAAGCTCTAATCAATGTCCGGGCGACGGCCCTCAATGGAAGCAACGTGCTGAGATCTATTCAGATCGTATCAAGCCAGACCAGAGGGGATCCTATCTGTTCTCAAGTACGATTTCCATGACGACAAACGCTCAGCAAAAGTGGGATATATTTCAAATCCATGACGGGCGAAGAAGTTGTGCCCCTCCGCTCAAAGTTTCTGTGCTTGGAAATGGCCATCTGGAACTTACTAGCGATGTAAACACCGGAACCGGCGAAGAAAATTGCATACGAGGTAAGCTTTCCAAATCTCACTCACCCCAAAAACTAAAACTCAACGGAACAACGCAAAAGCTGGATGTGCTAATTGAATTCACGGGTGAGGCTGGGTTTAGTGCGACGGTTTGGCTGGACGATAAAGTTCAATTGCAGGGAGCATATCAACCACCAAGTACACCCGGCGCATTTCAGTCAAAGTTCTTTTACTTCAAGCACGGCGTTTATTCACCCAAACGTTGGGACTATGTTTTGGTTTCGGAGGATTTGAGCGTCAAAAAAGTCAAAGTGAAATAGTGAATTAAGCACCTAAGATTAAAAGCTTACTATTGCCTAACGAAGAGTTTGACATCAAATCTGGGCGGCCGCTCCGAGCTCTAACCATGCAGGGCCTCACAACCGCCCCAGCAACTCCACCGTCGGCCACGCATCCGCAGGCAACCCCAGCCGTTGTTGCTCGGCCTGCACCGCCGCCCGCGTTCCGGCGCCCAAGATGCCGTCGATCTTGCCTACATCATACCCGCGCGCCTGAAGTTTGGTTTGTAGTTGCTTCATCTGCGCGCCTGTCAAACCCTGGGCTGGTTTCCCGGCGTCATAGATCTGCGCGCCCTCCAGACGCGTGCCGAAATAGGCGGCGGTCAGGACGTAGACAAAGCTCTGGTTCCATTCGAAATAGACGTCGAAATTGGGGTAGGCCAGAAACGCCGGACCCTTATGTCCTTGCGGCAGGATCAGTGACGCAGGCAAGTTGGCCAGCGAACCGCTACGGGCCTGTACGCCCATCGCCTGCCAGTCCGATACCGGGCGTGGTTTGCCCGGACCGGACAGGGACCAATCCATTTGGGCCGGAACCGTGACTTCCTGCAACCACGGCTGACCCGGTTGCCACCCAAGATGCGACAGCATTTTTGCGCCGGACATCAGCGCATCCGGGGCCGAGGTTTTCAGCGAAACCTTCCCGTCTCCGTCGCCGTCTACGCCATTGTCCAGAATATCCTGCGGCAGCATCTGAACCATGCCGATCTCACCCGCCCATGCGCCAGTCGTTCGGGCGGGATCGAAATTGCCCTGATCATATAGTTCCAACGCGGCAAAGATCTGGGGTCGGAACAGTTCGGGCCGGCGGCAATCATGGGCCAAGGTCACCAAAGCGTTGCGGGTATTGAAATCCCCCTGAACCGCGCCGTAGTCGGTTTCAAACGCCCAGAACGCCAGCAACACGCCGCGAGATACCCCATATTCCCGCTCAATTCGGTCAAAAACAGCGTCGTATTTGCGCGACATTGCCTGCCCGCGATCAATCCGGTTTTGCGAGATCAGGCGGCGTGAGAATTCAATGAACGGTTTCTGAAAGACGCCCTGTGCGCGGTCCGCTCTGAGTACGGCGCCATCCTGCTGAACACCTTGAAAGAAAGCATTGACGGTAGATGTATCAAAACCTTTGTCGACCGCCTCGGCCTTTAGCCCGTTCACAAAGGTATTGAACCCGCCCCCGCATTGGGCAAAGGCGGGTGTGCAGAGCAGGGTTGCTGCGAAAAGACCGGAAAGAAAACGCATGAGTAGGCACCGTCAGAGAATAAAGCTGAGCCCAGCCCACACCGACACGAGGCCCAGTGCAAGCCCCCAAACGGTCCACAGCATGTTGCATGCGCGGAAAACCTCCGGTGCACCGATCTCACGCGGGGCGTCGCCGTTGACCCATGCCAGATCCCGAAGCTCTCCATCATAGCTGCGCGGTCCGGCAAGGGCGACGTTCAGCGCGCGGGCCATGGCCGCCTCGGGCCAGCCTGCATTGGGAGAGATATGGCGGCGCGCGTCTGAGGTGATGGCCGGCCACTGCGCCCACTGACCCGACAGCGCGACGATCATGACGCTGGTCAGGCGGGCAGGGATCAGGTTCAGAACATCATCCAGACGGGCGGCGGCCCAACCGAACTCACGATATTTTTCCGAGCGGTAACCGATCATGCTGTCGGCGGTGTTGACCGCCTTGTAGATCAGCAGACCCGGCAGTCCGGCGACCAGAAACCAGAAGGCGGGCGCAATGACGCCGTCGCTCAGGTTTTCGGCAGCGCTTTCAATGGCCGACCGCGCGACCTGTGCCTCGGTCATGTCGCGTGTGTCCCGTGAGACGATCATGGCCACTTTCGCGCGCCCTTGGACAAGTGAGGCGTTCAGCCCCTCGGCCACATCGCGCACATGCGTCACAAGGGACTTCTGGGCCAAGAGAATGGCGCAGATCACAAGCTCAACCACGGGGCCAAGCATGGCCAGCGCGCCTCCGAGTATCATTGCGCCAATGACCAGCAGGATGACCACGGCGACTCCTTTCAGCCGCCGCTGCCCACCAGTGTTCAACCGCGTGTCCAACCAGCCGATGAGGGTGCCGATCATCACCGCCGGGTGCCTGATCCGGGACCACAGCCAATCCGGTTCCCCCAGCGCCGCGTCCAGACACATGGCGCAGACCAGCAGGAACGCTGTGCTCACAGCGCAGCCTCCAACCGAGCCCAGCCATTTGCAGGCGGAAGTCCCAGTCGCAGGTAGGTTTGCGAATAGGGGAAGATGCGGCTCCAGATATGCGCGCGGGCCAGACGGTCTTGCCAATCGGCGGCCTTGTCGACCTCATAAAGACGGAACAGCGTGGTTCCCCCGACTAGGCGCGCGGTCTTGCGTGTCAAAAGGGCATCCAGTCGGGCGGCATCCTTAGTCAGTCGCTGACGTGTGGCATCAGCCCAAGCGGTATCGGTCAGGGCCCGCTCTCCGATCCGCAGGGCGGGGCCGGAAACGGCCCAAGGTCCGGTCAGGTCGTTCAGGCGGGCAATCAGGTTCGGGTCGCCGATTGCGAAGCCAAGGCGTAGTCCCGCCAAGCCCCAGAACTTGCCAAAGCTTTTCAGCACGATCACGCCCGGTTTGGTCGCCAGATGGATCAAGGACGCCTTGGGGCTGACATCGCAAAAGCTCTCGTCGATTACGGTTAGTGGGGCATTTGCGTCGGCTTCGGTCCATATGCGCCCATCAGGGTTGTTCGGGTGCACGATGACGCGGGCCTCGGTCGGGCCGTCAGACTGAACTGCCCATCCATGCGCCGAAAACGCAGCGGCGTGTTCGTTATAGGTGGGCGGCGTGATGTGAACTCGCCCGCGCGGTGCAAGATCAGGAATGCGCGCAATCAGGGCGGACGCGCCCGGTGCAGGCAAAATATCGGCCCCGTCTGGCACGGACCAAAACCGCCGCGCGGCATTTGTGAGGCGCTCAAACGCACCGTGATCGGGAAGTGCGCTCCAATCCGAGGCCGTCAGACCCGCGACATCATAGGGATGCGGATTGATTCCGGTCGAAAGGTCCATCCAGTCGTCGCGTGTCCCACCATAGGATTCAATTGCCCCGTCGAGCCCCCCGCCATGATCTCGCTTGGATCGCGGGTTCAAGATATCGTTATGGGTCGTCATCGTTGCGCTCGTTGGAATCCCTGAATTTGGTCTGTTTCAAGCGGATTTTCGCCGTCGGCACAAGCAAATCCGCATGATCCGGAAACCCCGCAGATACCGTTAACACTTTGTTAAGGAAATAGCGTGATCACAAATTACAGGGGCCGGCACCGTTTGTTCTACCTTGTGCCGAGGTTGTTGCTGATGAATGTTTTGATTGTTGAGAGTAACCCCGATCTGGGTCGGGTCTGGAAAAGGCATCTCGAGCGCCAGGGCGCTGAGGTTACGCTTGTGACTGGACAAGAGGCCGCGATCCTCGCGCTCTATGGCGCAGAGTTTGACATCATCGTGCTGGACCTAGTGCTGGAAACCGGTAGCGCACTGGCCGTCGCCGATTTCGCCAGCTATCGCCGCCCCGAAGCGCGGGTGATTTTTGTCACCAACACCACGTTTTTCTCAGACGGGTCGATCTTTGCGCATAGCCCCAATGCCTGCGCCTATGTCCAAAGTGCTACGCCGCCAGAGGATCTGGCGGCGATGGTCGAACATTACGCGGCGGGGCGCTGACCGCGACCGTGCGGTTCCATGTAATCCAGCACGGGGTTCACCGGGATAATCCGGTGGGGATTTATGCTGTCGTGGCTGTAGTGATAGTGGCGCACGATATGGGGCATGTTCACTGTCTGAGCGACGCCGGGCCACTGATATAGCTCGCGGGTATGGGCCCATAAATTCGGGTAGTCGACCAGACGGCGTCGGTTGCACTTGAAGTGCAGATGATAGACCGGATCGAATCTGATCAGCGTCGTGAACAGTCTCCAATCCGCTTCTGTCATACGATCTCCCATCAGGTAGCGATGGGTGCTCAGGCGGTCTTCCAGCCAGTCCAGCGTGTCGAACAAGGGGCCAACGGCCGCGTCATAGGCTTGCTGACTGGTTGCGAACCCCGATTTGTACACGCCGTTGTTGACGTCAGAATAGATGCGCGGGTTCACCTCTTCGATCTCGTCGCGCATGGCCTCTGGCCAGTAATCGTCGGTGTTTCCAGTGATCCCGTCGAAGGCCGAGTTGAACATACGGATGATCTCGGAACTTTCGTTCGAGACAATGGTTTCCTGGGTTTTGTCCCAAAGAATTGGCACCGTTACGCGGCCCGAATAGCCGGGATCGGCCTTGGTATAGATCTGGTGGGCGAAATCCAACCCATAGAGCGCGTCCCCTGTGGCGCCGTGGTCGTCCGTCTCAAACGTCCAGCCTTTGTCCATCATGTCCGGGTGAACCACGGAAACCGAGATAAGGTCGGTCAGTCCCTTCAATTCGCGAAAGATCAACGTGCGGTGCGCCCATGGACAGGCCAGACTGACATAGAGGTGATAGCGATCCGGTTCAGCCTTGAATCCCCCCTTGCCGGACGGACCTGCGCTGCCATCTGCCGTAATCCAGTTGCGAAACTGCGCAGCACTGCGTTTGAATGCCCCGCCGGTGGACTTGGTGTCATACCATGTGTCGTGCCACTTGCCGTCGACCAACAGGCCCATGCTCTGATCCTCCGAATTGAGATTTCAAAGAACATAGGTGGTCGCCAGCGGGGTTCCTATCCGAGACGGCGCGCAGATTGCCTGCGTCTGTGCACACGTCCGGCTGGGATTTCCGTGCAACAGGTTGAAATCCGAACGCTCTTGGCGATCAGCTTTACTGGATTTTTACTTTCCGGCCCTCACAATAGGACTCTGCTGCGGGGGAAATTTGTAATGACGACTTATGTTTCAAAGGAAATTAGCGCCGAATTGGATGCGGCACGAATCGCCGGGTTGAAAAAGACAAGCCGACTTCGTGTCGAATTTGGCGACAATACATTCAAAATTTTAAGATTGTGGAAGGATGGCTTTACCGTCGAAGCCGAAACGACACCTCAGCTACGCGGTCTGGTCGATATCTATGATGGCGCAAATCACCTTTACCAGTGCCTGATCATCGCGGATCAGGACGAAGCTGGCGAGATGCGGTACGAGTTCAAGCGCAGCACCGCGGCCTCGGACAAGGCACCGCTGGATTTCTACCGCGATCCCGATGCTCCGATAGCCTTGCTGGGACACAAGGACTAAGCATTAGCCCAACGGATCATTCGTTGGGCTTGGATTTACTGCAAGTCCGAAAAGGCCTGTTTCAGCCTATTGCAAGCCTCTTCCACGCGGCTGCGCTGGGTTGCCAGATTGAACCGTTCAAACGTCTCGCCGCCCGGACCAAATCCGGGTCCGGGAGAGGTTGCGATCTTGGCATCCTCACGCAGACGGCGAATAAATTCGGGGTGGCCCATTCCGGTTCCCGAAAAATCAACCCAAGCCAGATATGTCGCCTGTAACGGCATGGACCAAAGGCCGGGAATTTCCGCAATCGCCGCGTCAAAGAGCTTTCGGTTACCGTCCAGATGCGCAACCTGTTCGTCGACCCAAGCGGCCCCCTCGGGCGAATAAGCCGCCATGATCATGGCCACGCCCAAAGCGCTGGGCGCATAGTCCAGCGTGTTTAGACGATGGACCATCGCCGCGCGCAGTTTCGGGTCGGGAATGATCATGTTGCCGGTGCGTTGACCAGCAATGTTGAACGTCTTTGAGGCCGCCGTCAGGGTCACCGTCCACGGGCGCGCATCAGGGGCGGCCACGTCCATCGGGACAAAGGTGTTGCCGGGATAGACCAGATCATGGTGGATCTCGTCGGACACCAGCACAAGCCCATTGCGTTCGGCAAAGGCTGCCACGGCGCGCAATTCATCCGCAGTCCAAACCCGGCCAGACGGGTTCTGCGGTGAACACCAGAGAAGCATCTTTTCTGACCCATCCAAGCGCGACTGCGCGTCGTCAAGATCAATGGTGTAACCGTCGCCCTCTCGCGCCAATGGGCATTCCACGACACGGCGACCGGATTTGTCCACCTTGTGGGCGAACTCATGATAGACGGGCGTGAAAATCACCACGCCGTCCCCCGGTTCGGTCCACACATCCAGACACAGCGCGATCGCGTTGCCCAGACCTTGCGAGGTCAGAACCCAGTCTGTGTCGATGTCCCACCCGTGACGGGTCTTCATCCACCATTGGACCGATGCCAGATAATCAGGGTGCGCCCAGGAATAGCCGAAAACACCGTGTTCTGCGGCCTTGCGAACGGCCTCAATGACGCAGGGTGCGCTGGGATAATCGGAATCTGCCGTCCACATCGCCAGCCCGTCCTGCGGCGACACGCCGTAGAGTTGCTCCATCTTGTCCCATTTTGAACTGTGAGTGCCCCGGCGGTCGATCAGGTCGTTGAAAGTCATGTCTTCTCCATCTGTCCGCAGGAAAGCTAGCTACAATTTTGACAGGTGCAAGGGGGGCGTTGCGGTGGGGCGAGTGATGGCCTAAATCAACCCCATGAAACGCTCAATTCTTATCCATCCCGACCCCCGCCTGAAAAAGGTCTGCGCCCCTGTGACCGACCTGTCGGACGAGCTGCGTCAACTGGCCGATGACATGTTGGAAACCATGTATGACGCCCCCGGCATCGGGCTGGCCGCGCCGCAGATCGGTGTGCTGGATCGGCTGATCGTGATGGATTGCGTCAAGGAAGAAGGCGAGGAACCGCGCCCGCTGATCATGTTCAACCCAGAGATCATCGCATCCTCGGACGAAACCAACGTCTATGAGGAAGGCTGCCTGTCGATCCCCGAGCAATTTGCCGAAGTGACCCGACCCAAAGTCGTCGAGGTGGCGTGGATCGACCGCGATGGCAATGCGCAGCAGGAAACCTTCGATGACCTCTGGGCGACCTGCGTGCAGCATGAGATTGACCATCTGAACGGCAAGCTGTTCATCGACTATCTCAAACCGCTCAAGCGCCAGATGATCACGCGCAAGATGCAAAAGCTAAAGCGTGAAAAGGCGCGCGCATGACGGTCCGTACTTGCCTGCCATGGCCCGACAATCGCTTGCGCACCAAGGCCGAGGCCGTGACCGAGATTACCGACGATATCCGCGCGATCTGGGATGACATGGTGGATACGATGGAGGCGATGCCCGGCGTGGGCCTTGCCGCGCCTCAGATCGGCGTGATGCTGCGGTTGGCGGTCGTGGATGGCTCGACCGAGCGGGGCCGGGCGGTGCGACTGGCAAACCCCGAGATTCTGCACAGCTCGATCGAGATGCGTGAACATGATGAGGCCAGCCCGAACCTGCCCGGTGTCTCGGCCAAGGTGAAACGGCCGCGTGCAGTGACCGTCAAGTTTTTGAACGAACAGGGCATGATCGACCGCCGCGATTTTGTCGGGATCGAGGCCACAAGCGTACAGCACCAGATCGACCATCTGAACGGGCGGATGTATTTCGACCGGCTCAGCAAGGTCAAACGCGACATGCTGCTGCGCAAAGCAAAGAAACTCGCGTAGGCCGGGCTTCAGCCCGGCTCCACCCAAGCACCGGAGCAGATCATGCGTATAGTTTTCATGGGAACGCCCGACTTCTCGGTGCCGGTTTTGGATGCGCTGGTTGAGGCCGGGCACGAGATTGCCGCCGTGTACTGTCAGCCGCCGCGCCCAGCAGGGCGGGGTAAGAAAGACCGCCCGACCCCGGTTCATGCACGGGCCGAGGCGCTGGGCTTGACTGTGCGCCATCCGGTTTCTTTGAAGGCCGAAGAAGAACAATCCGCTTTCGCCGCCCTGCAAGCTGACGTGGCGGTCGTTGTGGCATATGGCTTGCTGTTGCCTCAGCCCATTCTGGATGCACCGCGACATGGGTGTCTGAACATCCATGCCAGCCTGTTACCCCGCTGGCGAGGGGCCGCGCCGATTCACCGTGCGATCATGTCCGGCGATGCACAGACCGGTATCTGTATCATGCAGATGGAGGCAGGGCTGGACACCGGCCCCGTCTTGCTGCGACAGGCTACCGATATCGGAGAGCAGGAAACGACCGACCAACTGCATGACCGGCTTTCTGTGATGGGCGCAGACCTGATCGTTCAGGCGCTGGCCACCCTGCCAGAGCTGACGCCGAACCCGCAACCCAAATACGGCGTGACCTATGCCGCCAAGATCGACAAGTCCGAGGCACGCATCGACTGGACCCGCCCGGCGGTTGAGGTCGATCGCCAGATACGCGGATTGTCACCCTTTCCCGGCGCATGGACTCTGGTTGAAGGCGAGCGGGTCAAACTGCTGGCCTCTTGTTTAGCCGAGGCACAGGGCGCCCCCGGTCAGGTTCTGGACGACGCGCTGTGCGTTGCCTGCGGAGAAGGGGCCGTGAAGCTCCTGCGCTTGCAAAGGGCGGGCAAAGGCGCGCAGGATACAGAGACGTTCCTGCGCGGCTGGCCAATCCCGGCTGGCACGCTGCTGCAATCGGAGTAACACCGTATGTTCATGATCCTGATGGGCACAATCGTGATCGCCGGGATCGTGGGATATCTGTCAGAGAAGACCGGTTTCACGCAGAACGGATATGTCCCTTCGATCATCATATGCATTGGCGGGGCTTTTCTGTTTTATTTCATCCGCATCATGTTCGGCATCAGCTTTGGCGCGCCCGGCCTGAATGCCGTAATCTCATCCATTGGCGCGCTGATCATCGTGCCGACGCATTGGAGGAAATGACATGCCCGTAATCGCTCTGATCGTGATCGGCGCGGCCGCAGGATTTCTGGCCACACGTCTGATGCGGATCGAGGCTGACATTCCAACAACGATGCTCATTGGCATCGTCGGCGCGCTGGTCGGAGGGTTTCTTCTGCGCGCATTGATAACCGTAGCAGGGTGGCTGTCCGGTTTCGTTGGTGCCGTTCTGGGCGCGTTGCTGGTGATCTGGATCTGGCAAAAATATCAGCGCCGCTGATCTGCTTGGCCGCTGTCGGACCAACACACGATACTTGGCGCAGGCTTCGTAGCTAACGACGGGGTGGTCGGCTTTTGTAGACGGGCAATCGCCAGCCAAACAGCAACGATCCAGCTCTGAGAGCCCAACAGACAAGCGCACAAGCGGCCAGCGCTGCAAGGGCGTCGAGTCCTGACCGGGTCGCAAGGACGGCCGTCAGAGCACCGGCAAAGGCGCATGACACGTAAAGCTCGCCCTGCTTCAGGACCAGCGGGACCTCATTGCAGACCACGTCGCGCATCAATCCGCCGAGGCAACCCGTGATGATCCCCATCAAAACGACGATGATACCGGAATGACCCAGTGACAATGCGGCAGCCGTTCCAGCGGCAACCGCAATGGACAGGGCGAAGCTGTCCAGCCAGACCAGCCAGTTATATCTGCTTTCCATAAGGTGCGCCGTGAAGAACACCAGCGCGGCAGCACCCGTTGCGATCAGGATATAATTGGGTTGCCCAACCCAGAAAACAGGGTGCCGGTCCAGCAGCAGATCGCGCACGGTGCCGCCGCCGACCGCGGTTAGACAGGCAATGAACGCAAAGCCCACCAAATCCAATTGCGCCCGGCTTGCAACCAAGGCACCCGTCAACGCGAACACAAAGACCGAGGCATAGTCGAGCAGTGCCAGCCCGCTCACGCCTTTTCCTTCTTCGGCTTGAACGGGGCCATGCCAGCACGGGCCAGTTCGTCTGCCTTTTCGTTCTCGGGGTGACCGGCATGCCCTTTGACCCACTCCCACGTTACATCGTGGCGGGTCTGCGCTTCATCCAGTCGTTGCCACAGATCGACATTCTTGACGGGCTTTTTGTTCGAGGTTTTCCAGCCATTGCGCTTCCATCCGAATATCCAGCCGGTCACCCCGTTCTTTACATAGGCGCTGTCTGTGACGACCGTGATCTTCGAGGCCCGTTCCAGTGTTTCCAGCGCGCTGATCGCGGCCAGCAGTTCCATGCGGTTGTTGGTGGTTTCGGCCTCTCCGCCGTTCAGTTCGCGTTCTTTCAGAACGGTGTCGCCGTCCATCGCGCGCAGCAACACGCCCCACCCGCCGGGACCGGGATTGCCGGAGCAGGCCCCGTCTGTATAGGCAAACAGGTCAGGCATGGGCGAGCACCAGAATGAAGCCGTCGTAAGACCCGGCCAGCCCCGCGCCAACGCCGGTGGTAATCTGGTCGATGGTAAATCCGGCGGCTACGAGGGCTGCTTCGATCTCGGTCTGCGAGAAATAGGTATAGAACCGATCCAGCTCGTCGCGATGTTCCCCCGTGCCGAGTTTCAGGCCGAGGAAGAAAACGCCCTGAGGTTTCAAAGCGCGGTGGATCGCTGTCAAGTGACGTGGAAAATCTTCGCGCGGGGCGTGCAAAAGCGAAAAACTGGCGTAGATGCCGTCATATTCTGAAACCTCGGTCACGTCATCGAACGTGCCGAGATGCGCATCTATGCCATTTTCCCGGGCGTGATCGACAAAGGCCTGTGTTGCGTCCAGCGCGCGAACCCGCAGCCCTTCGCGTTGCAAGAAGGCACTGTCTGAACCGGGGCCAGAGCCGAGGTCCAGAACATAGCCGCCATCTGCAACCGCTTCGGCAAAGGCCATGCGCGCTTCGATCTGTTCGGGGGGCAGGGGGATACTCAGGTATTCTGCAACGCGGGTTGTGTAAGCGTCGATCGTTCTTTTATCGGTCACAGGTATACTCCGACGGCAAGGCAGGCCAAGACAACGGCCGTCAGCAACATGCGCAACCGCATCCACCAGACCGGGGTCAGTCGCCAGTATGAAAACATGGCGTCCAATAAAAGCAACCCGGCAAATCCGTACATCAGATTTGTTCCGGCACTGACCGGGCCGCCGCCTGTCTTGAAGAACGCCCACAGCGCGGGCAGGACCGAAAGCGTGTAACAGGTTGCTGCCTTGCTGCCAGACGTCTTGGTCGCGAACCCCCACAAAACACCTGACATGAAGCTCAGGATGACAGAGCCATAAAACAACTGGACATATGGGCCGACGAACCGAGGCCCCAGCGCTTCTTTACCCCAGTCGTTCAGATCACCGTTCAGATAGGTCAGAGCGCCCCAGATAAACGGGATGAGGTCGGCCAATCCAAGAAACAGCGGCGCTCTTGGTATGCCGCTCATGCGTGTTCCCGCAGCACGCGCGGGACCTTGAACTCGACGTTTTCGACGGCGGTCTCCACCATCTCGACCGTCACGTCATAGTGGTCGCGGAAGGCATCTATCACCTCGTTGACCAGCACTTCGGGGGCCGAGGCGCCTGCGGTGATGGCAATGCTGGAGATCCCCTCCAGCGCGCGCCAGTCGATATCGGTCGCGCGTTGCACAAGCTGGGCATAGTCACACCCGGCGCGCGAGGCGACTTCGACCAGACGCCGGGAATTGGATGAATTGGGAGCACCAACCACGAGCAAGGCGTCGGATTTTGGCGCAACCGCCTTGACCGCTTCCTGCCGGTTGGTCGTCGCATAGCAGATGTCTTCCTTGTGCGGTCCGACAATAGCAGGAAACCGGGCTTGAAGGGCTGCGATAATGTCCTTTGTGTCATCGACCGACAGGGTGGTCTGGGTCACAAAAGCCAGCTTTTCGGGATTGCGAACCTGAACCTTTGCAACATCTTCGACCGTTTCGACCAGCAGCACTTCGCCTGATGGCAGTTGGCCCATGGTCCCAATCGTTTCCGGGTGCCCCTTATGACCGATCATGATCATCTGAAGGCCCGCGTCCGAGTGGCGCTGGGCTTCGACATGGACCTTGGACACCAAGGGGCAGGTCGCGTCCACATAGATCATCTCGCGCTGCGCGGCTGTGGCCGGAACGGATTTTGGCACGCCGTGGGCGGAAAAGATCACTGGCCGGTCATCCGGGCATTCGTCCAGTTCCTCGACAAATACGGCACCCTTGTCGCGCAGCCCGTCGACGACAAATTTGTTATGCACGATCTCGTGGCGCACATAGACCGGTGCGCCCCATTTTTGCAGGGCCATTTCAACGATCTTGATGGCCCGATCGACACCGGCGCAGAACCCGCGCGGCGCGGCAAGGTACAAAGTCAGCGGGGGCTTGTTCATGTCTCGGTCTCCTTAAGGCCACAGGTAAGTCTTTTCCCGGCCTTGGTCCAGACAGGACTGCGTCATTGATCTGACATGAATCAGTGTTAGCCAAAAGGTGTTTTAGCACCTGTTTCTAGTTAAAGAAGCGCGGTCAGGTGTTGAGCCTGACCGCGCCGTTTTCAACTCGGCTGTGAGTGACCGGGTGTTATTGCCCACCGGCCGCAACGCTGCGCGGCTCCATGGGCACCTCACGCGGAGGGCGGCCGATCACGTCGCGCAGGTCCTCCAACTCGATGAAGTTGTCCGCCTGGCGGCGCAGTTCGTCCGAGATCATCGGCGGCTGGCTGCGAATGGTCGAGACGACCGATACACGCACGCCCTGACGTTGCAGGCTGGCAATCAGCGGGCGGAAATCCCCATCGCCCGAAAACAGCACGATATGATCCACGCGCGGTGCCAGTTCCATTGCATCGACGGTCAGTTCGATGTCCATGTTTCCTTTGACTTTCCGACGCCCCATGCTGTCGGTGTATTCCTTTGCCGGTTTTGTCACCATGGTGAAGCCGTTGTAATGCAGCCAGTCAACCAAAGGACGGATCGGCGAATACTCGTCGTTTTCCAAGAGCGCTGTGTAGTAGAAAGCTCTGAGCATTTTACCGCGACGCATGAATTCCTGACGCAGCAGCTTGTAGTCGATATCAAACCCCAGTGCTTTGGCGGCCGCATAAAGATTCGAGCCGTCGATGAACAGCGCTAGCCGTTCGTCTTTATAAAACATAAATAGTTCCTTCCGGTACAAACCAGAGCGCCGAGTGTTACGTGAGTGAGTCTAGGAAATAGGCGGCGCGCTGATACGCCTATAATTAGGGCATTTAATGTGTATCGCAAGTATGCAATTCACCGAATATAGGGAGTAGAATGCGCAAATTTACGTCAAAAGCGGTGATCGCACTGGGCGCAAATCTCAATTTGAGGGATCAAGGGCCCAAGGTGACACTGGAAAAGGCACTTGACGCAATTCCGCGTCAGGGGGTGGTGATTCGCGCCGTCAGCCGCTTTTTTGAGACGCCGTGCTTCCCAGCCGGAGCGGGGCCGGACTATGTCAATGCGGCCGCGCTGATCGAAACCGAAAAGACACCGGCAGAGCTTTTGCATCTGCTGCATGAGGTCGAGCATGACCACGGCCGCCAGCGGATTCAGCGCTGGGGCATGCGGACGCTGGATCTGGATCTGGTGTGCTATGAAGATCAGGTGTTGCCCGATCGTGAGGGTTACGAGCGGTGGAGAACCCTGTCGGCAGAAGATCAAAAGCAACAAGCACCGGATCAGTTGATCCTGCCGCATCCACGTCTTCAGGACCGCGCTTTTGTGCTGGTTCCCATGGCAGATGTCGCCCCGGATTGGCGTCATCCGGTGTTAGGGCGCACCATAGCGGAATTGTTGGCGGACCTTCCTGCCGACGATGTTGCGGCAGTCACCCCAATGTGAACGGTGCATTTGCAGCATTTCCTGCTTGTCAAGGCGGGGATTCGCGCTTAGATAAACCTCTTCCTGACATGGATTCAGTAACGGAGAGCGCCCTATGGCCCGCGTGACGGTTGAAGACTGCGTAGACAAAGTGCCAAACCGGTTCGAGCTGGTGATGCTTGCCGCCCATCGTGCGCGCGAGATTTCCGCTGGTGGCCCGATCACCGTGGACCGCGACAACGACAAGAACCCGGTCGTTTCGCTGCGCGAAATCGCGGATGAAACCCAAAGCGCGGATGAGCTGCGCGAGCGCCTGATCGAAGCCAACCAGACCCAGATCGAGGTTGACGAGCCGGAAGAAGATCAGATGGCTCTGCTGATGGGTGCGGAAACCGATAAGCCTGCGGACGATGACATGTCCGAAGAAAAGCTGCTGCGCGCTCTGATGGAGGCTCAAGGCCAGGGGTAATCCCCTCGAACGAAGGTGCGGACCGGATGATTTCTGCTGACGATCTGATTGCGCTGGTCCGCAACTACAACCCTAAGACAAATGCAGACCGCATCGCCCGAGCTTACGAGTTCGGCATGCAGATGCATGAAGGCCAGTTCCGCCACTCGGGAGAGCCTTACTTTACCCACCCGGTTGCCGTTGCTGCCATCCTGACCGAACAGCGTCTGGATGATGCGACGATCATCACCGCCCTTCTGCATGACACGATCGAGGACACCAAGGCCAATTACGGAAAGGTGTCAGATTTGTTCGGCGATGAGGTCGCCAAACTGGTGGACGGTGTCACCAAGCTGACGAACCTGCAGCTTTCCAGTCGCGAAACCAAACAGGCCGAAAATTTCCGCAAACTGTTCATGGCGATGTCCAAGGACCTGCGGGTTATCCTTGTGAAGCTCGCTGACCGTCTGCACAACATGCGCACGATCAAGGCGATGCGCCCGGAAAAGCAGGTCGTCAAAGCGCGCGAGACGATGGATATCTACGCGCCGCTTGCAGGACGCATGGGGATGCAGTGGATGCGAGAGGAGTTGGAAGACCTCGCATTCCGCGTTCTGAACCCCGAAGGCCGCCAGTCGATCATTCGCCGCTTCATCACATTGCAGCGCGAAACCGGCGACGTGATTCATCGCATCACGGGCGACATGCGGCGCGAGCTGGAAAAGGCCGGGATCGAAGCCGAGGTGTTCGGTCGCGCCAAGAAGCCTTATTCGATCTGGCGCAAGATGCAGGAAAAGGATCAGGGCTTTTCGCGCCTGTCTGATATCTATGGGTTCCGCATCATCACCCAGACCGAAGAAGATTGTTATCGGACGCTGGGTGCAATTCACCAGCGGTGGCGCGCTGTGCCGGGACGGTTCAAGGATTACATCAGCCAGCCGAAATCGAACGGGTATCGCTCGATCCACACAACCGTGTCGGGGCGCGATGGCAAACGGGTCGAGGTTCAGATTCGTACCCGACAGATGCATGATGTGGCAGAAACCGGTGTGGCGGCGCATTGGTCTTATCGCGACGGTGTCCGCTCGGAAAACCCGTTTGCGGTCGATCCGGCGAAATGGATCGCCAACCTGACCGAACAGTTTGACAGCGAAGAGGATCACGAAGATTTCCTCGAAGCGGTTAAGTTGGAGATGTATTCCGACCAGGTGTTCTGCTTCACGCCTAAGGGCGATGTGGTCAAGCTGCCGCGTGGGGCTACGCCGATTGACTTTGCCTATGCGATCCACACCCGGATCGGGTCTGCCTGCGTTGGTGCCAAGGTGGATGGCATCAGGGTTCCGTTGTGGACACGGATCAAGAATGGGCAATCGGTGGATATCATCACCGCCGACGGGCAAACCCCGCAGGTCACGTGGCTTGAGATCGCGGTGACCGGGAAGGCCCGAACCGCCATTCGCCGTGCCCTGCGCGAAGTGGATCGTGAGCGGTTCATCAAGCTGGGCAAGGAGCTGGCGCGGTCCGGCTTTGATCACGTCGGGCGCAAAGCGACCGACAAGGCGCTGGATACAGCCGCCAAACACCTTCGCCTGAAAGACCGGCACGAGTTGCTGGCGCGGCTCGGCAGCGCGGAACTAACCGCCCATGATGTGGTCAGCGCGGTTTACCCGGAATTGACACAGGATGATGGCGACGCGATCCCGCTGCGCCGTGCTGTGATCGGTCTGGAACCCGGGCAGAAATTCGACCGCGCGCCCTGCTGTCAGCCGCTGCCGGGCGAGCGGATCGTGGGCATCACCTATCGCGGGAAAGGCGTGGTGGTCCACGCCATTGATTGCGACCGCCTGACCGAGTTTGAGGGCGAGCCCGACCGCTGGGTTGATCTGCACTGGCATACCGGAACGCACCCGGCTGTTTATGGTGCGACCTTGGACCTGACCATTGGAAATGACGCCGGGGTACTGGGGCGTATTTGCACATTGATCGGCGAGAAAAAGGCCAATATTTCAAACTTGGAATTTGTCGACCGCAAACCGGATTTTTACCGCTTGCTGATCAATGTCGAACTGCGAGATCTGGAGCAATTGCATTCGCTGATGCTGATGCTTGAGGCCGAAAGCGATGTTGCCGCGGTCGAACGCTACAGGGACAGGACCAAAACCGCTATGGCGGCTGGCTAGGAAGGGGTGATCAGGAGTGGTTTTCAAGCGCCGAGATCGACGCTCGCCTGTCCAGATCGCATCCGAATTCGTCTATCCCCGAGGCGGATGGACGCGTGCCTTTCACTACGTCAAACATCGTGTCCGCCGTCTGCCGGATTCGCCTGAGCGTATTGCGCGCGGGATCGGGGCAGGGGTCTTTGCCGCGTTCACACCTTTTTATGGTTTGCACTTTGTCGTGGCCGCGGTGTGTGCGCGTCTGATCAATGGCAACATTCTGGCCGCTTTGAGTGGGACATTCTTTGGCAACCCGCTGACCTATGTTCCGATTGGGGTTGTATGTCTGCAGACCGGACACTTCCTGCTTGGGACCGAGTTTCAGGAAGGCGACACGCAGGGGTTGATGGGCAAATTCGCCAATGCCCTGCGCGACCTGAAGGACAACCTGATCGCCATGTTCACCGACCGTGTCGCGGATTGGCACGGGCTTGGCATCTTCTATCGCGAGGTGTTTTACCCCTATCTGATTGGGGGTATTCTTCCCGGCCTTTTGGCCGGTGCGATTTGTTACTACCTCAGCCTGCCTTTGATCCGCACCTATCAGCAGCGCCGCCGTGCCAAGATCAAGGCAAAGTTCGATGAAATCAAACTGCTGGCCGAAACCAAGGCTGCCGTTCCAGTTTCAAACGCACTAGGCTCGGGCAAAAGTTCGGGAAAGGAATCAGGCGATGTCTGACAATCATCTGCGTCTGGGCGTGAACATCGACCACGTTGCGACCATTCGAAATGCGCGGGGCGGGGCGTATCCCGATCCGATGCGCGCCGCAAAACTGGCAGAGGAAGCTGGCGCCGACGGGATCACCGCTCACTTGCGCGAAGATCGCCGCCACATCGTTGATGCCGATATCGAGGCATTGATGGACGCTCTGACCGTTCCGCTGAACTTTGAAATGGCCGCCACGCCGGAGATGCAGAAAATCGCCCTGCGCCATAAGCCGCACGCCGTCTGTATCGTCCCCGAAAAGCGCGAGGAACGTACCACCGAAGGCGGGCTTGAGGTCGCGCGCGAGGAAAACAAGCTGGCGCATTTCATTGCACCGTTGCGGGACGTCGGTTGCCGCGTGTCCATCTTCATCGCCGCCGACCAGCGCCAGATCGAGGCCGCCCACCGCATTGGCGCAGAAGTGATCGAGCTGCACACCGGAGCTTATTGCGACGCCTTTGCCGAGGGTCACATGGACGAAGCCAACCAAGAGTTGCAAGCCCTGCGCGAGATGTCCGCCTTTGCCCATTCGCTGGGCCTTGAGGTCCACGCGGGCCACGGCCTGACGTATGACACGGTTCAACCCGTGGCTGCTTTCCCCGAGGTTCGGGAATTGAACATCGGCCACTTCCTGATCGGCGAGTCCATCTTCCGCGGCCTCACCCCCGCCATTGCCGAAATGCGCCGGCTGATGGATGAGGCGCGGGGCTAGAAATTCGTGAGAGCTCTATTTGCCAAAAATCACGAGGTCGGCCTGCACCGGGGATGGTTTCTCGGTTATTTGTGGGTGAATTATTTGTCGCTTGGTTGGTTGCGAAGCACTTTTGACTTTGAATGGCCATTCCAAGGGTTTCCAATTGTTGCGGGAATGTTCTTTGCTGCGTTGATGTATGGGTTGGATGCGGGGCGACGCGGGATGCAGTGCGGCCCACCGATCAAAAGCTGGATACTCGCTCGACAAATGGTCCTGACTGCATTCAGCGCAGTGCTTGCTATGGCAGCGTTTCTCTATGTCTTTGACGACTTGAGGTTTCCGGGTCTTAGCTTAGGAGCCTTCATCTGGATCAGCATCAAGCTTTTAGCATTTTTGGCCGCTCTGATCGTCATTTGCCGGTTCTCTTTTATTTTCGGCGTCCAATCCGGCTATTCCGCCTATTTGCGTAAGGAAGAAGGCGGCAAATGATCCTCGGCATCGGCACAGACCTCGCGAATATTGACCGCATTCAGGGCACGCTCGACCGGTTCGGCGACCGGTTCCGCAACCGCGTCTTTACCGAGATTGAACAGCGCAAGGCCGAAAACCGTGCCGACACAGCTGGCACCTATGCAAAACGCTGGGCTGCGAAAGAGGCGTGTTCCAAAGCTTTGGGCACCGGGCTGCGTATGGGGATCGCGTGGAAGGACATGTCGGTTACCAACCTGAAAACCGGCCAGCCTGTGATGCATGTGACGGGTTGGGCGGCCGAGCGTCTGCGCGAGATGACACCTGAAGGCCATGAGGCGATCATCCACGTCACTCTGACCGATGACCACCCGTGGGCGCAGGCGTTTGTGGTGATCGAGGCGCGCGCCATCACGAACGCAGCGGCCAGCCTTGACTAACCCTGCCGCGCCGCGCATGTAGCACCCCAACAAACCAAGGACCGGAGAGCAGTATGGCCGAGGACGTCAAAACCGGAAATCCCGTGTGGGAGACGATCAAAACCATCGTCTACGCGCTGTTGATCGCAGGTGTTTTCCGCACGCTGTTCTTTCAGCCCTTCTGGATTCCGTCGGGCTCGATGAAACAGACCCTGCTGATCGGGGATTTTCTGTTCGTCAACAAGATGGCCTATGGGTACTCCTACGCGTCCTGCCCCAGCCTGATCATTCCCAGCGTTGGCCTGAATATTGACGCCGAAGACATCTGCGGATGGATGCAGGGCGAAGAAAACACGCGCATTTGGGGTGGAGAGCCCCAGCGCGGCGACGTGATCGTGTTTCGCCATCCGGTGAACGGGCGCGACTATATCAAGCGCCTGATCGGTTTGCCGGGTGATCGTATCCAGATCCGCGAGGGGCAGATCATTTTGAATGGCACCCCGGTCCCACAGCAACCCGACGGGGTATTCACCGAAATTTCTGAACCTCAGGGCTCGCAAGGGCTGCGACCACGGTGCGAAAACGGTCCGGTCGGCTTTGGCGGTCTTTGCGAAAAGTCCCGTGTGATTGAGACTTTGCCCAATGGCGTGTCTTACGATGTGCTTAATATCGGCAATCAGGGGTCGGACAATACCGGCATCTACACCGTGCCCGAAGGCCACTATTTCTTTATGGGCGACAACCGTGACAACTCCAGTGACAGCCGTTTGCCGCAATCGGCTGGGGGTGTTGGGTATGTCCCGTATGAAGACCTGATCGGTCGCGCTGACCGCATCATGTTCTCGTCCGCTGGCCGCTCGATGCTATTCTTCTGGACCTGGCGGGGCGATCGGTTCTTCAAGTCGGTCAATTGAAGCTATCGGCTGAAATAAAGGCTTTTCAGCAGCGATTGGGGTACGAGTTCTCGAACCCCGAACTTCTGGTGCGCGCGCTGACTCATGGGTCCGTGTCCTCGCCGACACGACCGGACAACCAGCGGTTGGAGTTTCTGGGCGACCGGGTATTGGGCCTTGTGATGGCGACGGCGCTTTTGGAAAGCGACAAAAAAGCGTCCGAGGGTCAGCTCGCCCCGCGTTTTAACGCCCTTGTCCGAAAAGAGGCCTGCGCAGATGTGGCGCGCCAGATAGATCTGGGCGCGGTGTTGAAACTGGGCCGGTCCGAGATGCTGTCAGGCGGTCGTCGCAAACAGGCCCTGCTGGGGGACGCGATGGAAGCGGTCATTGCCGCCGTATATCGCGATGCCGGTTTCGAGACAGCGGCCGAGGTTATCCTGAGGCTGTGGGGCGACCGGATTCACAATGTCGAAGCGGATGCGCGCGACGCGAAAACCTCGCTACAGGAATGGGCGCAGGCGCGGGGACAGAAACCCCCGTCCTACGTCGAAGTAAAGCGCAGCGGCCCGGATCATGCGCCGGTTTTCACCATTGCAGCCCGCCTTCAGGACGGCACCGAGGCGCAGGCAACCGCCGGGTCAAAACGTCAGGCAGAGCAGGCAGCCGCAAAAGCGCTGCTGGACAGATTGACCTGATGATCAGGGTGCGGGCGGTAGTTTCCCCTGCTCTTGCAGCACCTTCAAGATATTCAGGATCGTTTCCGGGCTGACGTCGAAAGACCCTTCCAGCGCAACGCCAACCCCACCGTCATCAATTTCGACCGTGCCGCCCGAGTCATAGCGCGGGTCGATCGACGACAGTTCCGGCGGCAAAGAAGGACAAATTGGGTTGCGCTTCAGCAGGGTTTCAGCGGCCTTTTCGATGATGCTGCGCGCATCCTGCAAAAATCCCTGTTTCGCGTCGGCGTCGAGGATCGGGGTTTCGAGGGTTAGCTCCAGCCCGGTCAATTCGAAATACACGCATTGGTTTTGCACCCGAACAGAGGCCGCGCCGGAAAATGCGATAGTATTCGCTGCAATACTTTCCTGACGTCTAGGGGGCTGCCCAAGCTGACGATCGCATTGGAACGCTTCCATCGCAATTTGGCCCTGGACATTCACATCTTGTCCTTTGGCGACCACATCAATGCTGTCCAAAGTCGCTTCGGCATTACATAAGTCGGCCAATTCAGTATCCTTCAGGCCCCGTATCAACGAAGCCTGAAGGTCCCGCAGATCCAGAAGAGCATCCACTGAGATACGGGTCGGTGCGACCTCATTCAGTGTCAGGCTCAACCGGTATGGCAATTCGGTGCCATCCGATCCCAGTGCCCGCTCAAAATCGAGCTGCACGTCACGGGCGTTCGCTGGCTGGAAGGCCAGGGCGAAGCCAAGAACAAGGGCAGAAAACCGCGTCATTCCACGACCCCGAACCGTTGGTTTTCCTGCAGCACCGCGAGCAGATCCAACAGCGTTCTTGCACTGGTGTCGACCGACCCGCTGAGTGCAGCACCCACCCCGTCGCTTCCAATTTCCCTGATCCCGCCAGCGGTGAAGCGCGGATACAAGCCTTTCAATTCACCTGGAAGTTCCGGGCAAACGGGGTTTTCCGCCAAGACTTCGGCGCCTTTTTCAAGGATCAACAAGCGGGCCTTTTCCGTGAGCCCGATCATGTCAGACACCGTTCCGACAAACCCCTGCAAGTCCAGATCCACATCTTGCAGACGCAAGTGAAGACAGTTCTGTTTAACCTCGGCCGCGGCTTTGACCACGACATCCACATTTTGTCCAAACAGCAAAACCCCTCGGTAATGCGTTTTGGGATCCTCCGTGTCGCAGGCATAGAATTTGGCCTGAACCTGACCGTCTGCCACCAGCGCGTTTGCCTGGGCTGAGACCTTTGAAACGGCCAATGCAAACTTTTGCTGGCAGGTTTCTTTCAGAATGCTGGAAAACAGCCACGGTGCGAGGTCCTGAAGCGAGCGAAGATCCAAAAACGCATCTATTCCCAACCGGGTTTCGCCTGTGTCTTTCAGAGTAACGAAAAGGGTGTAGGGTAGGTCTTTGTCCTTGACCTGCACGGTTTCAGCGATGCGAAATTTCACCTCTTTAGCCTGTGCCAGCCCTGCGGCCATAGTCAGAGAACAAAGCAGCACAGCAAAGATTATGCCTGTCCTGCTCCTGATGCCGGTAAAAGCTGAAAACACGTTTTCCACCTGAATAATACAGTTTCACGCTAACAGAGTTTCGGGCCTGCCGTTGGCCTTTTTTCGTCTGCGCAATTTAAGCGAAGGTCCGGGGCGGCTGCGCATGGCTGTCTTGCAACAAATGCCTCTGGCCCATTGGGTCTTTCTGATATAGGGGTGCGCACTTGCAAACAGGATCGCAGGACACATGACCACACGCGCCGGATTTATCGCTCTGATCGGAGAGCCCAACGCAGGCAAATCCACCCTTCTGAATCGAATGGTCGGGGCCAAGGTCTCGATCGTGACGCACAAGGTTCAGACCACGCGGGCCCGTATTCGTGGCGTTGCGATGGAAGGGGACGCGCAGCTTGTGTTCGTGGACACACCCGGCCTGTTCAAACCGCGTCGCCGTCTGGACCGTGCCATGGTTGCCGCCGCGTGGGGTGGGGCCGCAGATGCCGATGTCGTCGTTCTGATGGTCGAGGCCCATCGCGGCATCACAGAAGGGGTCGAGCGTATCCTGGAAGGGCTGGAAGAGATCGGGCAAGGCCGCACCATCGCACTGGCGATCAACAAGATCGACAAGGTGCCCAGTGAAAAGCTGCTGGCGCTGACCAGCGATCTGAACGCGCGCTATCCCTTCGCCGAAACTTTCATGATCTCGGCCGAGAAAGGCCACGGCGTTGACGACTTGCGCAAATGGCTGGCGGCAGAGTTGCCCGAGGGCCCGTGGCTCTATCCCGAGGATCAGATTGCCGATCTGCCGCTTCGGATGATTGCGGCCGAGATGACCCGCGAGAAACTGACGCTGCGCCTGCATCAGGAACTGCCCTATCAATTGACCGTCGAGACCGAGAACTGGGAAGAGCGCAAGGACGGCTCGGCCAAGATTGATCAGGTCATCTATGTCATGCGCGACGGCCACAAAGGGATCGTTCTGGGCAAACGCGGCGAGACGATCAAGGCAGTCAGTCAAGCGGCGCGCGCCGAACTGGAAGAGTTCCTTGACCGGAAAATCCACCTGTTCCTGCAAGTCAAAGTCCGACCGAACTGGCTGGAAGAGTCTGAGCGGTATTCGGAAATGGGGCTGGATTTCAAAGACGGAAACGCATGACCCGACTGACCGCAGATTTCTGGGTTCACGCCTATATCGCGCGGCTGCGGCTTCAGGATATTCCGGCTTTTGTCGTGGCCCATGGCGACGATACGGCGGGCGCCGTACTGGTCAAGATGAACACGCTGGATGGTCAGGCAGTGGCATTCCAACGCAGCTTTGACCTGATGAGCGGTGAGCGCAAATGGGTGGAATTATCCAGTGGTGCGGAGACAGACGTGGACCACGCCATTCAGCGCCAACGCAGTTTTGACCCCGATCTTTGGGTGATCGAGGTTGAAGACCGGCAAGGACGGCATCTTTTGGGTGAGGACGGGCTGGAGTGATGATCCAGCAGGGCGCGACGCAATTCGGGCCCCTCGCATCGACGAATCCAAGCGCAAAACGTCATGACACCGGGGTGCCCACGTCTGATACCCTTGCACACTACACCAGCTTGGGATTTGCTGCGCACAGCACAATCTTCCACAGGATCAAAACTTGGACTGGCGCGATCATGGCATCCTTCTGACGTCTCGCAAACATGGCGAAACCTCAGCGATCATCGAGGTCTTTACCGAAGCCCACGGTCGTCATGCCGGGGTTGTTCGCGGTGGGGCCAGCCGCAAGATATCTCCGATCCTGCAATCGGGGGCACAGGTGGATGTGCTCTGGCGGGCCCGGCTAGAGGAACATCTAGGCACGTTTCAGGTTGAACCCCTGCGGTCCCGCGCAGCGGCGGCGTTCTCTGGTCGGCTGGCGCTGTCTGGTCTGAACGCGGTGGTGGCGTTGCTGTCCTTCAGCCTGCCCGAGCGTGAGCCGCATCCGGGGGTCTATAAGCAAACCGAACAGTTGATGGACCTGCTGGGCCACGATGAGATTTGGCCACTGGCCTACCTGCGGTGGGAACTGGCGTTGCTTGAGGAACTGGGTTTTGGCCTCGACTTGTCAGCCTGTGCTGTGACCGGCGCGACCGAGGGGCTGATCTTTGTCTCGCCGAAAACCGGCCGCGCGGTCAGTGGGCAAGGCGCGGGGGAATGGGCTGACCGGCTGCTCCCATTGCCGCCGTGTCTGAAGGGAGAAGGAACAGCCCCGGATACTGAGATTGCGCAGGGCTTGCGGACCACAGGTTACTTTCTGGAGCATCATCTGGCCCCTTCACTTGGTCATAACCCTCTGCCCGAGGCGCGGGCCCGTTTCGTGGATCAGTTTACTCGGCGGCTTTGAACACCATTTCATGCCCGTCGTCATTGCGCAGGATCAGGACATCGCCGGACACTTCGGACTGGGTCATGGCCAGCAGCGCCGCAAAGTAGAACCCTTCGGCCTCAAGCCCGGCGCAGGCCGCGCGCGTGGCCGTCAGGTCGGTGATTTCAAACCAAGGGTAAGGCGCGTTCAGCGTGCCGCTGTAGCTGTTGCAGGGGGCATTGCCTGCGATCTTGCCGTCTTCGGGGAACCTCAGCAGGGCGCTTGCCGGAAAGCGTTCACCGTCGATTTCCTGCAGCACCCAAGTCTGGTCGGCAGCGCCATAGGCGGCCACCGTTTCGTCCTTGTCGCATTGCAATAGTGCCAGTAGGGGAAAGGCAAAGACGAGGCGTATCATGCCGGTATCCTTATCAATACGGTATTGCGCCGTTCAACAGCTCTTCGCGAACCTCGCTACGAGGTCGCCAGTTATACCGTGTGTCTTCGCGGACGGGGGCCCAGAACAACGCACCACTGTTTCGCCAGGGGTCAAGAATGACACCGTCATACATCGAGGCACCTTTGGCGCTGATCAGGGCCGAGTGGTGGATGATACGAAACGACGTTGGCGGCGATGTGGCCCAATGCACGTCCAGCGTCCGAAAATCCTCCTGCCGCAGACGTGCGGACATGGCTTCGGCCCAGTCATTGCACAATCCTCGCTCCCGAAACCCGTTGATGACCTTGGCGTTGTGAATGATCGCCGGGTCCGTGACATTCCAGTCCCGCGCCAATTGCTGCGAATACGTGTATGAAATGCGGGCAGCCTCTTGCGCCTCGGCGGGATCGACGCTTGGGTCAAGATCCGTAATGGCCGCGGCAAGCGTGTCGATTTCGGTCTGACCGGCGCTGGGTTGCGTGGTCGTGCAGCCGCCAAGCGCAAGGGTCAGGAAGGTCGCGCCAAGTACCAGTAAAGATCGGATCATTCTGATTTTCGCATTTGGAACTGTTTGAACGTCTTGGCTGCTGTATCGTCGTTTTGTCAGGATTCATAGAACGAACTGAGCGACCGGCCAAAGGCAGCCGTCGCCTGCCGACAAAAAAGACCCGGCGCGAACGCCGGGTCAAGTTGGGGAAACAGGGTTGCCAAAAATGTCAGCTCAGCAAACGCCGAGCGATCACTTGTGCCTGAATTTCGGCCGCCCCCTCAAAAATGTTTAGAATCCGTGCGTCACACAGGACGCGGCTGATCTTGTATTCCAGCGCAAAGCCGTTGCCGCCGTGGATCTGCAAGCCGTTGTCAGCGGCGGCCCACGCAACACGGGCGCCCAACAGCTTGGCCATGCCAGCCTCAAGGTCGCAGCGTTGGCCGTGATCTTTCTCCCACGCGCTGAAATAGGTCAGCTGACGCGCAATCATGATCTCGACCGCCATCATCGCCAGCTTGCCCGAGACGCGCGGGAAGTTGATCAGCGATTTGCCGAACTGTTTGCGGTCCTGCGCGTATTGCGTGGCGATATCCAGCGCGCTTTGCGCTACACCGATGGCGCGGGCAGCGGTCTGGATGCGGGCGGATTCGAACGTCTCCATCAACTGTTTGAAGCCCTTGCCCTCTTCGCCGCCCAACAGGTTTTCACCTTTGACTTTGAAGCCATCAAAACCAAGCTCGTATTCTTTCATGCCGCGATAGCCCAGAACCTCGATCTCGCCGCCGGTCATGCCTTCGGTGGGGAAGGGATTCTCGTCGGTGCCCGGCGTCTTCTCGGCCAGGAACATCGACAGGCCACGGTGGTCGGTGGTGTCTGGGTTGGTGCGGGCCAGCAGGGTCATAACATGAGTGCGCGCCGCGTGCGTGATCCAGGTCTTGTTGCCGGTGATCTCGTAATTGCCATCCTCGGTCTTGGTTGCGCGGGTGCGCAGGCTGCCAAGGTCCGATCCGGTGTTGGGTTCGGTGAAAACGGCGGTCGGCAGGATCTCGGCGCTGGCGATCTTAGGCAGCCATTGGGCCTTCTGTTCGTCGGTGCCCCCAGCGATGATCAACTCGGCGGCAATCTCGGACCGCGTGCCCAGCGAACCGACGCCAATGTAACCGCGCGAGAGTTCCTCGGACACCACACACATCGAGGCTTTGGACAGACCGAACCCGCCAAACTCTTCGGGGATGGTCAGACCAAAGACGCCCATTTCGGCCAGCTCTTCGATGATCTCGATCGGGATCAACTCATCCTTCAGGTGCCAGTCATGGGCGTTGGGTTCCACTTTTTCCTGCGCATAGCGGCGGAACTGGTCGCGGATCATTTCGAGTTCTTCGTCCAGACCGGACGCGCCGAACATCGTGGCGCCGGCCTGATCTTCCATCAGTTCAACCAGACGGCTGCGCGCGGCCTGAGAATTGGCCTGCGCCATCAGTGTCTGGATTTCGGGGATTTGAAAACCTGACAGCGCGTCCCAGCCAAGACCCATATCCTGCAGGCGAACGACCTCGCCCTGGTTCATCGGGATGCCACCAGCGACCTGATGCAGGTACTCACCGAAGGCGATCTGATGTAGCAACTGCTCGATTTCGCCAAACTTGCCATCGGCGTCCAGTGCTTCGGCCCAGCGTTGCATTTGCTGCAGGGATTGCTGGTATGTCGCAAGCCAAGCCAGCCCATGTGCCGCGGTTTGGTTCGCTTCGATCAGCGCGCCAGATACACGATCCTCTTCGGTTACCATCGCCCGGACCGACTCGCGCGCGCGCTCGAACACCGCTTCGACAGCGGGCACGGCGGAGCGGGTCAGAGTCAGAAGGTCGGGCAAAATCGCGGATGTCGTCATCTGGGTCATATCCTGTCCGTCATGGGCCATGAATCACGTCCTTTTCTGGGTCGTATGGTCTTACCATGCTGCACGTGCAGCGCAACAAAAATACGAATTACGCTACGAAAAAGTTCAAAAATTGCTTGAGCATTTTTGCAATGCAGAGAAACTCAAGGATGGTATCACAGTGCCATGACGTTGTTTTCCGCCCTCTCTTCGCAGGAGTTGCTGCTCGCCTTCGGCGTCGCATTCCTTGCGGGTTGGATCAAAGGCATGGTCGGGTTTGCGATGCCAATGATCCTGGTCTCCGGGCTGAGTATGATATTGCCGCCTGATCTGGCCATTGCCGGGTTGATATTGCCAACGCTGGTGACGAACGGTTTTCAGGCGCTTCGTGAAGGGGTGCCTGCAGCCAGTGATGCCATCCGGCAGTTTCGGGTTTACCTGAGCGTCGGCCTGGTTTTTCTGCTTTGGGGTGCGCAACTGGTCAGCATTGTCCCGGCGCGGACGTTTCTCTTGATAATTGGTATTCCGGTAACCTTTTTCGCCTTGATTCAGGTCTTGGGTTTGAAGCTGACCCTCGAAAAACCCTCAACCCGGATCGAGGCGGGTATTGGATCCGTTGCCGGGTTTGTCGGCGGATTGTCCGGGGTTTGGGGACCGCCCACCGTTCTTTACCTGACTGCGCTTAACACGCCGAAAGCCGTGCAGATGCGGGTTCAGGGCGTGATCTATAGTTTGGGTGCCATTGCACTGTTGGCGGCGCATCTGGGGTCGGGCATCTTCAATTCCCAGACGGCTCCGTTTTCGGCGGCTTTGGTACTGCCTGCACTGATCGGAATGTGGATTGGTTTGCGGCTTCAGTCGCGCATTGACCAGGCGCGGTTTAAAAAGGTCACGTTGCTTGTCTTGCTGATTGCCGGATTGAACCTGCTGCGGCGCGGCATGTTTGGCTAGGGGCGGCTGTCCGCAAAGCGAAACGCGAAATACAACCCCAACATCAGGAAGAACAGGCCCGAGATATCGCCGATCAGGTAGGCGACATATTCCACGCGCGCGCTGCCGAAGGCCATGTTGGTCAGCCCCGATACGAGGAATGAGGTAATGATACCAACGCCCATGATGCAGGACCAGCAGGGTTTGCGGTCAGCGCGCGGGAACAAATCCCAACCCACCCATTTCAATAGGTAAAATACCGCGGGAACAGTGGTTACAGCAATTGCGATAGCCATAAGGCGGCTGGGCAGGAATACGTCAGAGCCACCCAGAAACGCGAACACGATAAATACGCCGGGAAGCAGCGCGTAGATCGAACGCCAGCCAAGCAGCCACGCCGACAGAACGCGCACCCCGTGCGGCAGAAACAAAAGGCTGGCCCGGCTGGGGTATTCGGGAAAGAAAACATTCTGCAGCGGCATCAGAACCTCGAACGTGAGGAAGGATGCTACGACATAAGCCAGCGATGCGTAGAATGTGTCAGAGGCCCATTTTTGCACGACGATCAACCACCATCGTGCAGGCTGTGGCCATCATCTGGGTGCATGAACGATATACCGACCCCGGTTCGCGCTGCCGCTTTGCGAAAGATAGCCTTTCTGCACCAGCGATTTCAGCGCGCGGAAAAATGTGGGGCGCGAAACACTTTGAACCAGCGTATGTTCGATCAGGCCGAATGTGCGGACTTCCTGATCGGCCTTCGAGAGTTCCTCGGCCGCGTAATAGATGTCGCGTTCCACCGGAGAGAGTTGTTCCAGCCCCAGCGTGCGCTCCATGCTCTGCATCAGCTTGCGCAGTTCGGTCAGTTTCGAGATTTCCGTCATGATCTTACCTGTTCCTTGCCTGTGTCATCCGCCATGCAATTTCAGCGGGTCGAAACGTGCGCAGTATTCAGCGAGTCTCGTATTGACACTCATCCCCTGATTTCTAAACTTATCTTCCGATTGGGTTGCTCAGTTCGCGTGTTTGTGAGTGTACGCTTGAGCCACCACTATGTTTTTTTCACTTTCCGCCCGGTGCCAAAGCGCCGGGCTTTTTCGTCACAATGACACGTAGAGTTACCGTAATCCTCAAAACCGAGCAACGCATTTGTATGCGCTTACAGCGTAATACAACTTTTAAGAGATTACGATTCTGTGAGTCCCGCCAAAAGAAAAGGGGGCGAAAATCGCCCCCTGTCTGATTATCCGATTGCGACGGCTTTGATGTCCTCGTCGATAAACGGTAGGTATTGTTCAAAGTTTTCGGCGAACATCTGGACCAGTTTCTCGGCCTGCTTGTCGAACGCGGCCTGATCGTCCCAGGTGCGCCGTGGGTCCAGCAGAACTTCGGCAACGCCGGGGACCGATACGGGAACATCAAAGCCGAAATTGGCGTCCTTGCGGAACTCGGCGTCGCGCAGCGAGCCTTCAAGCGCGGCGGTCAGCAAGGCGCGGGTTGCGCGGATGGGCATCCGGCTGCCAACGCCATAGGCGCCGCCGGTCCAGCCCGTATTCACCAGCCAGCAGGTCGCGCCGTGCTGGGCGATCTTGTCGCGTAGCAGGTTCCCGTATTCTTCCGGGCGACGCGGCATGAACGGTGCGCCGAAACAGGTCGAGAAGGTGGGCTGGGGCTCGGTAATACCGCGCTCGGTCCCTGCGACTTTCGAGGTGAATCCCGACAGGAAGTGGTACATCGCCTGCGCCGGGGTCAGCCGCGCGATCGGAGGCAGCACGCCGAACGCATCACAGGTCAGCATGATGATGTTCTTGGGGTGGCCACCCAGCGCGCTGCTGGACGCGTTCGAGATGTACTCCAGCGGATAGGCGCAGCGCATGTTCGCGGTCAGCGAGTCGTCCTCGAAATCCAGTTCCTTGGTTTCGGGATCAAAGACCATGTTCTCGATCACGGTGCCGAATTTGCTGGTGGTCGCGTAGATTTCCGGCTCGGCCTCGGCGTTCAGGTTAATCGTCTTGGCATAGCAGCCGCCTTCGAAATTAAAGGTGCCGCGGTCCGACCAGCCATGCTCGTCGTCCCCGATCAGGGTGCGCGACGGATCGGCAGACAGCGTGGTCTTGCCAGTGCCTGACAAGCCGAAGAACACCGCCGTATCCACCGGGTTGCCAACGGCGTGGTTGGCCGAACAGTGCATCGGCATGACGCCTTTTTCGGGCAGCATGTAGTTCAGCAGGGTAAAGACGGATTTTTTGTTCTCGCCTGCATATTCGGTACCGCCGATCAGGATCAGCTTGCGGTCGAAGTTCAGCGCGATCACGGTCTCGGACCGGCAGCCGTGTTTCTTCGGGTCGGCCTGGAAGCTGGGGCAGTTGATGATGGTGAAGTCTGCGGTGAACTCGTCCAGATCCTCGCGATCTGGGCGGCGCAGCAGGTGACGGATGAACAGGTTGTGCCACGCCAGCTCGGTGACCATGCGCACGTTGATCGAGTAGGCCGGGTCTGCCCCGCCAACGAGGTCCTGCACGAAATAGTCGCGACCTTTCATGTGGGCCAGCATGTCGTCGTACAATGCGTCGAACCCTTCGGGGCTCATTTCCGCGTTGTTTTCCCACCAGATGCTGTCGGCAACGCTGTCAGTCTTGACGACGTGCTTGTCCTTGGGCGACCGGCCGGTGAATTTGCCGGTGGTGACCAGAAAGGCCCCGCCATTGCCAAGGGTGCCTTCGCCGCGCTTCAGCGCCTCTTCGATCAGCGCCGGTTCCATGAAGTTGTAATAGACATTGCCCAGACCCTCGATGCCCTGATCTTCGAGGCGGAATTGCGGGTTAACCCGTCCAGATGTCATGTGTGTCTTCTCCTGTGGCGGCGCGAAGGCTTTGGGCCGGGTGCGCTCTTGGGGCAATTTACCGGATCGTTCCGGCGGACAGCCGGGTCTTATCACGGTCGTTTGGGGCATGAACAGGACGGTTTGGCGCAGTTAGCGCAACCAAGTTCAGGTTTAGCGCCATCACGAATTTCCTGTCGGAAATCAGGGCGCTTTTCTGGCAACATTAACGGCTTTTTTGCCGCAACTGTGTGACAACAAACGCACGATTCGCAGATACGGATTGATTCGCGGCCTTAAAAACGCCAGAAATACCTTACTAATAACGATATAAAGCATGAGTGAGCAGGAATAGGGGCAAACCCGATGTCAAAGATTGCACTGGTGGACGACGACAGAAACATACTGACGTCTGTGTCCATGACGCTTGAGGCCGAAGGCTTTGAGGTCGAAACGTATAACGACGGACAGGCTGCGTTGGACGCGTTTAACAAGAAACTGCCGGACATGGCCGTTTTGGATATCAAGATGCCGCGCATGGATGGCATGGATCTGTTGCAGCGCCTGCGGCAGAAAACCCAGATGCCGGTGATTTTTCTGACCTCGAAGGATGATGAAATCGACGAAGTGCTCGGCCTGCGCATGGGGGCCGACGACTACGTCAAGAAGCCCTTCTCACAACGCCTGCTGGTTGAACGCATCCGTGCGCTGCTGCGTCGGCAGGAAGTGACCTCGGGCGATGTTACAACAGCCAGCACAGGCGATGCCAAGGTAATGGAGCGTGGCGAGTTGCGGATGGACCCGCTGCGTCACGCGGTGAGCTGGAAGGGCACGGACGTATCCCTGACAGTGACTGAATTCCTGCTGCTGCAAGCGCTCGCGCAACGCCCCGGCTTTGTCAAAAGCCGTGATCAGTTGATGGACGTCGCTTACGACGATCAGGTGTATGTAGACGACCGTACGATTGACAGCCACATCAAGCGCCTGCGCAAGAAAATGCGCGCAGCCGATTCAGAGTTTTCGGCGATCGAAACTCTGTACGGGATAGGCTACCGGTACAACGAAGAATAAATTTGACCGCTTAACGAAGGGTAGTTGGGTCTCGTGCGCGATACGGAACAAGCCAGCGAAATGCGGGACGGGGATGTGGTTCTGGGCGATGACTGGGTCATCCCACAGGATCCAGACTCGGCCGAACTGCGTGCATCGCACCGCGGTCGAAACCTCTTTTCGCTGCGCGGGTCGCCTTTGGCCCGTAAAATCATCACCTTCAACCTGATTGCACTGGTTATTCTGGTAACCGGCTTGCTTTATCTGGATGACTCGCGGGACGAACAGGTCAAGCAAACCGCGCGCAATCTGATGGGCGACGCACAACTGGTCAGTAACGTGTTCGAAGCGCAGTTGCGCCAGAACTCTGCCACGCCTTCGCTGAGCGCAGCCGAGCTTGACGTCAAGGACACCCTTGCCGGTCTGAGCCTTCCCGTCGGCGGCGAGGTTTTTGTCTACGACGGGTCGGGAACTCTGATCGGGTGGACCCGGGGCAGTACAACAACCACCCCTATGCCCATTCTTCTAAGGTCGGAAGCCGAAGTTCAGACGGGCAGCACCTTGATCAGCGACGCGTTGAACGCCGTCTGGACTGGCCTGTCGAAAGTATTCACCAACGCCAACCCGGATGACGCGCCAACATTGGCGCAGCGTGTGCAATCCCTGATTCCAACTGCGTTGGAAGGGCAGATGCAGGTACAGGCTGTAAAAGATGCGGCAGGTGAAACGGTTATCGTTGCAGCCTCGCCCATTTTGTTGAAGGGGTCGCCTGTTGGCGCGGTCGCGATGGCCGGGCCTGCCGGAGAAATCGACGCATTGGCCCGGCGTGAGCAAGAGCGCATTTTGCAGATGTTCGTGGTCGCGCTTTTGGTTTCCATCGGCCTGAGCCTTGTTCTGGCGTCGACAATAGCGAACCCGCTGGCAGACTTGGCCGCCGCCGCCGAGTCGGGCAAAGACCGCGGTGCGGGGGTGAACCCGGGACGAATTCGCATTCCCGATCTAAGTGCACGCCCCGATGAAATCGGCCGCCTCAGTCGTGCGTTGCGGGGTATGGTGAACGCGCTTTACAACCGGATCGACTCGAACGAACAATTCGCGGCCGATGTCTCGCACGAGATCAAGAATCCATTGGCCAGCCTGCAATCCGCCGTCGGCACGCTGCGCATGGTCAAACGGGAAGATCAGCGCGAAAAACTGTTGAGCGTTATCGAACATGACGTCCGCCGGTTGGACCGGCTGGTGAGCGATATCTCGAACGCGTCACGCCTGGATGCGGAACTGGTCAAGGAAGAAGAGCAGCTCTTCGACCTGCTGAAACTGTTGGGTAACATCAGCCAGTATCTGGGGGAAGAGGCGCGCGGCAAGGGTGTGGATTACATCACCGATCTGCCGTCTCAGCCGATCGAAATACACGGGCTTGAGGCGCGGCTGGCGCAGGTGTTTGTCAACCTGATCACGAATGCGATCTCCTTCTGTGAAAGCGGGGACGCCATTCGCGTCTGGGTGCGTCGCCGTGAAAACCGTGTTCTGATCGTCGTCGAAGATACTGGGCCGGGCATTCCGGAGCAGGCCCTGACCAAGGTTTTCAAACGGTTCTACTCGCAGCGCCCGGCGGAACATTTTGGCAATAACTCGGGTCTTGGGCTTGCGATTTCGAAACAGATCGTCGAGGCGCATGGCGGCGTGATCTGGGCCGAGAACATTCGCCCGACCGAGGCTGATGTCACGTCCGACCCACTTGGTGCGCGCTTTGTCGTGGGGCTGCCTGTGTAAGTCATGAGCGGTCAGGCCCTCTCGGACGTCATAGATCAGGATACAGCCATTATTCATGCCACGTGCGTTGCTATCGACGGACGGGGTTTGCTGATTATTGGTTCTTCAGGGGCAGGAAAATCGGCCCTTGCCCTGCAATTGATAGGGTTTGGGGCAGGCTTGGTTGCAGATGACCGGGTCGTTCTTAGCATGGAGGCTGAAAAGGTTCTGGCCGACGCGCCGCCAGCGATCCGAGGGTTGATTGAGGCGCGTGGCATCGGCTTGTTGCGCGCGCAACCGGTTGGACCAGCAAACCTGAGCTATGTGGTCGATCTGGACCAGACAGAGCTGGCGCGCTTGCCCGAAGTAATGGAAATCCGTGCCCTGAGGCAAACTGTTCCCTTGCTACGCGGCGCGGGTGTCCCCAATTTGGCACCAGCTCTGATACAACTACTTAAAATGGGGCGTGTAGACCCTGAATGGCCCAGCAAATGACAACTCAGCGGCGCATCGTTCTGGTGACAGGACCTTCGGGCGCAGGCAGATCTACGGCGATCCGCGTCCTCGAAGATCTTGGCTTCGAGGCCATCGACAACCTTCCGATGGGGCTTTTGCTGCGCCTGCTAGAAGGGCCTGCAACCGACCGCCCCATGGCGCTGGGAATAGACGCGCGAAATCGCGATTTTTCGACGATCGGGTTCATCGAATTGATCGCCAAGGTTCAACGTATGGACCATGTCGACATTTCAACCTTGTACCTCGATTGCAGCGACGAGGTTTTGGTGCGTCGATTTTCCGAAACCCGTAGACGCCACCCTGTTGCGTCGGATGCAAGCCCTGAAACTGGTGTTCGGCAGGAAAAAGAGCTGCTTGCCCCGATCCGTGAAATTGCGGACACGTTGATCGACACCAGTCCGCTGAACGTGCACCAGCTGCGCGAAGAGGTAGAGAGGTGGTTCGCACCGCAAGGTGGACGCCATCTGGCGGTTTCCATCGAGTCCTTCTCGTACAAGCGCGGCTTGCCCCGGGGGTTGGATATGGTGTTCGACTGCCGGTTTCTCGCCAACCCATACTGGCGTCCGGAACTTCGCGCCGAAGATGGTCGAAACCCGGACGTGGCGCGCTATGTTCAGTCTGACGCAAACTATGCGCCGTTTTTTGACCGGGTTGTTGATTTGCTTGAACTCCTGTTGCCCGCCTACCGCGCCGAAGGGAAAGCGCACCTTTCGGTGGCCTTTGGATGTACCGGGGGACAGCATAGATCAGTTGCCACTGCCGAGGCGGTTGCAAAGGCCCTTGCAGAGCAGGGGCAGCAAGTGGCAATTAGGCACCGCGAAATGGAACGTCGATCGTTGAATGTGAGGCCGGATTGATCGGGATCGTACTTGTTGCACATGGTGGGCTGGCTCAGGAATACCTGGCCGCAATGCAGCATGTGGTCGGAAAACAGCCCGGCTTGGCCGCGATCTCGATCGAAGCGGATCATGATCGCGACGCCAAGCAGAATGAAATCTGCGCTGCCGCGGACAGGGTTGATGTCGGTGACGGGGTTGTTGTCGTAACCGATCTGTTTGGTGGCAGCCCATCCAACCTGAGCTTACGCGCCTGCGCCCCGCAGGATCGCCGTATCCTTTACGGTGCAAATCTGCCTATGTTGATAAAACTGGCCAAATCCCGCCACCTGCCAATCGGCGATGCCGTGCGGCAGGCGATGGAGGCTGGACGCAAGTATATCAATGCGCAAAATGTGACGTTGGACGAAGACCGGATTGATTAAGAATGACGAACCGAAGCTTGAAAATAATCAATGAAAAGGGCTTGCACGCCCGTGCCTCGGCCAAATTGGTTGAGGTGGTCGAAGGCTTCGACGCCCAGGCCGAAGTGTCAAAAGACGGGCTTTCTGCGTCAGGCGACAGCATAATGGGTCTTTTGATGTTGGCAGCATCGCGTGGAACGACTATTGACGTCGAGACGTCCGGACCGGATGCTGAGGCGTTGGCTGATGCGCTGGAAACCTTGGTGAACGACAAGTTCGGGGAAGGGTTCTGACGGCGCCTGCCGCGACATGAAGAACGGGAAGACCAGGAATTGGCGGAAACGACGCACGAGACCAAGACAGGCCCGGTTGTGGATGGGACCGAGGACCAGGGCGAAATCTACGACCGTAGAACCCTGACCTACGCAAACTCTTTCGACGATGCCTGGACTTCGACAGCTATCCGCGCCATCGAATGGTGCACGGGCAAGCTGACCATTTTGCGTATGGTCAACAAGTTCGAGAAGAAGAACGAATACTATCGCGGCCAACGGTTCTGGGGCGGCGCGCTTGAGGTTATGGGTATCGACCTGACCACGCCTCAGGAACAAATTGCCCGCATCCCGAAAACCGGCCCGGTGGTTGTGGTCGCCAACCACCCCCATGGAATGGTCGACGGCATGATTCTGGCCGAGCTGATCGGTCAGGTGCGCAGTGACTACCGTATCCTGACCCGCTCTGTTCTGACTGGTCTGGACGAGGCCGCGACGTCGTTCATGATCCCTGTCCCGTTCCCGCATGATCCCGAAGCACAGGCCAAAATGCTGGAAATGCGCGGCAAGGCGATGGACCACCTCAAAAATGGCGGTGTGGTTGCCTTGTTTCCGTCCGGTGTGGTGATGTCGTCTGACGACTGGTTCGGCCCGGCGATCGAGCGCGAGTGGAACGTATTCACGGCCAAGATGATTCGTCGATCAGGTGCCCGTGTGGTGCCGATCTTCTTTCCGGGCAGAAACTCACGCGCTTACCAGATCGCCAATAAAATGTCCGCGATTCTGCGCCAGGGGCTTCTGTTGCACGAGATCGTCCGCTCCTGCAACAAACCGCAATCCCCGGTTATCGGTGATCCGGTTTCAGAAGAAGACATGCAATTGCTCGAGCGTGACCCGCGCGGCTTCATGGCCTGGCTCCGCAAGCACACGTTGGGGCTTGGCGAGTCGCTGAAACCCTGATCCGTCTCTTCATCTGGCCAAAAATATCCCGGGGGTGAGCCCGGATGAAATCCGGGCGAGGGGGCTGGCCCCCTTACCGGGTCGGCACAGGCATATCGCCCCTGTAGTCATAAAAACCGCGTTGCGTCTTGCGACCCAACCATCCGGCCTCGACATATTTCGTCAACAAAGGACACGGGCGATACTTGGTGTCGGCCAATCCATCATGCAGGACATTCATGATCGCCAGACACGTGTCCAGTCCGATAAAATCCGCCAACTCTAACGGGCCCATCGGATGGTTTGCGCCCAGCTTCATTGACTGGTCGATGGACTGTACATTGCCGACCCCCTCATACAGGGTGTAAACAGCCTCGTTGATCATCGGCATCAGAATGCGGTTCACGATAAAGGCCGGGAAATCCTCGGCGCTGGCCGCAGTTTTGCCAAGCCGGTCCACGACGGTTTTACACGCGCTGAATGTCTCTTCGTCGGTGGCAATTCCTCGAATCAACTCGACCAGCTGCATGACCGGAACCGGGTTCATAAAGTGGAAACCCATAAAGCGTTCGGGTCGGTCTGTTCGGCTTGCCAGCCGCGTAATGGAAATCGACGACGTGTTCGATGTCAGAATCGTATGTGGCTGTAAATGCGGCTGAAGGTCTTCGAAGATCGCCTGTTTGATCGCCTCGCGTTCTGTGGCGGCCTCAATCACAAGATCGGTCTGTCCCAGTTCTGGCAAGTCAAGGGTCGTCTTGATGCGCTTCAGCGCGGCCTGCATCGCGTCGTCCGAGATTTTTCCACGCGACGCTTGTCGCGCCATATTCCCTTCGATCGTTGCGATGGCGCTGTTAAGCGCGTCTTCACTCACGTCGTTCAGCAGAACGTCGTAATCCGCCAGCGCAAGGACATGGGCAATACCGTTTCCCATCTGGCCTGCGCCAATCACTCCGACCGATTTTACATCCATATTCAGGTGCCTTTGTGCCACGGGTTACGGCGACAGTATCGGCAGTTTGGGGTGGGCGGCAAGGGGATCAAGCCCCTGGAATTTGCTTCAAATGCGCACATTAGGAAATTCTCAAGACTTGCGGCTGCATGATGGCACCCGGGTGAAAAATGGGTGAGTGTTATGAGCTATCATCAAACAGGCTCGGGGGAACCCGAGGATACCGTGTGCCAATATGATGGATCACGGCTTTGGTTTCGGGGGCCGCAGCGATCTTTGGATACGCCTTACATGGCATGTGTCGGCGGAACCGAGACTTTTGGGCGCTTTGTGGAGCGCCCTTTCCCCTCGCTTCTCGAGGACCAACTGGATCGCCGCTGTCTGAATCTGGGCAGTCTTTTTTGTGGCGTGGACGCGTTGACGCAGGACGTCGGACTGCGCTCCTTGCTCAGCGGGGCTGAGATGTGTGTCCTGCAGGCCCCTGACGTTCTGGGGCAATCAAGTCGGTTTTACCGCGTGCATCCGCGGCGGAATGACCGGTTCCTTGCACCGACTGAGGATTTGATTTCGCTGTATCCCGAGATCGACTTTGCGGATGTACATTTCGTGCATCATCTTGTGGCGCTGTTGAAAGGGCATCAGGACGCGCGGTTTGAGGCGGTCGCGGAAGACCTGCGCAAGAATTGGGTCAAATTGTTGAGTGATGTGCTGAATACACTGAAGTCACCTGTGATCCTGTTGAATCTGGACGTCCGACGGCAGACCGGTGGAGACGAAGATGGCACAGGTGCCGAGGTTCCTGTATCGGCAGACATGCTGGAGGCTGTCTGTCCCTATTGCCTTGATGTTGTGGATCTGTCCGTCAACGTCTCGGGCCAATCGGAGGAACTGGAAGATATGTTGTTCGGAACATTGCAACAGCCGATGGCCGAGCACATGATCGGTCCGGCCGCGCATAGGACAATTGCTGAAAACCTGTCGCGCTGCATTCGGGACCTGCAATGAAAAAGGCCCGCCATTTGGCGGGCCTTCTTTTCAATGCGAAGCGTGGGCTTAACCCAGCTTCTCGGTCAGTTCCGGCACCGCTTGGAACAGGTCGGCAACCAGACCGAAATCGGCAACCTGGAAGATCGGCGCTTCTTCGTCTTTGTTGATCGCAACGATGACCTTGGAGTCTTTCATACCCGCCAGGTGCTGGATCGCGCCCGAGATACCGACAGCGACATACAGGTCTGGTGCAACAACCTTACCGGTCTGTCCCACCTGCCAGTCGTTCGGCGCATAGCCCGAGTCCACAGCGGCACGCGATGCGCCAACAGCAGCGCCCAGCTTGTCGGCCAGGGTTTCGATCAGTTTGAAGTCCTCTTCCGAGCCGACACCACGGCCGCCCGAGACAACAACGCCAGCCGAGGTCAGCTCGGGGCGGTCGCTTTCGGCAACCTTGTCTTCAACCCACGAGGACAGGCCAGCATCGGCACCGACCGAGATGGTCTCAACCGCAGCCGAACCGCCTTCGCCCGCCGCATCGAAGGACGCGGTACGGAAGGTGACGACTTTTTTGGCGTCAGAGGATTTCACGGTCTGGATCGCGTTGCCTGCATAGATCGGACGCTCGAAAGTCGAGCCGTCAACCACGCCGGACGCATCCGAGATGACCATAACGTCCAGAAGTGCTGCAACGCGCGGCATCACGTTCTTGGCGTCGGTGGTGGCGGGGGCAACGATATGCTCGTAGCCATCGGCCAGACCTGCGATCAGGGCTGCGGTCGATTCCGCCAGGCGGTGACCCAGCGAGGCATCCTCGGCAACCAGAACCTTGGCCACACCGTCGATCTTGGCAGCGGCTTCGCCAGCAGCAGCGGCAGAGCCACCCGCGGCCAGAACGGTCACGTCACCCAGTGCTTTCGCAGCGTTGACGGCCTTGGCGGTGGCGTCCAGCGTCAGTTCACCATTGTTGACTTCGGCGAGAAGAAGAACAGCCATTACACAGCCCCCGCTTCTTTGAGTTTCGCAACCAGCTCGTCGACCGAGCCTACGACGATACCAGCGGCACGTGCCGGCGGCTCTTCGGTTTTGACGATTTCCAGACGCGGAGTGACGTCGACGCCGTAATCGGCGGCGGTTTTCTCGTCCAGCGGCTTTTTCTTCGCCTTCATGATGTTGGGCAGCGACGCATAGCGCGGCTCGTTCAGGCGCAGGTCAACGGTCACGATGGTCGGCATCTTGACGCTGATGGTCTGCAAACCGCCGTCCACCTCGCGGGTGATCTTGGCGCTGTCGCCTTCAATGTCGACTTCGGATGCGAAGGTGCCTTGGCTCCAACCCAGCAGGGCCGACAGCATCTGACCGGTGGCGTTCATGTCGTTGTCGATCGACTGCTTGCCCGCCAGAACCAGACCGGGCTGCTCTTCCTCGACCACTTTGGCCAGGATCTTGGCAACCGCCAGCGGTTCGATATCGGTGTGCACGTCATCGGCGGCTACAACCAGGATAGCGCGGTCGGCACCCATGGCCAGCGCGGTGCGCAGCGTTTCCTGCGCCTGCTTGACGCCGATGGAAACGGCAACAACTTCGTCCGCCTTGCCTGCTTCTTTCAGGCGGATCGCCTCTTCAACTGCGATCTCGTCGAACGGGTTCATCGACATTTTGACATTGGCGAGATCGACACCGCTACCGTCCGCTTTCACGCGGACCTTCACATTATAGTCAATCACGCGTTTGACAGGCACGAGTACCTTCATTTTGCGCTTTCTCCTTACAAATCCGGTAAGCCGCGAAGCGACTCCACCAATGCTCTCGGGGGTCTGAATAACGACTCAATTCGAATGGCAACAGAGCAAAATCGTCACGTCATGGCCTTGGGACGTCGCGTTTCGTATTTTTTGACGCAACGGCGCGCAAGATTATTGCTGTGTCATTAAGGGGTTCAGCGGTTCGCGCCCGGGACCCACAATACGTCCTGCGTGCCATTTTCATTGGCGCAGCGGGCTGCAACGAAAAACCAATCGCTGAGGCGGTTAAGGTATTTCACCGCGACATCGTTGACGGGCTCCATGTTCGTCAGCTCAACCGCCAGCCGTTCAGCCCGGCGCGACACAGTGCGGCAGACATGCAGTTGCGCGGCCAGACGCGACCCGCCCGGCAGGATAAAGCTGCGCAACGGCTCAAGTGTTTCGTTCATCGCATCAATTTCAGCCTCAAGGCGGTCGATCTGAGCAGGTACGATTCGCAGCGGTGGATAGTCGGCTTCGGCGTCCTTTTCCATGTCGGGACGGCAGAAATCAGCGCCCAGATCGAACAGGTCGTTCTGGATGCGCGACAGCGCGGCCTCAACTTCGCCTTCGGCCTCGGTGCGGGCGACGCCGACAAAGGAATTCAGCTCATCCACGGTGCCATAGGCGGCCACGCGGCCCGAATATTTCGCGACGCGTTCGCCGTTGCCAAGCGCGGTTTTCCCGTCATCGCCGGTACGTGTGTAGATTTTATTGAGAACGACCATCTATTGAACTCCCTGTCCGCGCAGCCAGACGTAGAGCACGATCAGAACGACGGCAATGAATTGAAACAGGATGCGCAGGCGCATCATCTTGTTGCTTTTCATCGCGGCTTCTTTGCCGCTTTTGCCGAAATTCGAGATGCCGATCGCCAGCACGACAACAACAGCAGCCATGGCCAACAGGAGAACGACCATCAATAGGTCCATGAGTACACCGTCCGCGTTACTTGTTTCGTTGGGCTATCATCTAGCCTCAGTCGGTCAAAAAGCGAACGGGTAATTTCGCCTCAGACGTCCGATAGGATGCGGTCGATTGTGCGTGTGGGCAGGACCCGGCGCAGCCATCCGGCGATATAGGTCGGCGTGGTAACATAGTAGCGGGCGCGTGGGCGTTTGGATTCCACGGCATGAGCCAGCTTGTCCGTCACAGCCGAGGCTGGCAGTTCGAACCGGTCCGGCCCCGAGGATTCGTACAGTCTTTTCAACAAGGAGGATTCGTACCGGTCGCGGAGGGCCGAGTTCTGCCAGTTGATGAAACGCTCGAATACCGGGATCGAGTTTTCGCGGATTTTGGATGTGATCGGGCCGGGTTCGATCAGGATGGCCTTGATGTCCGTGTCGGCGAGTTCCAGCCGCAACGTGTCGGTCAACCCTTCGACCGCATATTTGGTTGCCACGTAAGCGCCCCGCCAGGGATAGGCGACAAGGCCGAGAACTGACGAGTTTTGTACGATTCGCCCGTGCCCCTGCGCGCGCATGACAGGGATGACCTGCCGCGTGAGTTCGTGCCAGCCAAAGAAATTGGCCTCAAAAATCGTGCGGAGGCCATCTGTCGGAAGGTCCTCCACCGCACCCGGAAGGCCGTGCGCGCCATTGTTGAACAACGCATCGAGCGTGCCGCCTGTCTTATCCAGAACATCCTGCAGGCCGGACGTGATGCTGTCACTGTCGGTATAGTCAATCCGGGGGCTCTCGAATCCCTGTGCCTTCAGGCGGTCGCAGTCACGTTGCTGCCGGCAGGAGGCAAAGACACGCCAACCGCGCGCCCGCATACCATGTGCCGCGTCCAGCCCAATACCCGAAGAGCAGCCGGTGATGAGAATTGTTTTCTGCATGATCTTCCTGATCCTAACCTTGCACCAAAGCTATGGCGGGGCAGGGGTCAGGACAATGTCAGCGCAGCGTCAATCTGAGGATTTTCTGACCAGAGATGCGGAAATCCATCCGACCTGTTGCTCGGGTAACACGCGCAGCCTGAGCCAGCCGGTGCCGGAATCGCTAAGGACTTCAACCTTTTGGCCGATGGATACTTTGCCGATGACCGGATAGATCGTCCCCGGACCGTCGCGCATGTTCACCCGCGTGCCCGAGATCTCGCGGATGTCTTTTTGCGGTTCAGCGGACGCAAGCGATTCTGAGGATTCTTCCGGCTGGGTTTCAGCGATCTGGCGCAGTCCTGTGATGCCGTCTTCGAGGGAGGCCAAGGTGATATTGGCGCTTTGATCGGCGAAAGCCGACAGGCCCGAGAATGTCTCGAGGCTGGCAGGTTCCGGCAGGATTTCCACGATGTCTTCTTTCGCCAGAATCGGCTTTACCTGAACGGTTGGTGTGCGCAGGGCGACATTGGTCACCAATTGCTCGGCTCGGGTATGTTGCAACGGCACAGGTTTGGGTGCGGCGGCCACGCGCTCTGGTTGGGCGGCGCGCAGTCCGCGCGGTTCAAAATCGGGGCCGCCGCTCATGACGTAAAAACACCACCCGAGCGCGGCAAAGGTAACAAGAACAAGGCGCGACATGGCGCATCCCCCGGTAATCAAAAAAGGTAAAATAGGCAGCAGTTCAATTGAAGAGAGCCTACCATAATCCGGGGTCGGAGTCGAAAGATTGGGGGAAATCCTGAGCTTGCCTCCCCCTGTTGCAAAAAGCGCCACTTGTCCCCAGCAAAATGCGCGCGGGTTGCTTTACCGCGGCGCGCTTGCGTCGTATCACATCATATATGAACGACACGATCGACGACCCCAACATGGAGGCCCCCGAAGGTGGGGGCGAGGTAGCTGAACCGCTGCGCCGCGCGATTGGCGAACGCTATCTGACCTATGCTTTGTCCACCATCATGCATCGGGCTTTGCCCGACGCGCGCGATGGTCTGAAGCCGGTTCACCGGCGAATCCTTTATGCGATGCGCGAGCTGCGACTCAGCGCGACAGGCGGTTTCCGTAAGTCGGCGAAAATCTCCGGCGACGTGATGGGTAATTATCACCCGCACGGTGACGCCGCGATTTACGACGCAATGGCGCGTCTGGCGCAGGACTTCAACGTGCGCTACCCGCTGGTCGACGGGCAGGGGAATTTCGGCAATATCGACGGCGATAACCCGGCGGCCTCGCGTTACACCGAAGCGCGGATGACCATCGTGGCCGAAGCGCTGCTTGAGGGGCTGAACGAAGACGCCGTTGATTTCCGCGACAATTATGATGGAACGCTGACCGAGCCGGTCGTGCTGCCCGCTCAGTTTCCGAACCTGTTGGCGAATGGTGCCAGCGGAATTGCCGTGGGCATGGCGACGAATATCCCGCCGCATAATATCTCGGAACTCTGCGATGCTTGTCTGCATCTGATCAAAACGCCGGATGCGCGTGACGACACGCTGTTGAACTATGTGCCCGGCCCGGATTTCCCGACCGGCGGCGTGATTGTCGAACCGCCCGAGAACATCGCGCAAGCCTATCGCACCGGGCGTGGGTCCTTCCGTCTGCGCTGTAAGTTCGAGGTCGAGGATCTGGGCCGCGGCCAGTGGCAGATCGTCGTCACAGAGATCCCCTATCAGGTTCAGAAATCCAAGCTGATCGAGAAGATCGCGGAACTGATCCAGACCAAGAAGATTCCGATCCTCGCGGATGTACGGGACGAATCCGCCGATGACATCCGTCTGATCCTCGAGCCGCGATCAAAGAACGTGGACCCCGAGGTGCTGATGGGGATGCTCTATCGCAACTCGGACCTTGAGATCCGGTTCAGCCTGAACATGAACGTGCTGATCGACGGGGTAACGCCTAAGGTCTGCTCGATGAAGGAAGTGCTGCGCGCCTTCCTCGATCACCGTCAAGAGGTACTGATCCGCCGCTCGCGTCACCGCATGGCGAAGATCGACCATCGGTTGGAGGTGTTGGAGGGCTTTATCGTCGCCTTCCTCAACCTTGATCGGGTGATCGACATCATCCGTTATGACGACGATCCCAAAGCCGCGCTGATGCGCGAGGATTGGGGTATCGACCACGTTCGCGCGACCGACGAAAATGATTATGTCTCGCCCAAACCGGGCGAGGGTGAGTTGTCCGAGGTCCAAGTTGACGCGATCCTCAACATGCGTTTGCGCAGCTTGCGCCGTCTCGAAGAGATGGAACTGGTCCGCGAGCGCGATGAGCTGATGCTGGAACGCGCCAACCTCGAAGACCTGCTGGCCGATCCTGCCCTGCAATGGGCCAAGATCGCCGAGCAGTTGAAAGAGACCAAGAAGACCTTCGGCAAAGATTACGAAGGCGGCGCGCGCCGCACCCAGTTTGCCGAAGCCGGGAATGTCGAAGAAGTGCCGCTTGAGGCGATGATCGACCGCGAACCGATCACGGTCGTGTGCTCTCAGATGGGCTGGATCCGCGCTATGACGGGTCACATCGACCTGAAGCGCGAGCTCAAGTTCAAGGATGGCGACGGCCCCCGCTTTATCTTCCACGCTGAAACGACCGACCGTCTGCTGGTGTTTGCGTCGAACGGACGGTTCTACACGGTCAGCGCGGCCAACCTGCCCGGCGGACGCGGCATGGGCGAGCCGCTGCGCCTGATGGTGGACTTGCCGAACGAGGCGCAGATTATCGACATCATGATCCATAAGCCGGGGCGCAAGCTGCTGGTGGCCTCGGATGCGGGCAACGGCTTCATGGTTCCCGAGGATGACGTTCTGGCCCAGACCCGCAACGGCAAGCAGGTGTTGAACGTCAAGGGTGAAGAAACAGCCGTTATCTGCAAGCCGGTCGAAGGCGACCACGTGGCCGTGGTATCGCAAAACGGTAAGTTCCTTGTATTTCCCGTCGAGGAGCTGCCTGAAATGGGGCGCGGCAAAGGTGTGCGTCTACAAAAGTACAATATGGCGCGCGGACGGCAGGGCACGCTGGAACTGGATGGCGGGCTGTCGGACCTTACGACCTTTAATTGGGAAGAAGGGCTCAAATGGTCCATGGGCGGGGACAAAACACGGCATGAGGCCGATATGTCCCAGTGGCTTGCGAAACGTGCCAGTGTCGGGAAAAAACCGCCATATGGCTTCCCGCGCGACTATAAATTCTCGTGATCGCGCAGCCGCAACAGTCGAATTCCGTCGATGCAGCTTGGCACAAGCCGGGTTGGTGCGCTAAGTCAAAGAAAAACAGGCCTATCGAGACGAGATCATGTTACGCATTCTGACCTTGATAACCGGATTGACCCTGCTGGGCGCGTGCGCGCAGACGCAGCTATATGAAGAGCCCGAGTCGCTGGGGGAATTCAAGTTGCGCGTGAACTATGCCTTTGCTGACAAGGCCGTGCAGGGCCCGGTCTCGCGCGATGCCACGCCGGATGAATGGACGGCGGCAATTCAGAACGCCGTGGATATCCGCTTGGGCCGGTATGAGGGCGCGCAGGAATACGATATCGGTATCAGTCTCGAAGGGTACATGCTGGCCCCACCGGGTATTCCGGTCATCTACAACCCAAAAAGCACGGCGATTGTTCTGGTGAACGTCTATGACGTGAAGAACAAGGAATTCCTGGCCAAGGGAAAACAGTTTCAGGTTCTGGAAGATACAACCGGTGAAAGTGCCCTGACCGGGTCGGGCAATACGCGGACCAGAGAAGAGCAAATGAGCGGTTTGGCCCTGAAGGTTGCGGACCGAGTCGAAGAGTGGTTGGCCGAAGAACATGAAGAGAACGGCTGGTTCCAACGCCGCCCCGACCTGATACAGCCTCTGGAATCCGGTGAGCTGACGCAAAATCCGGCGTCTTAACCGTCTTTTCACGCAGGATGTGCTTGATTTTCCCCTGCGAACCAAATATCTCGCGCGCGCAGATGTAACCACGGGACCAAGGGTCCCCCAAATCGCAAAAGGGCGCCTGAGGAATGGCAAAGGAAAAGTTTGAGCGTACAAAACCGCACGTCAACATCGGCACGATTGGCCACGTTGACCATGGTAAAACGACGCTGACCGCAGCGATCACCAAGTATTTCGGT
>NZ_JBQFQF010000011.1:0-149073 GCF_056536745.1 Ruegeria sp. CJ2
CAACCTGCCGTAACTTCAAGACAATCTCTTCGGGCTTCGGTCTCTTGTCTGCCATTCTTAGTCCTCCGTTTCCTGAACATAACGGTGGACCCGTTCAGTTGGGGAGGCTCACAGTTAGGTTTTGCACATTGAGCCCGACCTTGCGAAGGCGATTCTCGGCGCATCGCAAACCTTTGCGAGTAGCAAGGCAAATACTTCATATGACCTTCGGCTATTTGAGAAGTTTCCGATTTGGGCTGATCGCCCTTGGAGGTCGAGAACCGAAAGAAATGCGCCATGAGTGTATCCAACCGTCAGATTGATTCCCGACTAACAACGCAAAACTATGGGCAAACTACGCAAACTTATGGGGTGCGCGAAGTGTTATGCGCAAACCTACATAGTCTCAGAAATCCAGGTTCTCGACGCTCAATGCGTTTTGCTGGATGAACTCGCGGCGCGGCTCGACCACGTCGCCCATCAGCTTGGTGAACAGGTCATCCGCCTCGACCATGTCATCCACGCGCACCTGCAGCAGGGTGCGGGCATCCGGGTCCAGTGTGGTTTCCCATAGCTGGTCGGGGTTCATCTCGCCCAGACCTTTGTAGCGTTGCAGCGACAGGCCTTTTTCGCCCTCTTCCAGAATCGCGCGCAGCAGGTCCAGCGGGCCGTGAATGGCTTGCATCCGGTCCCGGCGGATCAGGGTTGCGGGGGTGTTGTAGACCTCTTGCAGGCTTTGGGTGAAGCTGCCGGTCTTGCGCGCCTCGCCCGAGCGCAGCATGGGGCCGTCCAACGTGCGGACCTCTTCGACGCCGCGCAGGATGCGGGCCAGACGGATGCCGTGGTCCTGCGTGATCCGGCCCTGCCAGCCGCGCTCGTATTCCAGCGCGATCAGGTCGAGACGGGCGGCCACCTTGTCGGCAACGCCTTGCAAGTCGGCATCGACCGCACCCGGCACAAAGGCACCGGCGACGGCGGCCTGTTCCAGAATGTGGCGCGGATAATGCGTTGGGAAGGCGTCCAGAACGCGTTTCAACTGACGCGCTTCATCGACCACGCGGGTCAGATCCTGACCGATGATTTCCTCGCCCGAGCCCAGCTTCAACACCGCGCCTTCGACGCCCTGGTTGATCAGATAGTCGTCCAGCGCAGCCTGATCTTTAAGGTAAACCTCTGACTTCCCACGAGAAACTTTATAGAGCGGTGGCTGCGCGATATAAAGGTATCCACCCTCGATCAGCTCTGGCATCTGACGGTAGAAGAAGGTCAGCAGCAGCGTCCGAATATGCGCGCCGTCCACATCCGCATCGGTCATGATGACGATCTTGTGGTAGCGCAGCTTTTCGATGTTGAACTCATCACGGCCAATGCCGGTGCCCAGCGCCATCACGAGGTTGCCGATCTCCTGCGACGACAGCATCCGGTCAAACCGCGCACGTTCGACGTTCAGGATTTTCCCGCGCAGGGGCAGAACGGCCTGAGTCAGACGATCCCGCCCGGTTTGCGCCGAGCCACCCGCCGAGTCCCCCTCGACGAGGAAGACTTCGGTCTTCGAGGGGTCTTTCTCGGAACAGTCTTTCAGCTTCCCGGCCAGATAGTTCACATCCATCGCCGTCTTGCGACGAGTCAGTTCGCGGGCTTTCCGCGCAGCTTCACGGGCCAGCGCCGCCTCGATGATCTTGCCGACGATCCCCTTGGCCTCGTTCGGGTTTTCCTCGAACCATTCGGCCAGCTTTTCGTTCATCAAACCTTCGACCGCAGGGCGCACTTCGGACGACACCAGCTTGTCTTTGGTTTGGGATGAGAATTTCGGGTCCGGCACTTTGACCGACAACACACAGGTCAGACCTTCACGCGCGTCATCGCCGGTAAAGCTGACCTTTTCCTTCTTCGCAATGCCGCTGGACTGCGCGTAATTGTTGATCGTCCGGGTCAAGGCACCCCGGAACCCAGCCACATGCGTCCCGCCATCCCGCTGAGGGATGTTATTGGTAAATGGCAGCACCGTCTCGTGATAGCTGTCATTCCACCACATGGCGATCTCGACCCCGATATCGTCGCGCTCACCCCTAATATAGATCGGCTCGGGCATCGCAGGCGTTTTGGACCGGTCGAGGTATTTGACGAATTCCTTAACACCGCCCTCATAGAACAGCTCGGTTTCCAGCCGTTCGGCAGGGCGCTCGTCGATCAGAATGATCCGCACGCCCGAGTTCAGGAAAGCTAGCTCGCGCAGGCGCTTTTCCAGCGTATCGAACGAGTATTCGAGGTTCGAGAACGTATCGGTCGAGGCCAGAAACCGCACCTCGGTCCCGGTGCGGTCGCCGCATTCCTGAACCACTTTCAGATGTTCTGCTGTCTCGCCACCCTCAAAGCGCGCCACATGTTCCTTGCCGTTGCGCCAGACGCGCAGCTCCAGCCAATCGGACAGGGCGTTCACAACCGAGACACCCACGCCGTGCAGACCGCCCGACACCTTGTACGAGTTGCTGTCAAACTTACCACCCGCGTGAAGCTGGGTCATGATGACCTCAGCGGCCGAGACGCCCTCCTCGGGGTGAATATCCACCGGAATCCCGCGCCCGTTGTCGCTGACTGAAACACTGGAATCGGCGTGGATTTTCACGGTCACATGGTCGGCATGACCGGCCAGTGCCTCATCAATTCCGTTGTCCACGACCTCATACACCATATGGTGCAGACCCGAGCCATCGTCCGTGTCGCCGATATACATACCGGGACGCTTGCGAACCGCCTCTAAACCCTTGAGAACTTTAATGGAATCTGCGCCGTATTCTTGCGGTGCCTGTGCGTCGTCGGACATGCCGTTAGTACCTATATTATTTTGGTAACTTATACGTTTTCTGGTGGGGAATGTCACGCGATCCCACCAGATTTTGTGTCAGCGAGTGGCTTTTTCAGCAGATCAAAGCCGATCGAGGTCGGCGGCGATATCCGACGCCAATTCTCTCGCATTCACGTCATCACGCTCGGCTGACAATCTCAGACCCAAAAGGTCGGATTGATACCGTGCGGCCAACCGATCTGGGTCATGATGTGCGCCAATCTCTCCGGCCGCTTGCGCACGTCGGAAAAGGGTGGCGAAACACTCTTTCATTTCTTCCAGATGAGCACCTGCCTTGCCTGCCAGGTCATGCCCTTTGGCCTGCAGCTCGGCGAATGTCTTGGCCAACATGCAAGCGCGTGCAGGCATTAACGTGGCGTCTATCACGACCTGCGGCTGCGCTTTTAGCGCTTGCAATGGCCCGACCTCATCCGCCATCGCCAGCAACCGCGATACGCCGTCTTTCTTGTACCGCTCCAACGCCAGCGCATAGAGGGCATCTTTCGATCCAAAGGCCGCATAGAAACTGCCCGGTTTCAGCTTCAGCTCACGCTCCAGATCCTTCAGCGACGTCCCGGCCCATCCCTGCCGCCAAAAGATATCTCTGGCCTGCGCAATCAGCGCGTCACGGTCATATGAAGGTTTGCGGGGCATTCTTTCACCAGTTCTTGAGCATTTGCTCAAATATATACTTGAGTGATCGCTCAATAAAGCCTAAATACGACTCACCGCGCCAGAAACAGGAGTTTTGACATGGCAAACTTCCCCTCTCATGACCTAGAAACCGCCCCTGAAGAGTCCAAACCGCTGCTGGAAAAATCTCAGGCTGCGCTTGGCCGCCTGCCCGGTCTGCACAAAGTGATGGCCGAAAGCCCGCAGCACCTGGAAGGCTATCAGGTTCTGCACCACCTGTTCCTGCAGACCGACTTTGACAATGACGAGAAAACCGTTGTCTGGCAGACCATCAACGTGGAAAACGAATGCCACTACTGCGTGCCAGCCCATACCGGTATTGCCAAGATGATGAAGGTCTCGGACGAGATCACCGAGGCGCTGCGCAACGAGACCCCGCTGCCATCCGCCAAGCTCGAGGCGCTGCGGACATTTACGCTGCAAATGATGGAGACCCGCGGCAACCCGACCGAGGAACAGCTGCAAGCCTTCTTTGACGCCGGCTATTCGCACCGCGCGGTTCTGGATGTGGTGCTGGGTCTGGCTCAGAAAACCATGTCGAACTACGTCAACCACATGGCGCAAACACCCGTCGATCAGGTGATGCGCGGCTTTCTGTGGGAACGCAAAGTGGCGGAACCGGCCTAAGCGCTGACGACCGAGCCCTCATCGCTTTCACTCACGATCAGCGTCTGGGCCCGGTCCCCCAATTCCGCAAACAGCTCAGGCCCGGTGCCCGTCATCCAGGCCTGCGCACCCAGCGCGCAAATCTCATCATACAGCGCCGCCCGCCGCCCGGCATCCAGATGGGCGGCCACCTCATCCAGCAATACGATCGGTGGCGCGCCGACCATCCCCGCCAACGCCCGCGCATTCGACAGGATCAGCGAGACCAGCAGCGCCTTTTGTTCCCCTGTTGAGCAATCCTTGGCCGGAACGCCCTTGGCTGCGAATACACCATACAGATCCGACCGGTGCGGCCCCACCAAGGTCCGCCCTGCCGCCAGATCGCGGAACCGGCTTTCGTTCAACGCCTCGCGCAGGTCATCCGCCGATTCCGGCATTGCACCTTCAGTTTGCACCAGCTCCAGATCAGCAGAGGGAAAGGCGGTTTCAGCTTGCTCCTGCGCCGCACGTAAATGCTCCAAGGCCGCCAAACGCGCAGCATGAATGCGATATCCGGTCTCGGCCATCTGCCCTTCCAACGCGGCATACCAATGCGCATCGCGCACCTGCTCCTTCAGCAGGCGGTTCCTTTCACGCATGGATTTCTCATAGGTCAGCGAGGCCTCGGCGTGAGAGGGATCAAAACTCAGCGCAATACGGTCCAGAAACCGCCGCCGCCCCTCGACCCCTTCAATCCACAGCCGGTCCATTGATGGGATCAGCCAGACCACCCGCGCCAGCTTGCCCAGATCAATCTGGCTGGCCGATTTGCCATCAATCCGAACCTGCCGCGCGGCACCCCCTTCGGACCATGTCTCGATCTCATAGTTCTGCCCCTGCGCACTCAGCACCCCGGACAGCTTCCAGCCCACTGCCTCGGGCCGGCGTGTCATCTCAGCCGCGCTCGCGCGCCGCATCCCGCGCCCGGGTGAAAACAACGATACCGCTTCAAGGATGTTGGTCTTACCGGCCCCGTTTGGACCATGGATCGCAACCGGCCGCCCATCCAAAGCCAGCCGCGCCAGCTTGTGCGACCGGAAATGCGAGACCGTAAGCTCGGTCAGGGCCAATCCCATGACCCCACCCTTCTTCTGTTCAAAATTACTTCCGCCGGAGGCATCGCGCGCCAGCGCGATCAGACGCGCATCGGCATGACGACGTAAACCGCGCTCTGATCATTGCCTTCGCGCATCAATGTCGGATCACCAGCCGAGTTGAACAGGAACACCGCATTCTCGCGATCCACCTGTGACGCAATCTCCAGCAGGTATTTCGCGTTGAACCCGATCTCCAGCCGTTCATCATTATACGCCACAGCCAGCTCTTCCTCAGCCGCGCCGCTGTCCGGCGCATTGACCGACAGAACCAGCTTATCCGCATCCAACTGTAGTTTCACCGCGCGCGAGCGTTCGGACGAGACGGTGGCAACCCGATCCACAGCCTGCGCAAATTCGGCGGCATCCACTTCCAACTGACGCGTGTTGCCCTGCGGGATCACTCGGGTGTAGTCGGGGAAGGTGCCGTCAATCACTTTCGACGTCAGCGTGATGTCCGGAGTAGCAAAACGGACTTTGGTTTCACTGACAGAGACCGCGATGTCCATCTCATCATCGTCCAGCAGCTTGCGCAATTCACCAACGGTCTTGCGCGGCACGATCACGCCCGGCATATCCGCAGCCCCATCCGGCAGATCCGCATCAATACGCGCCAGACGGTGGCCGTCGGTGGCCACGCAGCGCAGCACCTTGCCGCCCTCGGACCCATCGGCGACATGCATGTAGACGCCGTTCAGATAGTACCGCGTCTCTTCGGTCGAGATCGCAAATTTCGACTTGTCGAACAAACGCCGCAACAACGCTGCCGACGCCGTAAAGTTCGACTGATATTCCGAAGAGGCCATTACCGGGAAATCCTCTTTCGGCAAAGTCGCCAGCGAAAAGTTCGAGCGCCCCGCCTCAACCGTCAAACGACCCGCAGCACTGTCGGCGGTGAGCGTCACCAAAGCCCCATCGGGCAGCTTCCGCACGATTTCATGCAGGGTCGTGGCGGCCACAGTGGTTGCACCGGCTTTTTCGACCTGCGCAGGTGCTTTATCGACCACTTCGATATCCAGATCGGTGGCGCGGAACATGGCCTGATCGCCTTCGGCCTCAATCAGCACGTTGGCAAGTATTGGAATGGTGTTGCGACGCTCCACAACGGATTGGGCCTGCGAGACGGCCTTAAGAAGGGTGCCGCGTTCGATGCTGATCTTCATACCCTCAATTCCTTTGACTTGCGTGCCGATTTGGGCGGGACTGGCACGTTAGCGGTTCCACCCTGAGGCACAAGGATTTTTTATGGATTTCTGAGTCGGATTGACCAAAGGGTCAAGAGGGGCGTGACCAAGCGGGCACAGTTCCTGCCCGACCGTGGATTAAAGCCCACAAGAAAACGCCCCGGGCGTGAGGGACCGGGGCGCTTTCAAATGACTGAGACCGGAAATCAGGCTTCCAGCGACCGGCGCAGCATCTCCACGTCTTCGGCGATCTGGCCGTCGGTCGTTTTCAACTCTTCAATACGTTTGACACCGTGCATGACCGTTGTGTGATCACGCCCACCGAAACGACGACCGATCTCGGGCAGGGAGCGGCTGGTGAGTTGCTTGCACAGATACATCGCCACCTGACGCGGACGCGCATATGACCGCAAACGCTTGGGCCCGATGATGTCGGACAGGCGGATATTGTAATATTCCGAGACCTTGCGTTGAATCTCTTCGACGGTGATCTTGCGCTCGGACGCGCGCAGCACGTCGGCCAGACAGTCCTGCGTCAGCTCCATGTCGATCTCGCGCCCCACCAGCGAGGCAAAGGCGAACAGCCGCGTCAGCGCCCCTTCGAGAACCCGCACATTGGTCGAGATGCGATGGGCCAAAAACTCCAGCACGCCATCTGCGATTGTCAGATCAGGATAGGTGCTGCTGTATTGCTGTACCTTGTTCTGAAGGATGCCCAGACGCAGTTCGTAATCCGTGGGGTGCAGGTCGACAACCAGACCACATTGCAGGCGCGATTTCACACGGTCCTCCAGATCCTTGATCTCACCCGGGGCGCGGTCAGCCGAGATAATGATCTGTTTGTTCTGATCCACCAGCGCATTGAACGTGTGAAAGAACTCTTCCTGCGTCGAATCCTTGCCAGCGATGAACTGCACGTCATCGACCATCAACACATCAACCGAACGGAACAGGTGTTTGAAGTCCATCATGCGGCGTTCGCGCAGGGCCTGCACAAAGCGATACATGAACTGTTCCGCCGACAGGTAGAGCACGTTCAGATCGGGCCGTTTGGTTTTCAGCTCCCACGCGATGGCGTGCATCAGGTGTGTCTTACCCAGACCAACACCACCATACAAAACCAGCGGGTTGAAGGTCACCGGGCCGCCTTCCGACACGCGGCGCGCAGCGGCATGGGCCAGTTCGTTGGGTTTACCAACCACAAAAGTGTCAAATGTGAAACGGGCATCCAGAGGCGCAGCTTGCAGGGATTCCAACGCATCATTTGCAACTTCGGTCAAATGAGGCACTGACGCCTCTGGCGCGGGTGCTTGCGCCGCCTCTGCCTCCATTGACGGGCGCGTCGGTGAATTTGCAGCAACCCGAAACGCAAGTCGCTGAACCGGCTCACCCGCCGTGTTCAACTCATACAAGATGAGATCTGCAAAATTCTGGCTGACGTAATTGCCCATAAAATTCGTCGGCACCGAAAACACAGCTACCCCATCCTGAACCTCTTGGAACTCAAGAGGTTCGATCCAGGTGGTGTAGTTATTTTTTCCAATAGCCTTGAGCAGTTTGTTACGCAGTAGTCCCCATTTTTCTTGTGTCATTAAGCGCCTCACGCATCCCATTCTTTATTGGCCTGTCGGCCTTATTACTAAGTCCCGGTCGCCCGGTACGCGTACTCACACACAAAAGGGTACCCATCCGCCAAACTGAAATAGCCTGACGCCTTGATTTTGAATGTCGACACTGCCTGGCACAAAGGCATCCCAAAACGGAACCGCCCCAGAAACCGGGTTGCGCGTCGCAATCTCATTTTTAGACAGGGCTAGGATTCCTGAATGTATCAGGTCCCAAAGCAGATCAGCAAACCAGCAGTCCCGGTTGCCAACATTCGTTCCTGATCGCCCTGATGCCCGTCAGTTTGATCCCTGGAACAGCCTGTCCCCCCAAGCGAGTGAATCGCTGAATCAGTGGTAACAAGATGGCGAGGTTCCCGGCAACGAAACTCTGATATTGACTCGTGTCTGAGCGCGAAAGAATCTCTTGGCTTGGTGAAGCGCGGTATTCTGGCAACAGCAAAAAGGGCGCCGCACAGCGCGACGCCCTTCAAAATAGTTCAGCCTTTCTTACGTGACCTAGGGTCAGTGAAAGACTCAGCCCAGCGCCTTCACGCGCGAGGACAGGCGCGACATTTTACGCGCTGCGGTGTTCTTGTGGAAAACGCCTTTGGTGACGCCGCGCATCAGTTCGGGCTGGGCCGCGCGCAGAGCGGCGGTTGCTGCGTCCTTGTCGCCGGATGCGATCGCTTCTTCGACCTTGCGCAGGTAGGTGCGGATGCGCGAACGACGTGCTTTGTTGATTGCGAAACGCTTCTCGTTCTGACGAGCGCGCTTTTTTGCCTGGGGCGAGTTAGCCATGTGTCTCTGACCTTTGTTCGGTACGGTTCTATGAATAGCGCGCCACGGAATATCCGCACCGGATCAGAAATCACGAGTGTGAGTCGGGCCAAAGCGGGCCGCACGCGCATGTATAGCGGCGCTTACTATCCAAGTTGGAAGGGTTTGCCAAGCAGATTCTTGTCGCCGCAAAGCTGGTATGAAAAAGGCGGGCATGCACCCGCCTGATCCGATCTGAAAAGTCGCTTACTTGTCGCGGAACTGTGCCGCGCGTTTTTCAAGAAAGGCGGCCATGCCTTCTTTCTGGTCTTCGCTTGCAAACATCGAATGGAACACCCGACGTTCAAACAGCATCCCTTCGCTCAGTGGCAATTCATAGCTGCGATTCACGGCTTCTTTCGCGGCCATTGCACTCAGTTGAGATTTTTCCGCGATCTTCTGGGCCGCGGCCATCGCCTCGTCCAGCAGTTTCTTTGCAGGGACAACCCGGCTGACCAGTCCTGCCCGTTCCGCTTCTTCGGCATCCATGAAACGCCCGGTCAGGTTCATGTCCATTGACTTGGACTTGCCGACAAACCGGGTCAGACGCTGGGTGCCACCCAGACCTGCGATAACGCCAAGATTGATTTCAGGCTGACCGAATTTGGCCGAATCTGCTGCAATTATGAAATCGCACATCATCGCCAGTTCACACCCACCGCCCAGCGCGTAGCCTGCAACTGCGGCAATGATCGGTTTGCGGATCGCCGTTATCCGGTCATTCACATCGCCAAACAGGTTTCTGGTGTAAACGTCGACAAAGCTCATCTCGGACATCTCTTTGATATCCGCGCCGGCGGCAAAAGCCTTTTCCGAGCCGGTGATGATGATGCAGCGCACCTTGTCGTTTTGATCCGCCTCTTCCAGCGCAGTGCACAATTCCTGCGTCAACTGCGAGTTCAGCGCATTCAGTGCATCTGGTCTATCAAGCTTGATAAGGGCGACGTGGTCTTCGATTTCGACGATGATCGTCTCAAAAGCCATGAGGTGTAAGCTTCCGGTTGTTCCGTTCAGTTACGATTCATTATCACGCGAAAACCTTGGATCAAGTTATCTTTGGCATTGCGCGCAATAGAAGGATGAGCGACCGGACTGAGTGATTCTTTTTATGGCAGCCCCACAGCCTTGGGTCCGGCAAGGCTTGGCCTCGCGGCCATAGACGTCAAAGCTGTGCTGAAAATATCCAAGTTCTCCATCAGCTTGGCGGAAATCGCGCAGCGAAGAACCACCCGCCTCGATCGCGTCCCGAAGGACCTGACGAATGATGGGAACCATGGCAGCGACACGCTGCGCAGAAATCTGTCCGGCCTTGCGACGTGGCGACACTCTGGCGCGATAAAGCGCCTCACAGACGTAGATATTTCCCAATCCGGCAACGATTCCCTGATCCAGCAGTGCGGATTTGACCGGAGTGTTCCGGCCTTTGAACGCGTCAATCAGGTGTTGCTCATGAAAGTCATTGCCCAAGGGTTCGGGTCCAAGAACTGACAGCAGCTTGTGTTCTTCAGCGGTGGCCGTAGGCAGCAAGTCCATCGCGCCGAATCTGCGCGGGTCATTGAATGTGATCCGCGCGCCATTGGCCATGTGAAAGACCACGTGGTCATGTTTTTCCGGCATCGGATGATCATGCACGAACTGCCCCAGCGGATCGCCCGACACCGTCATCCGCCCCGACATGCCTAGATGAATCAGCAAAGTCTCTCCGCTGCTGAGGTCCGCCAGAATGTATTTTGAGCGTCGACGCAGACGATCCACCCTTTGCCCGGTCAACCGTTCAGCCATCCGCTCGGGGAAGGGCCAGCGCAGATTGGGCCGGTTCACATCGGCGCGTTCGATCACCACGCCCTCCATCGCCGGGGACAAGCCGCGTCTTACTGTCTCGACCTCGGGCAATTCGGGCATTACATGGCTCCTAATCCAAAGGGCCGCATTGTGCCCGATACCAATGGCCCTATAACAGAGGCGAAATTCGACAAACGGCAAGGCAAATGTCCGACACCAACGACAAGACCACACATTTCGGGTTCGAAACCGTGCGCGAAGCTGAAAAGGCCGGACGCGTGCAGGGCGTGTTCAACTCGGTCGCCTCGAAATATGACGTGATGAATGATGTCATGTCGATGGGCATCCACCGGGTCTGGAAAGACGCGATGATGGATTGGCTGGCCCCCCGCCCCGGTCAGCGGCTGCTGGATGTCGCAGGCGGAACCGGAGACATTTCCTTCCGTTTCCTCAAACGCGCGGGCCACGGTCACGCCACCGTTCTGGACCTGACCGAGCCGATGCTGGTCGAAGGCCGCCAGCGCGCCGAAGCCGATCAGATGTCGGACAGCTTGAACTGGGTGGTGGGCGACGCCATGTCCCTGCCGTTCGAGGACAATACCTTCGACGTCTACACGATCTCGTTCGGCATCCGAAACGTCACCCGCCCGCAAGAGGCCCTGAACGAGGCCTACCGTGTACTAAAACCCGGCGGCCGCCTGATGGTGCTGGAGTTCAGCCAGCTACCGAATGACGGGCTACAAAAGCTCTATGATCTCTACAGCTTCAACGTCATCCCGCGCATGGGCAAGCTGATCGCCAATGATTACGACAGCTATCAGTATCTGGTGGAATCAATCCGCAAATTCCCCGATCAGGAAACCTTCCTCGGCATGGTTCGCGCAGCCGGGTTCGAAAACGCCAAATATCGCAACCTGAGCATGGGCATCGCCGCCTTGCATTCCGGCTGGAAGATCTGATGCGCGGTCCCCACAACATCATCCGCCTGATCCGCACAGGCGCCACATTCGAGCGCACCGGCGCCATGAACGTGGTGCTTGATGCATTCGAGGCACCAAAAGCGCTGCGCGTCCTCGCTCATACGTTAGGAAAACCGTTCCAATGGCTTGGGTATAAGGGCGATCCTTCAATGCCCCCGGCCACCCGCGCACTCACGGCACTGGGCCCGGCATATATCAAGTTTGGTCAGGTCCTCTCGACGCGGCCCGATGTCGTGGGCAACGAACTGGCAGAACAACTGCGCGTCCTGCAGGACAAGCTGCCCCCTTTCTCCAAGGCCGAGGCCATGGCCGAGGTCGAAAAAGAACTTGGCCAACCCGTGGCCGACATTTTCGACGCGTTCAGCGAACCGATCGCCGCTGCATCCATCGCGCAAGTCCACAAGGCGAAACTGTCCAGCACAGGCGAGGATGTCGCTGTCAAAGTCCTGCGCCCCGGAATCGAGCGCGCCTTCCGCAAGGATGTCGACGCCTTCTATTTCGCCGCACGTATCGTGCAACTGTTTGCCCCCGGCGCGCGCCGTCTGCGTCCGATGGAAGTGATCGAACATTTCGACGGCGTCGTGCGCGGCGAGCTGGATCTGCGTCTCGAAAGCGCGGCCGCCTCGGAATACGCCGCCAACACCAAGGACGATGCCGGATTTTGGCTGCCCCCGGTCGTGTGGTCCCTATCGGCTCGCCGGGTCATGACCCTCAGCTGGGCCGACGGTATCCCGCTGGGTGACAATGACGCGCTGGATGCCGCCAATCACAATCGCCGCGATCTGGGCGAACGTGTCCTGCGCCTGTTCCTGATGCACGCCCTGCGCGACGGCTATTTCCACGCAGATATGCATCAGGGCAACCTCAAGGTCGCGGCCAACGGCGATATCATCGCCTATGACTACGGCATCATGGGCCATATCGACGAATACACCCGCCGGGTCTACGCCGAGATCCTCTTTGGCTTCATCCGCCGCGATTACAAACGCGTAGCCGAGGTCCATTTCGAGGCTGGTTACGTCCCCGCAAACCAGGATGTCGACGAATTCGCCCGTGCCTTGCGCGCGGTGGGTGAACCCATCTTTGGCATGGACGCCACCCACATCTCGATGGGCCGCCTGCTGAACTACCTGTTCGAAGTTACCGAACGCTTCGGCATGGAAACCCGGACCGAGCTGATCCTGTTGCAACGCACAATGGTCGTGGTCGAAGGCGTTGCGCGCTCGCTGGACCCGCAAGTCAACATCTGGGAAGTCGCCCGCCCCGTGGTCGAGGATTACATCAAGCAATCCATCGGCCCGCGCGCGGCCCTGCGTGATTTCGGAAAAACGGCCATGGTTCTGGCCCGCTTCGGCCCTCGCCTGCCGGCTCTGGTGGAAAACGCGCTGATTGCGCAGACCCAGAAGGACGAGCCCAAAACCACCCGCTTCTGGTCAACAGCGCTGCCTGCAACCATCGGCGCAGCCGCAGGTGCGGCTCTCGTTCTGATCGTGACGGCGCTCAGCTAAAACCGATCCGCCCCTTCATCTGGCTAAAAATATCCTCGGGGGGAATCGCGCCACCGCGCGATGGGGGGCAGACAGCCCCCCAGCAACGTCTCAAGTCAGAGCAGTTCAAAGGCAATGGCAATCCCCTGGCCACCGCCGATGCACATCGTCACCAGACCTTTGGACCCGCCGATCCGCTCCAGCTCATACAGTGCTTTAAGCGTGATAATCGCACCGGTTGCCCCCACAGGGTGACCCAACGCAATCGCGCCACCGTTCGGGTTGACCTTGGCTGTATCCAGTCCCAGTTCGTTGTTGACGGCGATTGCCTGCGACGCGAAAGCTTCGTTGCTTTCGATCACGTCGAAATCCTCAACCGACAACCCAGTGCGCGCCAGCAGGTTCTGTACCGCAGGCACTGGACCGATACCCATCACTTCGGGCCGCACACCCGCGTGGCCATAGCCCAGAATCCGCGCCTTCGGCTTCAGGCCGGCTTTCTCAGCCGCCTCCGCCGTCGCCAGCACCATCGCGGCTGCACCGTCATTGATGCCCGAGGCATTGCCCGCCGTCACACGGCCATCTTTCTTGAATGCCGGACGCAACCCGGCCAGCGCTTCTGCCGAGGTCTGTTTCGGATGCTCATCGACCATGAAGTCCACCATGTCGCGCTTGACCTTGACCTGAACCGGCGTGATCTGGCTTTGGAAATACCCGGCCTCGATTGCGGCAGCGGCGCGGGTCTGGCTGGTCAGGGCGAATTCATCCATCTGTTCGCGCGTCACCTGATGTTCGTCGGCGACATTCTCAGCCGTCACACCCATGTGCCCGGTTCCAAAAGGACAGTTCAGCGCGCCCAGCATCATATCGAGCGACGTGACGTCGCCCATTTTCGCGCCCCAACGCGCCTGCGGAACGATGTAGGGGCTGCGCGACATGCTCTCCGCACCACCGGCGACGGCAAATTCTGCATCCCCCAGCATCAGCGACTGCACTGCCGACACAATCGCCTGCGCGCCGGACCCGCACAGGCGGTTCACGTTCATCGCAGGTGTTTCAACCGGAATACCCGCCTGTTTCGCGGCAGCGCGTGACAGGTACATATCGCGCGGTTCGGTGTTGATCACATGCCCGAAAACCACGTTGCCGATCTGCGCGGCTTCGACCCCGGATCTTTCCATCGCGGCCTCGGTCACAAAGGTCGCCAGATCAATCGGCGCGGTCGAAGCCAATGCCCCACCAAAGGTTCCAACCGCAGTGCGGGCCCCATCAAGAATGACGATATCTTTCATGACTCTTCTCCTCTTGGATTTGGCGGCACTATGCATTTGTCGGATTAAGCTGTCTCATGGGACGTACCGTCACAAGCGGAATTGACATCACATCCCGAAAGGCGCATGAGATTCCGTCATGACGGAAAACTCAGACGATATCCTGACACGCCTGCCTGCCCGCCTGAAAGAAGCGCGCCGCGCCAAGGGCCTGTCTTTGGAAGCTGTGGCCAATCTCAGCGGCGTGTCCCGGTCCATGGTCAGCCAGATCGAACGCGGGGAAAGCAGCCCCACAATCTCGACTCTGTGGAACCTGACCCGCGCCCTTCAGGTGGATTTTGCGGGACTGCTGGAAGAAACGGACAGCGCGGATCAAATCGAAACCCTCCGCAGTGCCGAAGTCCCAAGTATCGACAATATGGGCCAGAACTGCCGCATCCGCATCCTCTCTCCGCCGGAAGAGGCCGGAGGGCACGAAGTATACGACATCTTGTTTGAAGATCACGGCGGCCTGGCCAGCCAACCCCATGCCCGCGGCGCCCGAGAGCAGCTGACTGTTTTGGAAGGCTCGGTCAAAGTCACTTCCGGGAGTGCCGTCAGCGACCTGAGCCAAGGAGATACAGCGCGATATGCGGCAGACGTTGCGCATTCTATCGTGGCCAACGGACCGGCCAGAGTTTTTCTGATCGTCAAAAACGCCTGAATTGGCGAAATTCCGCCTTCACGGAAATTTTTCCGTCATCATGGCAATCCCCTATTTGGGAATCATATCCGCTATGTTAGATATGCGACTCAAAGCAAGGAGATCGCCATGGCAGATGCTTTCCTGTCCCACATCACGGACACCCTCGCGCAGATCGAAGCGGAAGGCTTGTATAAGCGCGAGCGAATGATCACCTCGCCTCAGGGCGGTGAGATTACGGTGGGCGACAAACAGGTCATCAACCTGTGCGCCAACAATTATCTGGGTCTGGCCGATCACCCTGCGCTGATCGAAGCGGCCAAGGACGCGATGGAACCCAAGGGCTTCGGCATGGCCTCGGTCCGGTTCATCTGCGGAACGCAAGACATCCACCGCGAGTTAGAGCAGAAGCTGGCGCAGTTCCTGAACAAAGACGACGCGATCCTGTTTGCCGCCTGTTTCGATGCCAATGGCGGTTTGTTCGAGCCTTTGTTGGGGCCAGAGGACGCCATCATCTCGGACAGTCTGAACCACGCTTCGATCATCGACGGGGTACGGCTGTGCAAGGCCAAGCGCTATCGCTACATGAACAACGATATGAACGATCTGGAGGCCTGGCTGAAACAGGCGCGCGCGGATGGGGCGCGGCATATCATGATCGCGACGGACGGTGTGTTTTCCATGGATGGCTATCTGGCCAACCTGCCGAAAATCCGCGAACTGGCCGACAAATACGACGCCATCGTCATGGTCGATGACTGCCACGCCACCGGCTTTATGGGGCCGAATGGGGCGGGCACGCCGGATCATTTCGGTGTCGATGTGGACATTCTGACCGGAACTTTGGGCAAGGCACTTGGGGGGGCAATCGGCGGTTACATCGCCGGGCCGCAGCCAGTGATCGACCTGCTGCGGCAGCGGGCGCGGCCCTATCTGTTCTCGAACTCGCTGCCGCCTTCGATCGTTGCCGCCGGTATCGAGGCGATTCGCCTGATCGAACAAGGCGACATGCTGCGCGCGCAACTGTTTGGAAACGCCAAATACTGGCGCGCTGGTTTGGAAAAGCTGGGCTTCGACCTGCTGCCCGGTGAACACCCGATCATCCCCGTGATGCTGGGCGAGGCGACGCTGGCGCAGGATATGGCCGCGCGACTGTTCGATGAGGGCGTCTATGTCTCGGGCTTTTTCTTCCCGGTTGTTCCGCGTGGACAGGCGCGTATCAGGACACAAATGAACGCAGCGCTGACCCGCGACGAGCTGGACCGCGCCCTGACCGCCTTTGGCAAGGTGGGCAAAGAGCTGGAAGTGATCTGATGCGACCCAACACCATGAAAGCGCTTGAGAAATCCAAGCCCGCGGAAGGTCTGTGGATGATTCAAGCCCCGGTGCCTGAAATTGGTGCGGATGAGGTCCTGATCCGGATCAACAAGACGGGCATCTGCGGTACGGATATTCACATCTGGAACTGGGATGAATGGGCCGCGCACACAGTGCCCGTGCCGATGATCACCGGCCATGAGTTCGCCGGTGAGATTGTCGAGGTCGGGCGCAATGTGACCGGGTTGGCGGTAGGCCAAAGATGCTCGGGCGAGGGTCATCTGATCACCAATGACAGCCGTCAGAGCCGCGCGGGGAAGTTCCATCTGGACCCCGGCACGCGCGGCATTGGTGTGAACGAACAGGGGGCCTTTGCCCAGTACCTCAAACTGCCTGCTTTCAACGTAGTCCCCTTGCCCGACGACGTGCCAGACGAAATCGGAGCCATTCTCGACCCGCTGGGAAACGCCGTTCACACCGCGCTCAGCTTTGATCTGCTGGGCGAGGATGTTCTGATCACGGGCGCGGGGCCAATCGGGATCATGGCCGCCGCCGTCGCCCGCCATGCCGGTGCGCGACACGTTGTGATCACCGACATCAACCCAGACCGCCTGAAATTGGCAGAACATGTTGTGCCGACAGTCCGGACGGTCGATGTGTCCAGGGAAGACCTGCAGGACGTCATCGAAGACCTCGGCATGAAAGAAGGGTTTGACGTCGGGCTTGAGATGTCCGGTTCGCAAGTCGCGCTAGATCAGATGGTCGAGGCGCTGGTGATGGGCGGCAAGATCGCTCTGCTGGGGATACCGCCAGGCAAATCCCCGGTCGATTGGTCGCGCATCGTGTTCAAGGCCATCACCATCAAAGGCGTCTACGGGCGTGAGATGTTCGAGACATGGTACAAGATGATCGCAATGTTGCAGAACGGATTGGACGTCAGCCGGGTCATCACGCATCGGTTCAAGGTCGACGACTTTGCCCAAGGCTTTACCGCCATGAAATCCGGTCAGTCCGGCAAGGTGGTGCTGGACTGGACCTGACGCTCTGGAACCGCGCGAAATTTGACCCTAAACATAGGGCGAACCCGGCGGTTGGAGGAGCACATGGGCGACAATGACAGGTATCTGGAACGCGGGATCGAGGACTCTCTGGTCACTGATTTCGCGGAAACCCACCGCAAGAGCTATGGGGATTTCCTGCAACTCAAGACGCTGCTGAACCTGCAAAAGACCTTTCAGGACCCGGCCCAACCCGATGAGATGCTGTTCATCATCATCCATCAGGTCAGCGAGTTATGGTTGAAACTGATGCACCACCAACTGGTCGAGGTGCGCAGGTTTCTGCAGCAGGACGAATTTGGCCCGGCGATGAAGAACCTCGACCGGGTGAAAGCAATCCAACGGCAGTTGATCGCGTCGTGGGAAACGCTTCTGACCATGACCCCAGCCGATTACATGACTTTCCGAAAGGCCTTGGGCAGCTCATCCGGTTTCCAAAGCTATGGCTACCGCCAGATCGAGTTCATTCTGGGCAACAAGGACGCCGCGACCCTGAAAGTACATGCCCATGACCCCCAAGTGATGGAAATGCTGTCCGCCGCCCTGACCAAACCGTCGCTATATGACGAAGTCCTCCACATGATGGCGCGGCAAGGGTTCGATGTGCCGGACGACTTGCTGAACCGGGATTATGCGCAGCCCTATTCCGGTGACCCGCGCATCGTGAAACTGTGGGTGCAGGTCTTCCGCGACACGAACAGGTATTGGGATCTCTATGCGTTAGCCGAAAAACTCATGGACGTGGAGTCCCTGTTTCAACGCTGGCGCTTTGACCATGTCACCGCGGTTGAGCGCGTGATCGGCAACCAACCCGGCACTGGTGGCTCCAGCGGGGTGTCTTTTCTGCGCAAAGCCTTGGATTTGAGGTTTTTCCATGATCTCTACGATGTGCGAACCGAGCTGATGTATGCCGAGCAGGAGTAAATGATGCTGTACCGGGGTTTCACGCAGGACGAACTGGATCAGGAATATTCCCCCCGTTCTATGATCGGCGGCGACCTGACGCCCTATGTCGACAGTTGGGCCGCGCTCAGCGCGCAGCATCGGGCGCAGATGGAATGTCATGAGAACCTCACCTATGGCGACAGCCCGTCACAGGTTCTGGATTTCTTTCCGGCCAAAGGCACTGGCGCACCGCTGCACGTATTTATCCACGGCGGCTATTGGCAGGCGATCAGCCAGCGTGAATCCGCGATGATGGCCCCGGCCCTGATCGAGGCCGAGCAATCCTTTGCGACCTTGAACTATACGCTGGCCCCGAACGCGCGGATCGGCGACATGATCGAGGAATGCCGCAATGCCATACTCTGGCTGGCCGCGAACGCCGCCCGCTTGGGATACGACCCCTCCCGTGTGACCCTATCGGGCCACAGCGCCGGGGCGCATCTGGCCAGCATGGTCATGGCAACCTCAGCCGACGCGCTGGCGCGCGCGGGACTGCGCGTGCGCGACGTGATCCTGATCAGCGGGGTCTTTGATCTGGAGCCGATCAGCCTGACACCTGTCAACGACCCGCTGCAACTGACCCCCGTCGAGATCCACGACCTGTCGCCCATCCTGCACCTCCCCGCCCCCGGCCCGCGCTATCGCGTAACCGTGGGCGAGCGCGACACGCCCGAGTTCATCCGCCAAAGCCGACACTACGCGGAGCTTCTACGAAAGGCCGGACACTCGGTCAGTTTCGACCTGCAGAGGGGGGTGCATCATTTCGATATTGTTATGCATCCGGGGTCGTTTTTGGCGGCGACAAAGTAGGCAAGAGTAGTTGCTGCGACGCCAGGAACGTCTGGTTCGAGCCCTTAGCGGTCGTTTGATCACCATTTATTCTATCACTCGTGCAATAGGTTGCGAAGCGTTGAAACCGGGAACCGGCTTCGTCGCGACTTGCTTCGGATAGGTCAAAAGAAAATCACTCGAAAGAATGAAACCACCAGCGTAGCTAGCCCAAAGATCGCGCCCAGGAACAAAAACAAGAAAAGTGTGGTGAATATCGTCTCAGTCACGGATGAGACATTGTATTTCCGAGCATCGACATTCTTACCAATCCAAAAGCCGCTCGCAATGCTGATTATTCGAGCGCCCTTTTCCTCGCCTGCAAAGTAAATGCTCTCATCACTATTCCTGCCTAGGTCAGCGAGTGCCATCAAATAGTTGGCGCCAATTTTCCAGTTAATACTCATGAGGGCGAACCAGAAGGAAAGCTGGAAGATCGTCCATATGCTCCACTCGAATTTTACCAATGCGGTTAGCGAAAGTAGTACGAGTGTCATGTGGACCCAAACAGGACCATCTTTCGTGCTTGTTCCCAACCGAAGTTCGCCGGAGACATCAACATACATCCTGTCCCTATAAGACTCTGTGTCTTTAATCATGATGCCACCATTTCGGACCAATGAATCATAGACCCCAACACGTTCTTCAGTGGACAGGTTTTTCCATGCGTCCCAGCAAGAACTTACGATGTGGTTAAGAATGAACAGATGCAGCGCGGTGATCGTTACGAAAGCAAAATAGGTTGTTTCTACTGGTATGGAGGAACCCAAAAAGCTGACGCTACCGCTTCCCAAATAGCGTACTAACGTTGCCGAAAAGCTGAATGCTATTGTCGCGACCGCAAGCCAGTTGAGCCAAGAAAAACTCTTTTCGACGCCTGCCCTTACGGCAATAGGGTCCACTTTCATTTTTGGAATACCTAAAGTCTGAAATTTTCACTGAAAACTTCTAGAAATGCTGAGCCTTGGTCAAGGCTAGACCTGCCAGAACTACTAGGTGTCTCAACTTTCTTCCCTGAGATTTGCTCAGCCTTAGTGAGATGCCAACTGCCAAGGGGCGGTGTTCCGTTTTGAGCCGCACGTCGAACTTTTCAAAGACAGGAATCTGCGCACAACAGCCACAGAAGGTAATTGGCGCTGCAATCAAAGCGAATGTCGGCAAAGTCCGCACAGCAGACAATCGGCCGTTGTCCTCTTGGGGTTAGAGCACGATTAAACGATGCGTGGTTGTCGTTGGAAACGAAAAGCTTCTGACAAGACAGACAAAAAACGGCGACCCAATGGGCCGCCGCTAAATTCTTCACCGAAACACCAGATCAATCCAGCGTACGCGTAACCTCTTCGCGTTCGAAAATCTCGATCACGTCGCCGGCGCGGATGTCGTCGTAGTTTTCGAATGCCATACCGCATTCCTGACCCGACTGAACCTCGGCCACTTCGTCCTTGAAGCGTTTCAGCGTTTTCAGCGTGCCTTCGTGGATCACCACGTTGTCGCGCAGCAGGCGGACGCCTGCGGAACGACGCGCCACGCCTTCGGTGACCAGACAGCCCGCAACTTTGCCGACACCAGTGACCTTGAAGACTTCGCGGATTTCGGCGTAACCGATGAACTTCTCGCGGATCTCGGCGCTCAGCAGGCCCGAAGCGGCTGCTTTCACGTCGTCCACGAGGTCATAGATCACCGAGTAATAGCGGATCTCGACACCCTTCTGGTTCGCAGTGTTCCGCGCCGATGCGTTGGCACGGACGTTGAACCCGAAGATCGGTGCGCCGGAGGCTTCGGCCAGACCAACATCCGTTTCGGTGATCGCACCCACGCCCGAATGCAGTACGCGCACGCGCACCTCGTCATTGCCGATCTTCTCCATCGCCTGAACGATAGCCTCGGCAGAGCCCTGCACATCCGCTTTCATCAGGATCGGCAGCTCGGTGACGTTTTCGTCTTCCTTGGCCTTCTGCATCAACTGCTCAAGGGTGGTCGCGGCACCGGCGGCGGCGCGTTTGTCCTTGGCGGCTTGCTCACGATAGGCGGCGATCTCACGGGCCTGCGCTTCGGTCTCGGTCACGTTCAGAACGTCACCGGCCTCGGGCGTGCCGTTGAGACCCAGAACCTCGACCGGAACCGAGGGGCCAGCCTCTTTGACGCGGTCGCCCTTGTCGTTGATCAGCGCGCGGACCTTACCGTATTGCTCACCCACAACGAAGATATCGCCCTGACGCAGCGTGCCGTTCTGAACCAGAACAGTCGCCACGGGGCCGCGGCCCACATCCAGCTGCGCCTCGATCACGGCACCTTGGGCGGCGCGGTCGGGGTTGGCTTTCAGTTCCAAAATCTCGGCCTGCAGCGCGATGGCTTCCAGCAGTTCGTCAAGACCCTGTCCGGTGATGGCAGAGACTTCGACGTCCTGAACCTCACCCGACATTTTCTCGACGATCACTTCGTGTTGCAGCAGATCGGTACGCACCTTGTCCGGGTTTGCATCGGGCTTGTCGACCTTGTTGATCGCCACGATCATCGGCACGCCGGCTGCTTTGGCGTGGTTGATGGCCTCGATCGTCTGCGGCATCACCGCGTCGTCAGCGGCAACCACCAGAACCACGATATCCGTGACCTGAGCCCCGCGGGACCGCATCGACGTAAAGGCCGCGTGGCCCGGCGTATCCAGGAAGGTCAGCGTGGTGCCGCCATCGGTTTTCACCTGATAGGCGCCGATATGCTGGGTGATGCCACCGGCCTCACCTGCCACAACGCGCGCGTCGCGGATTGCATCCAGCAACGAGGTTTTACCGTGGTCAACGTGACCCATGATGGTGATGACTGGTGGACGCGGCTGCAGATCGTCATCGCTGTCTTCGACTTCCTTGATGACGTCTTCAACATCCGAATCAGAGACACGGGTGACCTTGTGGCCAAATTCTTCGATGATCAGCTCGGCAGTATCGGCGTCGATGGTCTGGTTCTGCGTCACCATCATGCCCATCTGCATCAGCGATTTGACAACATCTGCCACACGCTCGGCCATACGGTTGGCCAATTCCGAGACCATGATCGCCTCGGGCAACTGCACGTCGCGGATCACCTTTTCCCGCTCGACCGGCGCACCCATGGCTTTCTGACGCGCACGCTCCTGCTTGCGCTTCATCGACGCCATTGAGCGTTGACGGTTGCCTTCACCGCCGGTCGCCTGACCCAGTGTCAGCTTACCGGAGCGGCGGTTGTCGTCACGACCCTTGCCACGACCGCGCTGTTCGCGTTCGCGGTCCTGCTTGCGCGGAGCGGCAGCAGGCGCAGGCTTGCTGGCCGGGCTGCGCGCGGCTTTGGGTTCTTCGGGCGCGGGGGCAGCAGCCGCGCGTTTGGCGGCTTCTTCCGCCTCTTTGCGCTTGCGCTCTTCTTCCTCGGCCTTGGCGCGGGCACGTTCTTCGGCCTCGCGCTGTTCACGTTCCTTGGCTTCCTGCTCGGCACGGCGTCGGGCGCGTTCTTCTTCACGCGCCTTTTCCTGTGCTTCACGGGCAGCGGCTTCTTCCGCCTCGCGCGCTTTGGCGGCTTGCAGCGCCTTCATCCGGCGCGCCATTTCCGCATCGGAAATCCCGGCTGGGCGACGCGACGGATCACCCGAAGGCGTTGCTCCGCCACCTGGTTTACCGGCACCCGGCTTGGGGACCACCACGCGTTTGCGTTTGGTTTCCACCACGACATTCTTGGTACGTCCGTGGCTGAAACTCTGTTTCACATTTCCGGGGCGTGCCCCGCCACGAAGACCCAATGTCTTTTTGCCGTCACTATCGCTCATAAAGCTTCTTACCCTTCCGCGCGGCCCTTGCCGCCGTCATCCGTTTCGCGCAAGCCACGCAAGCGCTGCGCTTCCTCTACAACACGTTTGGCGAGTCCGCCAGAGGCCAGCGCCGCATGAATCACGGTTTGGCGCCCAAATGCCGCCCCCAGCTCGTCCGCCGTCAGCCATCCGATGTATTTTCCGAAGTGCGGCGTGCTGAGTTTCGACTTGCCGCGCCCCGATCCATCGCTGGCCTGAATCAGTACCTGAGCCTCTTCCCGGTCCAGCCACGTCTTGACCTTTTCATACCCGGCGACCGCGTCACCGGACTTGCGCGCCAGGCTGATCAGCTCGATCACCCGCCGCGCGACTTGCTTTTCGACCTCGTCGGTCAAGTCCGCCTGCGCCACTGCCTGCGCCTTGAACCCGCGCGAGAACATCTTTTTGCCAACGGCCTTATCCAGCGCGGCGCGATCCGCCGCCACATAGACCCCGCGCCCCGGCAATTTCGCCGCGACATCGGGAAAGACCTGACCGTCCGGCCCCATCACAAAGCGGATCAGCCCGTATTTGGGCTGAACCTCGCCCGTGGCGATGCACTTGCGTTCGGGTCCGTCCGACCGATCCTTATGGACGCCACCGCGACCCATTCAAGCCTCCCGAGGCCCTGAGATCAGGCCTCGGCCTCCTCGTCGGCTTCGCCTTCGATCTCTTCTTCGGCCTGCTCCAGCTCGGCCGGATCGACCCAGCCCAGCATGATGCGGGCGGTCATGACCAGATCCTGCGCCTCTTCCAGAGTCACGCCAAAAGGCTCGAGTACACCGTCATCCTTGATGCGCTCGCCGTCGACCGTGGTCCAGCCACCTGCCAGTTCCCAGTCGGCGCAGGTTGCGAAGTCTTCCAACGTCTTCACGTCATCCTTGGCCAGCGCCTCTACCATCTGGGGTGTGAGACCTTCGAATTCAATAAGGCTGTCCTCAGCGCCCAGCGCGCGGGCGGCATCCAGAGCGGCCTTGGCTTGCGCTTCCAGGAATTCACGCGCACGGGTTTGCAGTTCCTGCGCTGTGCCTTCGTCGACGCCGTCGATCACCAGAAGTTCGTCAATCTCGACGTAAGCCACCTCTTCGAGGTTGGTGAAGCCTTCCGAGACCAGCAACTGAGCGAAGAACTCGTCCAGATCCAGGCTGTCCATGAACAACTGGGTGCGGGCTTCGAATTCTTTCTGACGGCGCGCCGATTCTTCGGCTTCGGTCATGATGTCGATATCCAGACCGGTCAACTGGCTGGCCAGACGCACGTTCTGACCCCGGCGACCGATTGCCAGCGAAAGCTGCTCCTCGGGCACTACCACCTCGATCTTGCCGGCTTCTTCATCCAGTACCACCTTGGACACCTCGGCAGGCTGCAGCGCGTTCACAAGGAAAGTCGGCTGATCTTCGTTCCACGGGATGATGTCGATCTTTTCGCCCTGCAGCTCGTTCACGACGGCCTGCACACGGCTGCCGCGCATACCAACGCAGGCACCGACGGGGTCGATCGAGCCGTCATACGAGATCACGGCGATCTTGGCGCGCGAACCAGGGTCACGGGCCACGGCCTTGACCTCGATGATGCCGTCATAGATTTCCGGCACTTCCATCTTGAACAGTTCAGCCATGAATTCCGGCGCGGTGCGTGACAGGAAGATCTGGTGGCCACGAACTTCGCGACGGACTTCCTTGATGTACGCACGCACACGGTCGTTGGGGCGATAGCTTTCGCGGCCGATCTTGTCGTTGCGGCGCAGAACGGCCTCGGCACCGCCCAGATCGACGATGACATTGCCGAACTCTTCGCGCTTGACAGCACCGTTGATGATGGTGCCTGCGCGATCCTTGAATTCTTCGTACTGACGGTCACGTTCCGCTTCGCGGACCTTTTGCAGGATCACCTGCTTGGCGGATTGCGCAGCAATACGGCCCATTTCAACCGGCGGCACTTCTTCGACAAAGACGTCACCGACCTCGGGGTTTTCCATGTATTGCTTGGCCTGTTCGACGGTGAACTCGGCCTGATAGTTCTCAAGCTCTTCATCCTCGACCACGGTGCGGACGCGGGTAAAGGTCGCCTTGCCGGTCTTGCGGTCGATGGACACGCGGATGTCCATCTCGGCCCCGTAACGGCTCTTGGCGGCGCGGGCGAGCGATTCCTCCATCGCTTCGACAACCAGACCGGGGTCGATCATCTTTTCGCGGGCCACGGCCTCGGCGGTCTGCAGCAGCTCCAGCTGGTTGGCTGAGGTGATTGCCATCAGTTCGTCTCCTCTTCGGACCCTTCGGTCTCAATCTCGTCGAAAGCGTTTTCGTTCAGGGCACCGGCGTCTTTGCGCTGGCGCAGCATTTCCTTGATCAGGTCATCGGTCAGAACCAGCTTAGCGTCGCTCAGCCAGTCGAATTGCAGACCGATGGTGATCGTCTCATCCCCCTCGGGGATGTTGATCAGAACCTCATCCCCTTCAATCCCAGCCAGCTCACCCTTGAAACGACGGCGGCCGTCGATCAACTCGGCGGTCTCAACCTTGGCTTCATACCCTTCGAAAGTCTCAAAGTCCTTGAGACGGGTCAGAGGGCGGTCGATGCCGGGGCTCGAGACCTCAAGCGTATAGGCATCAAGAATCGGGTCCTCGACATCCAGCGTGGCGCTGACCGCATTGGAAATCTCGGCGCAGTCATCCACTTCGATGCCGCCATCGGGCTTGTCGGCCATGATCTGCAACGTGGTCTGCTTGCCGCTCATCAGGCGGATGCGCACAAGCTCATACCCCAGATCCTCGATCACGGGGGTGATGATCTCGGCCAGTCGCCGGTCAATGGCTGCCTTGGCTATCAGGTCGTTTGTCATTCAGGTCTCTACCCTATCAATCGGGCACAAAAAAACGGGCGCGCGGCCCGTCGTATTTTCCGGTGGAGCCTTGAACCAGAAGTCCAACGCGCCGCTGTTGGAGATGCATATACGCAGGGTTTCCCGAGTCTGCAACCCCCAGCAGGAATTAAGCCAGCCACCACCGCTCGGCGATGCGGCCATCGTCCAGCGCACGCGCCTGTCCGACCTGGCCCGGCATTCCAACCCGAGCGGCCACGGCCAGCGCCATATCCGTCTCGCTTGGGAAAAAGCGCAGACCGCGTTGCCCCTTCAGATCGTCTTGCGCGGGCAATGCGGCAACGTCCACATAGCCGTCTCGCAAAGCCTCCGCCCGGACACGCGCGTCAGGGATCACAATGACCTCCAGCGCATCAACCCAGCCTGCCTGACCGTTCTTGTAATGACCCGAGACTTTGCGCCCCAAGAAATGCCGCCCGTCTTCGGCGCGTTCAACCCGATAACATCCGGTGCCGTTGGCGGCGTGCAATGGCGTTACATCCTGGCCTTTCCGCGCAATGACAAATCGACTGTCTGCCAGCAGAAACGGCAGGCCCGGATTGGCCTCCACCAGCTCCAGCCGCAGGGATGAGGGTGAGAGGGCCTCAACCCGCCCAACCTGCTCCAGCACGGCAAGAACGTCGGCAGCGTCCAACAGGGCCTCATCATGAAACACAACACCGGGACGCAGATCGAAATGCCAAACCCGCGCGTCCGCATCGGTTTGCCAGCCTGTCGCCAGCTCCGCGCGCAATGTGCCATCTGGTGCAATCTCGGTCAGCGTGTCGAACACGGCGCCACGCGCCACCTGTTCAAGGCTTTCGTCCCGGGGCACGGCCAACCGCAATGTTCCACCATTTTTTGGCGTGTTGGCCAAGGACGCGCCCGTGGCCGCCAGCAATGCGGCGGCGGCACCCGAAGCGAACAGAGCACGACGGTCAATCCGGGTCATGCCACACCCTCCGCCACGCGGTCCATGATACGGACCAGTTCGGCGCTGATGCCCGGCTCGGACAAGGCGTGCCCGGCCTGCCGAACCATCTTCAACTCTGCGTTTGGCCAGCGTTCGGCCAAGGACCATGCGGCCTGCGGCGGGCAAATCATGTCATAACGGCCCTGCACGATATGGCCGGGGATATGAGCGATCCGCTCCATCTGATCCAAAATCTGCCCATCGTTCTCAAGAAAGGCACTGTGCGTGAAATAGTGATTCTCCAGCCGCGCAAATGCGCGCGCGTATTCGCCGGGGCTTTCACCCGTGGATCCATGTGAATGGATCGAGGCCAGCGCGTTCTCCCAACTGGACCAAGCGCGGGCGTACAGGATCTCCGTCGCCCGATCGCCCGAGAACAGACGTTTGTGATAAGCGCCGATCGTGTCGGACAGCTCCTCCTCGGTCAGCAGGGCCGTAAACTTCGCCCATTGTTCCGGCCAGAACTTGCCCGCACCGCCGCCATAGAACCAATCCAGTTCGGCCTGCGTTGCCAGAAACACACCGCGCAGCACCAGCCGATTCACCCGGTCGGGATGCGCCTGCGCATAGACCAGCGCCAAAGTCGCCCCCCAACTGCCGCCAAACACCGTCCAGTCTTCGATATCCAGCAGGGTCCGCAGCCGCTCAATATCCTCCACCAGATGCCAGGTCGTATTGTCGGCAACCGACGCATGAGGCCGCGAGCGCCCGCATCCGCGTTGATCAAACAGAATCACCCGGAACACACGCGGATCGAAATAACGCCGCATGGCCGGGCTGCATCCTCCGCCCGGTCCGCCATGCAGAACCACAACGGGCAACCCGTCGGGATTACCGCATTGTTCCATGTAAATACGGTGTCCGTCGCCCACCTCGACCATGCGCTGATCGAACGGGTCAATCGGCGGGTACAGATATTGAACTGCGCGCTTTTGGTCCGGGTACTTATCCATTAGGGCCCTATATAGTCTTTAAACGTAAAAGAGCACACGGAGACAGGAATGCAAGCGCATCCGAACACGGTGGACCCGTCCGAGATCGCAAAATTCGAAGCGATGGCTGCGGAATGGTGGGACCCCCATGGCAAATTCAAACCTCTGCACATGCTCAATCCGTGCCGTCTGGATTATATCACACAGCAGATCGCGGGTGAATTTGACTGTGATCTGAAGGCCTCGCGCCCGTTCGAGGGCCTGCGCCTGCTGGATATCGGCTGCGGTGGCGGGTTGCTCAGCGAACCGATGGCGCGTCTGGGCGCGACGGTCGTGGGCGCCGATGCCGCCGAAGGCAACCTGCCCGTCGCCCGCATCCATGCCGAGCAATCGGGGCTGGACATCGACTACCGCCATACCACTGCCGAGGCCATGGCCGCCGCGGGCAAACAATTCGACGTGGTGCTGAACATGGAGGTGGTCGAGCATGTAGCCGATCCGTTGGGGTTTTTGACAGCCTCGCAACACTTGCTGAAACCGGGCGGGTTGCTGATCTGCTCGACCATCAACCGCAACCCGAAATCCTATGCGATGGCCATTTTCGGGGCCGAGGTCGTCATGCGCTGGCTGCCCCGCGGTACGCATGAGTGGAACAAGTTTATCACGCCAGATGAGCTGTTCGACCTGCTGCGCCAATCCGGGCTGGACCCGGTCGACCGCAAGGGGTTCGTCTTCAACCCGATCTTGTGGAGCTGGTCGATCTCGGACCGGGATTTGAGCGTGAATTATGTGACGGCGAGCGTGAAGGCGGGGTGAGGTTACTCCCCCTCCAACTGCAACCTCAAATCCCTCAACACGGGCAGCGTGCTGCGGACGCGTTCCAGCCCCAGCTCTCCGACCACGCGGTTGATCAGGGGGGCTATCGAGGAAATCGCCTGATCGCGCGCGCGGCGACCGGCGGGGCTGATGGCGACCATCTTGCGGCGGGCGTCGTCCCAGTCGGGGCGGATGTGGATGTATCCGGCCCATTCCAGCTTGGCCAAGGTGTTGGTCATCGCCCCCCGCGTGACGTGAAAGGTGCTGGCCAATTGCGCGGGCGTGCGCTCATCCCCCACGAACACCAAATGGTTCAGCACCGAGAAATGCGAGATTTCCATGCCCTTGGGCAGCACCCGGCTGAGCCGGTTGCGCAATAGCTGATCGGCGGTCAGGATCTCGCTGAACAGCGTGACCGCAAGGGCATTGGTGTCGTCCGTCATTGGGTCCGGCTCTGGATCAGGGGCCGTCGAAAGCCCGCAGGTGCGTCAGTGAGGGCACGCGGCGGCGCGCCTCTGTCACAGAACTATCATCCAAATCGAAAATGTGAATGCCCGGATCGGTGCCTGCGTCGATGACGACCTCTCCCCACGGGGCCACGACCATGCTGTGACCGTAGGTATAACGCGTTCTGCCACGGGTTTTGGGGTGTTCTCCGGTTTGGGCCGGCGCCAGTACCCAAGCGCCGTTTTCAATCGCCCGGGCACGCAACAGCGATTCCCAGTGCGCAGCCCCCGTCACCGGGGAAAACGCGGCCGGAACCGTCAGGATACGCGCACCGGCCTGAGCCAGCGCCGCATAGAGATGGGGAAAGCGGATGTCGTAACAAACGGTCAGACCAACTTGGCCGAAATCTGTCTCGGCGATCACGGCCCGGTCGCCGGGACGGTAGTTCCGGGATTCCCGAAAAGTCTCGGTCTCTGTGACCTGCACATCAAACATGTGGATCTTGTCATACCGCGCCACGATCTGCCCTTGCGGGTCGATCATGATTGAACGGTTGGCAAAGCGCCCGTCCGCGTCATGCGTTTTGATCGCCAGCGAGCCGATCAGCAGCCACACGCCCAGCGTCTGCGCGTGATCGCGTAACCCCGCCAGCGTCAGGTCATCTTCTTCGTGCTGCAAAACCTCGCGCTGCCGCGTTGTCGAGGTCGAGACGCAGTTCGTCACCTCGGGGGTGAGGATGAACTGCGCGCCCTGTCCAACCGCCTCGGTCATCAGGGCGCGCACCATCTCCAGATTCTCGGCCGGATCATCCGACGAGGTAATCTGCAGCAGCGCGGTCTTCATCAGGCGGCCAGAAGACGGTCCAGCTTGCCCTGACGCTCCAGCTCATAAAGATCGTCACAGCCGCCCACATGCTGAGTGCCGATGAAAATCTGCGGCACGGTGCGTTTGCCGCCGGCGCGTTTGATCATCTCGGGCTTGCGCTTGGGGTGTATCAAAACGTCGACTTCCTTGAACTCGACGCCCTTCTGTTTCAGCAGTCGCTTGGCCGCGTGGCAAAAACCGCATAGCGGCGAGGTATAGATTTCAACCGGTTTCATAATTCGTCCCTTGGGGTTTCACGTAATCTTGGGCGAATTAGGCATCCTTGGCAACGCGCGCTAGGGTCAACACGAAAATATGATTTGCGCCAGATGCGCGGCAGACACGCGCACAGGCGGCCAGTGTCGCGCCAGACGTCATCACGTCATCAACCAGCAAAACATCCCGTCCCTGCATTCGGTGTCGCCGTTTGGGATGGGCAGCAATCACGTTTCCCAGTATCCGCGCGCGTTCCGCGGCGGTTTTCCCATCCAAAACCGGTGTTCGAACGTGGCGGACCAAAAGATCGGGGCACACCTGCAATCCGGCTTCCCGACCCAAATGTTGGGCCAATAATGCGGATTGGTTGTACCGCCGCTTCACCAATCTGGTCCAGTGCAGCGGCACCGGAGCGACCAGCATGTCATCCCGCAACACGTCTCGCCCAGCCTGTGCCATCCACCGCGCCGCCGGGCGCGCAAGCTCTGGTCGGTCACCATGTTTCAGCGCCAATATCAACGCCCGCGCCTTGCCTTCGTATAGCAAAGCTGCACGCCCATCCCGCCACGGCCGGGGCGTCTTCATGCAGTCATCGCATTCGATCCGATGCCCGTCCAGATCACCGGGCAAGGGTATTCCACAGCTTTCGCAGACGGTGCCGCCGATAAATGGCGTGTCGCTCCAGCAAGGTCCGCACAGGGCAAAATCCGACTCGGTCAGCGCCCCGCACCCCAGACAGCGCGGTGGATAGATCAACTGGACGGCGGTTTGAATCCGCGGCCAGATGCGATAATTGCGCCTTATGAAGCTGCCTGACTCCAATGCACCCTCTTTGTTTGACACCCCTGCCCTGGCCAAGCATCGCGCCCGTGCGCAGGACGAGGCGCTGTTTCTGCACCGCGCCGCTGTCGACGAAGTGCAGGATCGGCTCTCCATGGTTAACAAAAGCTTTACTGCCCCGGCGATCGTGACGCCCTTTGCGCATGTTTGGCAGGGTGTGTTGCCCAAAGCGCATATTGTTGCCGATGAGGATGTTCTGCCGCTGACACCCGGCGCGCATGATCTGGTGGTCCATGCCATGGCATTGCACTGGGCCAACGATCCGGTGGGGCAACTGATTCAGTGCCATCGCGCGCTTAAACCCGACGGGATGTTGCTGGTTGCGTGTCTGGGTGGGGAAACCTTGCATGAGTTGCGCACAGCCCTCGGGCAGGCTGAAATCGAGGTCACCGGCGGCCTCAGCCCGCGTATCGCGCCGATGGGTGAGTTGCGCGATCTGGGCGGCTTGCTGCAACGGGCCGGGTTCGCACTGCCTGTCGCGGACACCGCGCGCCTGACGGCGGAGTACTGCGATGTAATGCACCTGATGCACGATCTGCGCGCGATGGGAGAGACCAACAGCCTGTCTGAGCGGGTAAAACACCCCACCCGGCGCCAGGTCTTCAAACGGGCGCAAGACATCTATGCCGACAACTTCGCAACCCCGCAGGGTCGTCTGACGACAACGTACGAATTGGTCTGCTTGACCGGCTGGTCGCCAGATGACAGCCAGCAAAAACCCCTGCGCCCCGGATCGGCGCAAGCCCGCCTTGCCGACGCGCTGGGAACAAAAGAAGGCAAACTGTCCGATTGACGGCGGACCAATTCCGTTTATCTCAGCCCGGAACACGACGATTTCAGGAAGCATCCCATGTTTGACGCCACCCGCCCCGCTCATGCCCCCGAAGGCCATCCCAAGGTCAAAATGGGACGAGTCGGTATTCTTGTGGCCAATCTGGGCACGCCGGATGACTACAGCTATTGGCCGATGCGCCGGTACCTGAACGAATTCCTGTCGGACCAGCGGGTCATCGACTATCCCAAGTGGAAATGGCAGCCGATCCTGCAAGGTATCATCCTGACCAAACGGCCCTTCAGCTCGGGCGAGGCGTATAAGTCGATCTGGAACCACGACAAGGGTGAAAGTCCGTTGATGACGATCACCAAGGATCAGACCGCCAAGCTGCGCGACGCGATGCAGGCGCGCTATGGCGATCAGGTGATGGTGGAGTTCTGCATGCGCTACGGCAACCCCTCGACCAAATCGAAAGTACGCGAGATGGTGGCGGCAGGCTGTGACCGCATCCTGTTCTTCCCGCTCTATCCGCAATACGCGGGTGCGACGACCGCCACGGCAAACGATCAGTTCTTTCGCGCCCTGATGGACGAAGCGTGGCAACCTGCGTCACGCACCGTTCCGGCCTATTTCGACGAACCCGCTTATATCGACGCATTGGCCGGATCAGTCGAGGCCGCCTATGCCGCGATGGAGACCAAGCCTGACATTCTGGTCTGTTCCTACCACGGCATGCCGGAGCGCTATTTGCAGCAGGGCGATCCGTACCATTGCCAATGCGCAAAAACGACCCGGCTGTTGAAAGAGCGGCTGGGATGGCAGGATGATCAGCTTGTCTCGACGTTCCAATCCCGGTTCGGGCCGGAAGAATGGCTGAAACCCTACACAGTAGAGCACGTAGCGGAGCTGGCGCGGCAGGGTAAGAAAAACATTGCCGTTATCGCCCCGGCCTTTTCCGCCGATTGCATCGAAACGCTGGAAGAGATCAACGAAGAGATCAAGGAAAGCTTTGAAGAGGCAGGTGGCGAAACTTTTACCTATATCCCCTGCCTGAACGATGACGAGTCGCACATCGCGGCGCTGGGCAAGGTGATCGAGGACAATCTGAAAGGCTGGCTGGACTAATTCGCCCCAGCCATCGGGCACAAAAAAAGGCGGTGGAAAGCTCCACCGCCTTTTCTGTGTATTGCGCTCGTCGAATTAGCTTGCTGCAACAGCTGCGGCAACCACAACCAGCAGGACCAGCGGCAGGATGATGCCCTGCGACGAACCCTGAGTTTCTTCGACAACAACAGGTGCTTCAACAACCGGCTCTTCCAGGTTGCCAGCATAAGCGGTCGATGCAGCAGCGGTCAGTGCAGCGGCGAGAACGAGTTTCTTCATATTAACCTCCAGAATACGCACGGTTTCATATAGTGAAACCGCACACCCAAGACTTACCTCGTGTTTTTTTCTAATCAGCTATCCGACTGGAATGCAAATGGAACTTGCGCCAAAAGCGGGTTCCTGCGCGAAAATGTCGTCAAATAAGCAACACTTGCGTGCCTACATTCGCCATTGAAAACAACTCGGCAATATCCTCGTTAAACAGGCCGATGCATCCGTTGGAGGACCTGCGTCCGATTTTGCGCGTGTCATGCGTGCCGTGAATCCGATAATACTTCCAGCTCAGATACAGAGCATGCGTTCCCAATGGGTTATCCGGGCCCGGAGGGATATAGTCCGGCCATTCCGGGTTTCTTTTCTTCATGGACGGCGTCGGTGACCAGCTTGGTCCTTCGACTTTGCGGATGACACTTGTGCGGCCACGACGCGTCAATTCTTCGGTCAGAGGCACCGACGACGGGTAGAGTTTGTAGACGGTTTGATCATCTGACCAATAATGCAGCGCGCGCGAGACGGTATCGACCAGAATGGCACCATTCCGCGTATTCGAGAAATAGGGCTGCCAATCCAGCGCACGAAAGCCCGAGATGTTCCGGCGGACCTCAGGTTCGGGTTCCGGCGCCGGGCGGAGCGGATCACCGGGGATGTACTGCGCAATCGCGGGCGAGGCCAGAACAGCAGAAGCGCCGGTCAGAAATCCACGGCGGGTCGTCGAGGGAATGAGCTTCTTGACCATATCAGGCGGTCCTTTGCTAAACCAAAGTTGAAAATCTAACGTATTTTATTGCCAGAATACCTCATTCGCAAATCAAACCGGCAGAATCACGCGAGAATCGGCTTTTGCAGGTTTGCCCAAGTCAGTCGGGCGCGCTATGCCCTAGGATACCACAATCATCAGGTCGACCATGACGCGTATTATTTCATTACTTTTCGTTTGCTTCGTTGCGCTGGCAGCGTGCACCCCCAGCAGCACCCCAACCTATGGGTCGGATGGTCGTCCGCTGCCGACGGTTTACAAGATTCGCGGCAACCCGGAAAAGCTGCAGTTCCGGATGCTTGATTCGGTGAACGCGCTGCGTCAGGCGTCGGGGCTGCAGGCGGTGCAGTTGAACGCGCAGCTGAACGCGGCTGCGGCGACTCATTCCAAGGACATGGCGCGCCAGAACCGGCCGTGGCATTTCGGATCAGACGGATCATCGCCAATCGACCGCGCTGCACGCGTTGGATATTTCGGAACATTCCTGGGCGAGGCGATCTCGGAGACATACGAGACCGAAACTGAAACACTGGCCGCGTGGATGCAGGAACCGGGTCCGCGGTCTGTAATCATGGACCCGAAAGCCACACAGATGGGCTTTGCCTGGCATCAGGAAAACGGCGGCAAAATCTGGTGGACCCTGGAAATGGGAACCGGCGGCTAACACGGCACTCCATCAAAAAACAAAGCCCCCGAAAATCGGGGGCTTTTTATTGGTTGGCAGCGGCTTAGGCCGCTTGCATTGACTGCGCCTCGGTCAGGATCGCATAGAGCTTGACCGGATCGGGATTGGCCCGAAGCTTGGCGCAAACCGCAGTGTCACGCAGCGTTCTGGACACCAGAGCAAGGGCCTTGAGGTGATCAACACCAGCCTCTTCCGGTGCAAAAAGCGCAAACGCGATATCGACGGGTTGCCGGTCGACCGAACCAAAATCAATCGGCTTTTCCAGCATGACAAACGCCCCGGACACCTCTTCAACCTCGTTCAGACGTGCATGCGGCAACGCAACACCATGCCCTACACCGGTCGGCCCAAGGCTTTCACGCTCCAGCAAACTGTCCACGACAGATTGCGCATCAAGCCCCAGAATACCGGCCGCAATATCGCCGATTTCCTGAAACAACCGCTTCTTACTGGAAGCGGCGGACAAAACACGTACTGCTTCGGGCTTTAGTATGCTCGAAAGCTCCATGATCACGCTCCATGGCAGTGCCCCCGCTTTTGCAGGGGCTCGCCTTGCTATTCTTGCCTGTTACGGATCGATCCAGCCGATATTTCCGTCATCCCGACGGTACACGACGTTCAATCCGTCCTTGTTTTCATTCCGGAACACCAGCACCGGGGCACCAGCCAGTTCCATCTGCATAACGGCTTCACCAACACTCAGCGATGGGATCTTGGTCTCCATCTCAGCCACGATCATCGGCTGCAGAGATTCGGGTTCGTCAGCCGACTCCGATTCGTCAGAGGCGAGGATATAAGAGGATGCTCCAAAGAGTTCAACCGGCTCGGCCCGATCCTTGTGGTGGTCCTTCAGACGGCGCTTGTAACGGCGCAATTGTGTTTCCATCTTGTCGCAGCAAGCCTCAAAAGCTGCGTAGATTTCGGTTGCGTGGGCTTTGGCCTGAGCCGTCAGGCCGGTGGAAAGATGCACGGTAGTTTCGCACACATATTCATGCGCAGAACGGGAAAAGACGACATTGGCATCGGTCGGCCGCTGGGCATATTTGCCCACCACCTCGCCAAGTTCGGTCTGCACATGGGTCTGTAGTGCCTCACCGATGTCGATCTGTTTTCCGCTAATTTGGTAACGCATGTGATCTCCTTCACAATTCACACCCATTCTGACGCCGCAAATCGCGACGCGCCTGTTGATTATCGGGTGGGGGATATCGACAATTCCAGCGGTAACCGAACCGCGCACCCTTCAGGGAAGGGGCATCGTGATCCAGAATTGAACCGTAGAAATGCCATACCCCAATTGAGGCAAGAGACGACGGAAGAGTCAATCAAAACAGGTGTGTATATACGCGATTTCCGCCATGCAGTCGGCACAGACCTGCGCAAACCTATGAAATTCGGAAGTTTTCGCCCAAATAAACGCGGCGCACGTTTTCGTTTTCGACCACCTCGTCCGGCGTGCCGGACATAAGGACCTGACCGTCATGCAGAATATAGGCGCGATCTACGATCTCGAGGGTCTCGCGGACATTGTGATCGGTAATCAACACGCCGATTCCCCGTTTCTTCAGGTCGGCGACCAGATGGCGGATATCCCCAACGCTGATCGGGTCCACACCGGCAAAGGGTTCATCCAGCAGCAGATATTTGGGGTCCGCTGCAAGACAGCGCGCGATTTCGACGCGACGACGCTCACCACCTGACAGGGCCAGCGCGGGTGCGCGGCGCAGATGCTCGATCGAGAAATCCGAGAGCAGCTCCTCCAGCCGTTCCTTGCGGCGATGCGCGTGACTGACAGTGATGTCCAGCACCGAGGCAATGTTGTCCTCAACACTCATCCCGCGAAAAATCGACATCTCCTGCGGCAGATAACCGATACCGAGACGCGCGCGACGATACATCGGCAGCGTCGTGACCACCTGCCCGTCAATCGTGACGGTCCCCGCTTCGGGAAAAACCAAACCGGCCACGGAATAAAATGTCGTCGTCTTGCCCGAACCGTTGGGCCCCAGCAGAGCCACAACTTCGGACCGGTCCAACGTCATGGAAACGTCCCGGATCACCGTTTTCTTGCGGTAGGACTTGCGCAGTTTTTCAATTCTGAGACCCGAGTTGCCTTCGGCAACGGTCAGGTTCGGCCCGGCCATCAATTGGCGCCCTGCTGCAGAATGGTTTTGACGTTGCCCGTCATGGTCGCTGTACCTGTTGTGAGGTTCGCGTTCATCTGGTCGCCACTGATCGTGCTGGGCCCCTGCGTCAGCAGAACATTGCCCTTCATGACGATCACGCCCGAGTCGATGGTGTATTCCGCCCAATCCCCTTCCGCAGCATCCGGCGGGCTGACCAGAACGACATCCTCGGTCGCTTCCATGCGTTCAATCGCGGATCGGTCTTCGTTGTAGATGACCAGAACACGCTCGGCCGTCAGGCGCATTTCACCCTGGATTACGATCACATTGCCCTGAAACTCGGCTGATCCGCTTTCCTGGTTTACGTTGAGCGTCTCGGACGTGACCTCAACCGGCAGGCTTGGGTCTGCCTTGACCGCCCCGAACGCGACCTGTGTTTCCTGCGCAGTCGCTGGAACAGCACCGGCTACAAGGGCACAACACGCAATGGCTAAACGAAAATCGAACACAGGTTATCTTTCTGCTTTTTCCGGCTCATACACCAACTTGACGCCATCTGTAAAAATAATATGGACCGGTCCGTCCTTTTTTTCAGTCCCAAATGTCATCCGGCCCGCGGAAAAGTTGCCGATTATGCCGGTTCCGTCGACCTGACCCGGTGTATCACCACGGATTTCGTCCAGCGCCGTATTCAAAAGATCCGTCGTGACCTTGATACCGTCTGTTGTAATTATGACCACATCGCCAACAAAGGTCGCGGTGTTCTTGTCCGGGCGGATCATTCCGGAATTGGAGTCCAGCGTGATCACGCCACCGTCCGAAAGGCCCAGTCGCCCCTTGAATTCTGACGCCGTCGGGACCGAGTTCTTGGTTCCCTGGGTCGCCTTTGTCGCTTCGATCTGAACCTCTTCGCCCTTGCGGGTGGTGCCGCGATAATTCGGCAGGGTCACAACCTGATCGGCCAACCGTTCTTCGATGTCTCTTTGCGTGAACGGCACGGTTACATTGGTTTCGATACTGCGCGACAGCAGGAAAACGGTGGACAGCAGCACAATAGCCGCCAGTGGCAGCAACACCTTGAAGAATTGCACCATGCGAGAGTGACTGTCCACGGCCCCGCCCTCTTAGCCCAGCCCGACGCGCAGGCAGTCGTGGATGTGCAAGATCCCTTCGGTCTGTCCATCGGACTCTGGATCAACGACGAAAAGACACGTAATCTTGGGTGTTTGCATGGTCATCAACGCAACGGCACCTTCGGCCAGTTCATCTGGCCCAATGGTCCGCGGGTCAGTAGTCATAACCTGATCGACTGTGTACCCCAGAAGCCCATCCATATTTCGTCGCAGGTCGCCGTCTGTCACGATGCCCAATAACCGCCCGTCAGGATCGGTGACTCCGACCACGCCAAAACCTTTTTGGCTCATGACCAACAGCGCTTCGCTCATCGGTGTTCCTGCCGAAACAACTGGCGTATCCGTGTGCATCAGGTCGCGCACTTTGCTCAACTGCGCCCCGAGTTTGCCGCCGGGGTGGAAGTCCCGAAAGTTCTCAGGCTTGAAATCACGGTACTTCATCAGCGCAATCGCCAGCGCATCGCCCATCGCCAATGTCAGCGTGGTCGAAATCGACGGGACCATACCGAACCCGCAGGCTTCGCCCATCGACGGGATCAGCAGATGCACATCCGCCTGTTTCATCAAGGTGCTTTCGGGTTTGCTGGACAGACCGATCAGCGGGATACCGAAACGGCGTGTGAAGGCCAGCAGGTTGGCCAGTTCGGGCGCTTCACCCGAGTTTGAGATCGCCAAAACCACGTCGCCCTTGGACACCATGCCCAGATCGCCATGGCTGGCCTCGGCCGGGTGAACGAAATAGGCCGGTGTTCCAGTGCTGGCCAGTGTCGCCGCGATCTTGTGGCCAATATGACCCGACTTGCCAATGCCACTGATGATGATGCGGCCCTTGGCCTGCAAAATCATTTGCACGGCTTCGGCGAATTGTTCGTCCAGACCTTCGGCCAGAACGTCCAGCGCGCGGGCTTCGTCAGTAACGACTTGCCGCGCAGTTCGCAGGAATGCTTCGGTATCGGTCATGAGTGCGCAAAAATATCCGTTTCAGGCCAACCGGCGAGGTCCAGTTTCGCACGCATCGGCAGGAAGTCAAAACAGGCCTGCGCCATCTCGGTCCGGCCTTCGCGGGCCAGACGTCCGTCCAGCGCCTCGCGCAGGCGGTGCAGGTACAGAACGTCCGAGGCCGCATAGTCCAACTGAGCCTCGGTCAGGGTTTCCGCGCCCCAGTCGCTCATCTGTTGTTGTTTTGAAATATCAACACCGATGAGTTCCTGACACAGGTTCTTCAGCCCGTGCCGGTCCGTATAGGTTCGCACCAAACGGCTGGCGATCTTGGTGCAATAAACCGGTGCGGCCAGCGCGCCAAAGGTATGATACAGCGCGGCAATGTCGAAACGGCCAAAGTGGAACAGTTTCAGCACGTCGGGGTTTTCCAGCATGGCGCACAGGTTGGGCGCTTTGGTCTGGCCTATTTCGACCTGCACGATATGACTGTCGCCGTCCCCCCCGGACATCTGGATCACACACAGACGGTCACGATGCGGGTTCAATCCCATGGTTTCGCAGTCGATGGCCACAACAGGGCCCAGATCCAACCCGTCCGGCAGGTCGTTTTTATAGAGATGGTTTGCCACGGGGGTCTTCCTTTGTGCGGTATCGCCCCCGAGATAGGAGGTTTAGCCCGTAAACTCAACGCCATCCATCGAATGCGACCAATATGCGCATGTTTCTTGCCCCTTGCACCTTGGGCTGGAAAATGGCGTTCTTTACCGGGCATCATCAGCGTCAGAGCAAGTGCGCGCAAAAGAAAGGCATTGCAGATGCTCAGCATCCTGCGAAACCGGGTTTATCGCCATTTACTGGCCGCTCAGATCGTGGCGCTGACCGGGACCGGCCTGGCAACCGTTGCTTTGGGTCTTTTGGCGTTCGAGCTTGCAGGTGAGGCCGCCGGTCTGGTGCTTGGCACGGCCCTCACCATCAAAATGGTCGCTTATGTGGTGGTCGCGCCGATTGCCGCCGCTTTCGCCGAAAAGCTGGACCGGCGGCGGATGCTGGTCGCTCTGGACGTGGTGCGCGCAGCCGTTGCGATGTGCCTGCCATTTGTCACTGAAATCTGGCAGGTCTACTTGCTGATCTTCGTCCTTCAATCTGCCTCTGCCGGGTTCACGCCGACCTTTCAGGCGACGATCCCTGACGTTCTTACGGATGAGCAGGACTATACCAAAGCCCTGTCGCTTTCGCGTTTGGCTTATGATCTTGAAAGCGTGGTCAGTCCGATGCTGGCCGCGCTATTGCTGGCAATCGTAAGTTTCGACAGTCTGTTCTGGGGAACAGGTCTAGGGTTTATCGCGTCGGCATTGCTGGTTCTCTCGGTTGTTCTGCCTTCACCGAAACCGACACGACCCCGTGGCGTTTATGACCGCACAACGCGCGGTATCCGCATTTATCTGGCAACGCCCCGCCTGCGCGGGTTACTGGCGCTGAGCTGGGCCGCAGCCGCACTAAGCGCGATGGTCATCGTGAACACGGTCGTGATCGTCCGGGCGGATTTGGGTTTGTCGGAAAGCGCCGTGGCGATTGCGCTGGCCGGTTTCGGAGGTGGTTCAATGCTGGCCGCGTTTGTTCTGCCGTCACTGCTGAACAGGTACCGGGACCGCAGGGTCATGCTGACGGGGGCCGTCATTGGAATCTTGTCCATGGCGATGGGGGCCGTGTTGTCCGTTGGAGGCCAAATCACGCTGCCGACGCTGATTCTGATCTGGGCCTGCGTCGGCTTTGGATATTCGGCAACCCTTACGCCATCGGGCCGGTTGCTGACCCGGTCTGCCGCGCCCGAGGACCGCCCGGCCGTGTTTGCCGCGCAGTTCACCCTGTCCCATGCGTGCTGGCTGGTGCTTTATCCGTTGGCAGGCTGGCTGATGACTGTCAAAGGGGTGACGCATGCCTTGGGTTGGATGGCGTTTGCCGGGGTTCTGGGGCTAGGTCTGGCGGTTCTGTTATGGCCCCGCGCAGACAAGAAAGCCGTTCCCAACGAACATCTTCACAAGCCTTGAGCAACAGCGCAACTCTGCACTACACCTTTGAGCCATGGATCAACTGGACCGCCGCATCATCGCCGCCCTTCAACACAACGCCCGCGATTCAACCACACGGATCGCAGCGAAGCTTGGCGTGGCAAGAACCACGGTGCACGAACGCATCAATCGTATGGAAGAACGCGGCGTGATTGCTGGGTACTCCGTGGTGCTAAACACCCCCGAAGATGCCCCGCGCGTTCAGGTTGTCGTCTTGCTGGAGGTGCAGCAGAAGGAAACCACGCGCATCATCAAGCGGCTGGAAGCCTACCCCGAGGTCAAACTGTGCCTGTCCATCAATGGCGAGTTCGACCTGCTGCTGTCGGCCGAGGCCCCCCGGATCGAGGATCTGGATATCCTGGTTGATGACCTTGCCAAGATCCCGGGCGTCCTTCGAACCAATACCAGTGTTGTATTCGGGCGCAGGATCGACCGAATCTGAACAGCCGATAACTGTCTGTAAACCCTCGCACAGCTAGCTTGGCCCGGACTGATCAGAATCCCGGACCGGCAGAATGCCCAATCGAACGATCCTTGGACTGGCTATCGTGCTGTTTGTCACACAAACGACGATGGCCGCGGCTTCGCCCCGAACGGCGGCGCTCTGCGATCGTGCGGCCCAGCGTGCCGCGCTGTCACACGACGTCCCCCTTGATGTCCTGCGCGCGATCACTCGGGTCGAAACCGGGCGTGCGCTGGAGGGTCAACTCGCCCCGTGGCCGTGGACTATCAATGTCGAAGGACGAGGATTCTGGTTCAAGTCAGAGGTTGAGGCGAAGTCATACGTTTTTAACATCTTCAAAGCAGGCAAACGCAGCTTTGATATCGGATGTTTCCAAATCAACTATCGCTGGCACGGCAAGGCGTTCCGATCCATCGACGCCATGTTCGATCCCCAGGAAAACGCGGACTACGCCGCCCGCTTTTTAAAGGATTTATACGCTGAATTGGGGTCTTGGACTGCAGCAGCCGGGGCGTATCATTCCCGCACACCTGATCTGGCGGCGGCCTATTCTGGTCGATTCACGAAAATGCGCGCCGAACTGAAAGGCGACCCGGAAACCGTTCTGGCAGCAAACGATCCTCTCTTGGGGGCTGCGGCCCCGCTGATCCCGATGCCTGTTGGCAACCCCGCACCAAGCGCGCTTGGGTCTCTAGTTCCCACAAACGGCGCGCCCGCCGCCTTTATCTCGTTCAATTAGGAGCGCACTGTGCCCAAAATCGACGTCCGCTCCCTGTTTTCCCCGACCGTTCTGCTGGCGCTGGCTTTGATGGCGGTCATCGTGATGATGATCCTGCCGATGCCCGCATGGGTGCTGGACGTGGGGCTGGCGACGTCCTTTGCGCTCGCCATCCTGATCTTTACCCTGACGCTGTTCATCGAGCGGCCGCTGGATTTCTCGTCCTTTCCGACGATCCTGCTGGCCTCACTGATGTTGCGGCTGTCGCTGAACGTGTCCTCGACCAAGCTGATCATCGGGCAGGGCCATACCGGACCTAACGCCGCCGGGGACGTCATCGAAGGCTTTGCCAGTTTCGTCATGGGCGGCAGCATCTTTCTGGGGCTGGTTGTTTTTGGCGTTCTGCTGATCGTGAATTTCATGGTGATCACCAAAGGCGCGGCAAGAATGGCCGAAGTCGGCGCGCGGTTCGCGTTGGATGGCATGCCCGGCAAGCAATTGGCCATCGACAGCGACATGTCCACAGGGGCGATTGATCACGGTCAGGCCAAGGAACGGCGCGAGCGGGAACAGCAGGAGACGACGTTTTTCGGCTCGCTCGATGGCGCATCGAAATTCGTCAAGGGCGATGCAATAGCCGGGCTGCTAATCACCCTGTTGAACCTTGTGATGGGTCTGATCATGGGGGTGATCGTGCATGGGATGCCGATATCCTCGGCTTTTGAGACCTATGCCATCCTGACCGTGGGTGACGGGCTGGTGTCACAAATCCCGGCGGTGATCATCTCGATCGCATCCGCGCTGTTGCTGGCGCGTGGCGGAACGCAGGGGGCAACGGACAACGCGATCTTCTCGCAACTGGGCAAGCACCCGGCAGCGCTTGGGACAGTGGCGATGTTGATGGTGCTATTCGCCCTGGTGCCCGGCCTGCCCTTCATCCTCGGGGCCTGCGTGTTGGGTTATGCGGCCTATTCTGTCTTTCGCAAGCAAAAGGCGGACGAGGCTACGACCCATGCGCCCGAATCCTCAGATGAAACGCCCGTTTCCCAAGCCATAGGCGACATTCTGGACCTTGACGATGTGCACCTGGAGTTCTCACCGGACCTTGTCAGCATGGTTCTGAACCCCGGCACCGGGCTGGATGCGCGGATCGCCAATATGCGCACCTATGTGGCCTCGACCTTTGGGTTGATCCTGCCGGATATTCGCCTGACCGACCGCGCCGATCTGCCCCTGGGCACCTATGTGGTCAAAGTCCACGGCGTCGAACAGGCGCGCGGAGAGTTGAACCCCGATCTGGTGCTGGCCTTGGTGCAGGACGGCCACGACCTGCTGCCAGACGGCACCGACGTAACCGAGCCCGTCTATGGTGCCCCCGCCCGCTGGATTCTGCCCAAAGATCAAGAGGCCGCCGCCATGAGCGGGGCCACCATCGTCTCACCGCCCGAAATTCTGGCCACGCATCTGCTTGAGATCATCAAACAGAATTTCTCGCGCCTGCTGACGCTGAAATCCTTGCGCCGCCTATTGTCTGAGATGACCCGTCTCAGTGATCCGGTCCGGGCCGAGGCCAACCGCAAACTGCTGGATGAGCTGATCCCCGACAAAGTGCCGATCGACACTTTGCACGCGGTATTGAGGCTGCTGCTGGACGAGCGTGTCTCGATCCGCAACATGGCGCTGATCCTAGAAAGCGTGGCCGAGGCGCGGCTGACCACCACCCAGCCCGAAGGTATCTGCGAGTTGGTCCGTCAGCGGCTGGGATTCCAACTGGTGGCCGAGATGAAGCGCGAGGATGGCTCGATCCCACTGATCCAACTGGCCCCGGAATGGGAAGATACGTTCACCACCTACCAGATCGACGCGCCCAGCGCCGGGCTGGACGTGGCGCTGCCGCCGAACCTGTTCAACAAACTGGCCGATGGGGTGGTCGACTCGGTGTCACAATCGGCCGATCGCGGGCTGTTTCCGGCGGTTGTGACCTCAACCCGGCGGAGGCGATTGCTGCGCACGATCATGCACGCGCGCGGTGTTTCCAACCCCGTCCTGTCCTTCGAGGAAATCGGCCTTGAAGCGCGCCCTGCGCTGGTTGGCACGGTGCCCGCGTGATTGCGCTGCCGCCCGAGCTGTTGCCGCATTTGGGCGCCGGTCTGTGGCATCTGTTTGCCGTGTTCCTGCGCGTGTCCGCCATGGTCTTGTTGCTGCCCGCCTTTGGCGAGCGCAGCATCCCAACCCGCGTCAAACTGGGAATTTCGGCGGCTTTCACGTTAATCATCACCCCAGCAGTGCAGACCCATATAGGCGAGCCGGGCCTGTTCCCGGCCGCACGCTTCATCCTGATCGAGATCTTGATCGGCGTTGTTTTGGGGCTAAGCCTGCGTCTGTTTGTTCTGGCCCTGCAAACGGCCTGGTCGATCGCTGCGCAAGCGACGTCCCTGTCCCAAATCCTAGGGGGGGCGGCTGCGGACCCAGTCCCGGCAATGGGGTATATGCTGACGCTGGCGGGGCTGGCACTGGCGGTGGTCCTTGGTTTGCATATCCGCGTCGCTCAGTTTCTGATTCACAGCTACGCATTGTTTCCATTGGGCACGGCTTTGTTGCCGCAGGATCTGTCTTATTGGGGGGTGCAGCAGATTGCGCGCAGTTTTGGCATGGCGTTTGCCCTGGCCATGCCATTTGTCATCGCCTCATTGATCTATAATCTTGCGCTGGGCGTTATCAATCGGGCAATGCCGCAGCTCATGGTGGCCTTTGTTGGCGCGCCGGCCATCACCTTCGCGGGTCTGTTCCTTCTGTTCGCAGGCACGCCGTTGATCCTGTCGATCTGGTCCGACGCCCTGTTCGCCTTCATGCAAAACCCGCTCGAAGGCCGACCATGAGTGGGGCAGAAGACGACAGTGACAAGTCCTTCGAGCCAACACCGCAGAAGCTGCAAAAAGCGCGCGAAAAGGGTGAGGTTGCAAAGTCCAACGACCTGTCCGTCGTGGCTGCTTATATCGGGTTTCTCGTTGCGCTGTTTGCGGCCGGTCAATTTGGCCTGCAACATTTGGGCACCCTGTTTGTCGTTCTGATCAACCAGGCCGATACACTGGCACCATTGATGACCGAGGGCCCGGCGGCCAACCCGGTGGGCGGGATGCTGAAAACTGCCCTGCTGTCGGTCTTAATCCTGTTTGCTCTGCCCGCGGCTGCCGTGTTGCTGAGTTTGGTTGCCCAACGCGCATTGATCTTTGCGCCCAGCAAGCTCAAACCAAAACTGTCGCGTATTTCCCTGATCTCGAACGCCAAGAATAAATTCGGGCGGGGTGGACTGTTCGAATTTGCCAAAAGCTTTGTGAAGCTGGTGATTTATGGCACTTGCCTAGCCCTGTTTCTGCGCGCGAATCTCAGCGAGATCCTGTCCACCAGTGCAGCGCCCGCGCGGTCTTCGGTCATGCTGATGATGAACCTGCTGTTTCGGTTTCTGTTCATCGTCATTGCGGTGGCCCTGGCAATCGGTGCCGTGGATTACCTGTGGCAATACGCAGAGCACATGCGCAAGAACCGCATGTCCCGCAAAGAGATTCAGGACGAAACCAAGGATGCCGAGGGGGATCCGCACATGAAACAGCAGCGCCGCCAGCGGGCGCAGGACATCGCGACCAACCAGATGATGGCCGAGGTTCCCAAAGCAGACGTAGTGATCGTCAATCCGACGCATTTTGCGGTCGCGCTGAAATGGTCTCGCACCCCGGGGGCCGCGCCGGTCTGCGTGGCAAAGGGCGTTGACGCGGTCGCGGCTGCGATCCGATCTGCGGCTGGGGCGGCAGGCGTTCCCATTCATTCGGACCCGCCAACCGCTCGCGCGATACATGCCACCGTGGAAATCGGGCAGGAGATTTCGGAAGACCTCTATCGCCCCGTCGCCGCCGCTATCCGGTTCGCCGAAACCATGAGAAAACGAGCCAAGGGTCAAATCTGATGAAACGCAGCGATCTCTCAGACCTGAAAAAAATCACCGATGCCGTGTTCCAAAGAGAGCATCAGATTCTGCGCCCGGTACTTGAGGCAGAAGCGCATGTGCACCGGCAATTGGCGCGACTGGATGATCAGATGCGGCAAACGCGAAAGAATGCAGCCGATTCCGACGGGTATCAGGTGACCGGGGCCGATGTCTTGTGGAATAGCTGGGAAGCCAGCACGCGCCGCGACCTGAATATCGAGCTTGCGCGGATCAGATCCCAAAAGCTGGAGGCGCTGCGCGCGGCGTTTGGGCGCAAGCAAGCCATCGTTGACGTGTCGGACCGCCTGGAAGTGGATTTTCGGCGCGCGGCTTTTAAGGAGCAAATCTGAAGAACGAGGTCAGGTACGGACCCAGCTTGTTCCGTCAGGTATCCTGACGGTTGACGCTTGTAATCAAAATATCTGAAACGTCTGGTCCCATTTCCTTGCGCGCCGCGTCCAGCAGAGACTGACGTAATATTTTCAGGTTGCCGGAATTGGTAAAGTTTCCATCAAACCCGCCGGTATTGGCGTGGTCGAAAAGGACCTGCAAAAACCTGTCTCTCAACTTGGGTTCGACGGCATAGAAGGCATCGCTTTTGCCCGATGTTGCCTCCAGGCTCAGTGACATCGTGACCATCGCGGCAATCCGATCTGCATCCACCACGGGGATCACAAATTGCTTTGACAGTTTCAGATATTCCAGGTCGCCGGGTTGATCCTTTTTGCCGGTCTTCATTTCCGACTTGGCATCTTTCGGTTTTGAAAGCGCAGGCTTGGCTTCTGAAACTTTGTCTTTGGCGTCCGGCGCCATTGTTTCAAAAGCGCCTTTAGAACCACCCTTGGGTGTCAGGGCAATGCCCGCCCCAACTCCGGCACCCAGTCCGGCCAGCAAAAATATGACGGGGATCAGCTTGTTCAGCACAATGAAACCTCAAAACGGTAAAAGTGTATCCAGGACCTGCTGCCCATAGCGGGGCTGCTGCACATCCGTGATCTGGCCACGCCCTCCGTAAGACACGCGGGCCGACGCGATTTTGTCATAGGTGATTTCATTCTGACGCGAGATGTCCTGAGGGCGCACATACCCTGCGACCAGAAGCTCTCTCAGCTCAAAATTCACCCGCAATTCCTGCGAGCCCGAAATCGACAGTACCCCATTTGGTAAAACGTCCACAACGGTGGCAGCAACGCGCAGCGTCAACTTTTCCTTTCGCTTGACCGACCCCTTGCCTTTGCTGACCGAGGCCGAGTCAATCGACACAGCTTCGTCCAGCGAAGCGCCGTCGGGCAAGTGTTCCGCAGCCCGTTGCGGCAGACCAAACAAGCCGGGCACTTCAAGGCTCTCGGATCCGCTGCGCGATCGGTTTGTATCGTTGGAAATCTCTGCTTTTTCGTCCAGTTCGATGACAACCGTCAGAATGTCACCCTTCTTGATTGCGCGCTGATCCCCCAAAAGCGACTGCTGCCCCCCGCTCCACAGCGAAGACTGATCTACCGCGCGCTGCGGTTGCGTATGCAGCGGCAAGCCCGGCCACAGCATGGCCACTTGTTCAGGCGAATCTTCGTTCGGCGTGAAGCTGGGTGGTTTGCCCAAATGATCCACACGGCCACACGCAGACAGGGCAAGAATGCCCAGAAAGAAACACTTTGAAAGCTGCGTCATCTTTTAACCTCGATTTGCCCATCCGCCCGGATGAGACCTGTTACGGTGGTGCGCGAAGAGAGGTTCATCACCCGGATTCGGTCCCCAACCGCACCGCGACCCAAGGCGCGGCCTTCGGCCGTGATTGAAAGCGGGCGACGATCAAAGACCAGCACCACCAGGTCGTTGCGGTTCACAAGCGCTGGGGGCCCAAAATCACCCTCACGAATGGGTCGCCCAGGGTAAAGGGCGACCCGCGCCTCTTGCCCGACCAGCCCTTCCTTGCTTGCGACGGCTCCGGCCACGTCCTGCGCCTTGAGTTCCAGATCGGTGGCCGCGATGATTTCCTTGGCGCGAATTGTGCGTGTCGCCACCACGATGTCGGCCTGAACCGGCATTGAAAACAAAAGCGCGAGGATCAGGAAACGCATTACCGCACCTGCGTGGTTGCGCCCATCATCTGGTCGACGGCGGAAATGACCTTGGCGTTCATCTCATATCCGCGCTGCGCCTCGATCAGTTCCGTCACTTCGCGCACCGCATCGACCGAGCTGTCCTCAAGATAGCCCTGCCGCAACGTGCCCAGCCCGTCCTCACCCGGCGTGCCGACCACTGGCGCGCCCGAGGCTTCGGTCTCTTTGAACAGGTTGCTGCCGATGGATTCCAACCCCTTGGCGTTCGAGAAACTGGCCAGCGTGAATTCACCCAGCAACTGGCCTTCGGGCGCGTCGTCGAAATAGGCGTAAACCTGGCCCGAGGCGTTGATCGAAATGGAACGGGCATCGTCGGGAATGGTGATCTCGGGCGCGACAGCGAACCCGTCCGAGGTGACAATCAGACCCTCGGCTGATCGCTTCATGCTACCGTCGCGGGTAAAGGCGGATTGGCCGTTGGGTAGTGTCACCTCAAGATAGCCGCGCCCTTCGATCGCCACATCCAGATCGCTGCCGGTGGCCGATAGCGCACCTTGTGCCAGTTGCACCGTCACCGCAGCAGGGCGCACCCCAAGGCCAAGCTGAATACCCGTCGGCAGCACCGTACCGTCATTGGCATTCACAGACCCGGCCCGTGCCATCTGCTGATAATGCAGATCGGCGAATTCAGCCCGCCGCGCGTTATAGCCGGTGGTGTTCATATTCGCGAGGTTGTTCGAGATCGTCTCAACCCGCATCTGCTGCGCGGTCATACCCGTCGCGGCGATTTTAAGTGCCCGCATATCAAATCCTCCGTTCTAAAGTCAGCGCATCAGCGCCTTGAGCGCGCCACGCACCCGTTCGTCTTCGGTTTCAAGAAAGCTCTGGCCCAGCTCATAGGCGCGCTGGATTTCCACCAGCCGCGAGACCTGCTCGATCGCGTTCACATTCGACCCCTCAAGGAAACGATGGACGATAACCGGCGTCTCTACCGGGGTAATCTCACCTTCGGCACGGAAATGGGTGCTGCTTTCGCGGGTCAGGGTCTTTGGGTCTTCGACCCGGTAGACACCAAGTTGTCCCAGCAATTGCCCTTCGATGCTGAGCGTCCCGTCGCTGCCCACATCAATCGAGGCCGCATCGGGAGGCACAAAAACCGGTGCGCCGTTGCTGTCCAGCACGCGGTGGCCATCCATCGTGACCAAATCGCCTTCGGCGCTGGGGGAAAACGCCCCCGCCCGTGTCAGGCGATTGCCGCCGGGGGTTTCGATCATAAAGAACCCGTCGCCTTCGATGGCGAAATCGAAATCCCCTCCGGTTTCAGTCAGGACGCCCTGTTGCAGCGAAGTATTGCGCACCTCGGCCCGCGCCATGGACAAGGACGGATTACCGGGCATATCCCGCACGAATTCCGAAAACACCAAGCCTTGCGCCCGGTATCCCGTGGTGTTGGCATTGGCGATATTATTCGCCACCAGCCGCATTTCGTTCATCAGCCCCGACTGGCGGGACAAGGTGGTATAGGCGGTATCCATCAGCGACCTCCGGCGATCAGCGGGACAAGGGTTGTGGTGAAGAACGTCACCAACGTCTGGGTCATGAAGCCCATGGAAATCCAGAACACGATGACGATGGCGATCAGTTTGGGCACGAAGGTCAGCGTCATTTCCTGCACCGAGGTCAGCGCTTGGAACAGGCCCACGATCAAGCCCGAAACCAGCGCCACCGCCAGGATCGGGACCGAGGTGATCACCGCGACCCAAAGCGCCTGACGCACGATGTCATAGAACAGACCTTCGCTCAGCATCGCGTCAGACCGGCATCCGCAGGATTTCCTGATAGGCTTCGACCACTTTGTTGCGCACCACCACGGCGGTTTCCACCGCCAGTTCGGTCTGCGCCAGCGCCTGCACCAGCGCGTGCGGATCAGCCTGACCGGTCATCGCGGTCTGCGATACGGCCTCGGACTGCTTCAGCGTCGCCGCGAAATCCTGAAACGAACTGCGCAACCCCTGCGCCATTCCATTGTGATCGGGATCAGCCTGCGTTGCGGGGCGTGCGCCAGCATAGTTCTGGGCGGCATTGAGAGCTCGGATATCCATTCTGGTGTCCTTTATTTTCTGAGGAGGTCCATCAAGCTCGACGACATCTGACGTGTCTGGTCGAACATCTTGAGATTGGCTTCGTAACTGCGCTGCGCTTCGCGCGCGTCGGCGATCTCGATCATCAGATCGACATTCGAGCCGCGAAAATGACCGGTGTCATCGGCCAGAGGGTGGCTGGGATCGTAGATCCTCGACAGCTCGCGCCGATCCAGTTTGACCCGACCAGCCAGCACCATTTCCTTGCCGCCCTTTTTGACAGATTCAAAAGGCACGGTCTTGCGGCGATAGCCGGGCGTGTCGGCGTTCGAGATATTTTCGGACACATGCCGCAGCCGTGCCGCCTGCGCACGCAGGGCACTGGCCGAGGCGGTGAGGGAATGGGAAAAATCGCTCATGCCATACCCTCCTTACCCGCGACCCAGAGAGGTACGCAGGATGCCGATCGACGATTTGTAGATCGCCAACGCGCGGTCATGCTGGCGCTTGACCTCAACCGCTTTCAGCATCTCTTCCTCGACCGAGACCCCGTTGCCATTAGGATCGCCCGAGGGCGCGGCTTCGAACTCTGCCCAGGGTTTGGCACCCGACACCACGTTCAAATGCCCCGCGCGCGTCGCGGTCATTTCGGCCTGTTGGCCAGTCTTTTCAAAAGCCGTCTGGAATGCCTCAAGATCGCGGGGCTGGTAGCCCGGCGTATCCGCATTGGCCATGTTGCGCGCAATCACCGCCTGCCTTTGCCCGGCATGGGTTGCCATTGCGTACGCTGTCTTAAAGACGTTCAGGTCATAGAACATCGGGGCTTCTCCCTCGATCAATTTCAATCAAGGCTTAACCCCGATTCCTTTAGAAACCGTTGTCAGAAACCCGTTGGAGAACCCACGATGTCTGATCTCGACCCAAGCTTGCTGAAATGTGCATTCGACCGTCTGTCTGCGCTGCGCCATATGGGGCGTGTGTCCGGTGTGGCGCGTGGAGCTGTTGAAATTCAAGGACTTGAAGGGCAGGCGCGGATCGGCGACCACCTGACCCTGCGGCGGCGCAGTGGCCCTGATTTGGCCGGAGAGGTGCTGCATGTCGAATCGGAGCTGATCCACATGATGCCTACCGCCGCACCCGATGGCGTCTGTCTGGGCGACCGGGTGATTCTGGACCAGACCCCCGCTTTTGCGCCCGCGATGCACTGGCTGGGCCGCGTGGTCGATCCGTTCGGCAAACCGCTGGACGGAAAACCTCTGCTGCCCGGCACGCAAGAGCGCGACATCATGCAGGCCCCGCCCCCCGCCGTGGCCCGTAAACCGCTGGGCGCGCGGATGGAGACCGGGCTGGCCATGCTCAACACCATGCTGCCGGTGGTGCAGGGACAGCGCGTGGGGCTGTTTGCGGGCTCGGGCGTGGGCAAGTCAACGCTGCTGGCGACGCTGGCCAAGTCGATGCAGGCAGATGCGGTGGTCGTTGCGCTGGTCGGTGAGCGCGGGCGTGAGGTGAATGAATTCGTCGAACACGCGCTGGGCGCTGACGGGATGAAACGCTCGGTCGTGGTGGCCGCGACCTCGGATCAGTCAGCGTTGGCCCGTCGTCGTTGCGCGTGGTCGGCGATGTCCGTGGCCGAGTATCTGCGTGATCAGGGGCTGAACGTGTTGTTTCTAGCCGATTCCGTGACCCGCTTTGCCGAGGCCCACCGCGAGATTGCCGTTGCAATGGGCGAGGCGCCGTCGCTGCGCGGCTTCCCCCCGTCGGTCACTCCGCTGGTCGCCGGGCTGTGCGAACGCGCCGGGCCGGGCACTGCCGATCAGGGCAATATCACGGCCGTGTTCAGCGTTCTGGTCGCTGGGTCGGACATGGACGAACCGGTGGCCGACATCCTGCGCGGCGTGTTGGACGGCCACATTGTCCTGAGCCGAGAGATTGCCGAGCGCGGGCGGTTCCCAGCGATAGACCTCAGCCGCTCGGTCTCGCGCAGTCTGCCCGGTGCCGCGTCTGAGGATGAAAACCGCATGATCGCCGAGGCCCGCAAACTGGTCGGCAGCTATGAGCAATCCGAAGTGATGATCAAGGCCGGGCTCTATTCAGAGGGCGCGGACCCTTTGCTGGATCAGGCCGTTCGCGTTCATGACGAACTGGACGCATTCTTTGCCAAACCCGAGTCAGACGGGATCGAGAACAGCTTTAACTACCTGCAACTGATCCTCCGGCGCGCAGGGTCCAACCTGCCGCGATAGGAAAATCGAGACAGTTTTAAGTGTTAAGCCCACCTTAAGACCTGCCCCATTACCCCTGTAGTCGGGTGATAAAAAAGGTGGTGGAGATGGGTGCGCAATCCAATGCGGCGCCAATCATCATCAAGAAGAAACGTGTATCCGGTGGCGATGGCCACCACGGTGGCGCGTGGAAAGTCGCGTATGCCGACTTTGTCACGGCGATGATGGCGTTCTTCATGTTGATGTGGCTGCTAAATGCAACGACGGAAAAGCAACGAAAAGGGCTGGCGGATTATTTTTCTCCGACCGTGCCAGTGAACCCTGTTTCCGGCGGAGGCGACGGCGCATTCGGCGGCAACAACATGTTCTCGGAAAAGACGATGGTAATGGACGGGTCAGGCGCCAGCCACCGCAATCCGACCGTTGCGCGACAGGCACGAGGTTCGATTGGGCTGGACGCAGAAGGCGGCAAGGAAGCCGCCGAAGAATTCTCGTCCCTTGAAGATCACCTTTTGGGGCGGACGGGGGAAAGCATGGTGTCCCGGAAGGCCCTGCAGCACATCGTGACGCGTGTCACCGACGAAGGGCTGGTGGTCGAGCTTTTCGATACCGAAGACCAGCGGTTGTTCGAGCCGGGCACCGATACCCCCACGGCCATCATGCGGGCGCTCATGCTACAGGTTGCGCGGTCCTCGGACCTGGTCACAAACGCCATTGCGGTCGAAGGGCATGTCCGGGCGTGGCCGGTTGTTTTGGCGCATAACCCGGTTTGGGATGTATCCACGACCCGCGCGCAAACGGTGCGAAAACTGCTGGAAGGCAAGGGCGTTTCGGCGGCCCGGTTGGACCGCGTTACGGGGCATGCCGACCGGGAACTGGTTCACAAAAACCCGATGGCCGCCCGCAACAACCGCATAGAAATCATCTTTCTGCGCACACCGTGAAGAAAAAAGGATAGGACGCATTTTACCTGTTAGCGCGCTGTTAAGGCACAGCGCTTTAGCTGTTGCATCAACGATTGACGCAACAGAAGGGCGTGCCAATGACCATTTCCTCATCGCTGAACGCTGGTGTAGCCGCATTGAAAGCGAACGCCAACCGGCTGGCGACCATATCCGACAACATCGCGAATTCTTCGACCTTTGGATACAAACGGGTTGAAACCGATTTTCATTCGATGGTCACGTCGGGCCAGGGTGGAAGCTACTCGGCGGGTGGCGTGCGGACGACAAGCCAGCGCCTGATCGACCAGCGCGGCTCGCTTGTCACTACCAATAACTCGACCGATTTAGCTGTGCGCGGGCGCGGGATGCTGCCGGTGCGACCAAGCTCGCAAATCGCCGGCGGTTCAAACGAGATGCTACTGACGACCACGGGGTCATTTCGCACGAATGACGAAGGGTATCTGGTAACTGAGTCCGGTCTTGTCTTGCTGGGGTGGCGCGCCGCTGCGAATGGCACGATTCCGGCTGTGCCGCGCGATACGCCAGCGGCCCTTGAGCCGATCCAGCTCAGTGTGAATCAGCTGTCCGGCGCTCCGACCACACAGATGAACCTGCGCATGAACCTGCCTGCAACGGCAACGGATGCGGGCGCGCCCGGTGACACTCAGCCTCTGTCAGTCGAGTATTTTGACAATCTCGGTAAATCGGAAAGCGTCGATATCGAACTGGTGCCAACCGTTCCGGCCGCCGGCTCCAGCAATGACTGGACGATGATCCTGCGCGACTCGGCGTCGGGGGGCGCTGTGATCGGCGAATACACCCTGACCTTCACGGATAGCCGAGCCGCAGGTGGGACACTGGCAAGCGTCGCCGCTGTATCCGGTGGCGCCTATGACCCGGCGACCGGCAGTTTGGTTGTGAACGTGGCGGGCGGCCCGATGGAGATCAATATTGGCCAGATCGGGGATGCAGACGGGATCACCCAGCTTTCAGACACGTTTGCGCCGGTATCCATCACCCGTGACGGGTCTGCGGTTGGTACAATGACGAGTGTTCAGGTTGATGAAAATGGCTATGTCTATGCCTTCTATGACACCGGGGTCAGCCGCCGCATGTTCCAGATCCCGCTGGCGGATGTGCCGAACCCGAACGGCCTGACCGCTCTGGACAGCCAGACATACGCGCCCTCACGTGAAAGCGGAACATTCTTCCTGTGGAACGCAGGCGAAGGCCCGACCGGTGATCTGGTGTCCTTTGCACGCGAAGAATCGACAACCGACGTAGCCACCGAGCTGACATCAATGATCCAGACACAGCGTGCCTATTCGTCCAGCGCAAAGGTGATCCAGACCGTCGATGAGATGCTGCAGGAAACCACCAACATCAAACGCTGATTTGGGCGTGAACCCTAAGGAAGGACCTGAATCATGAATATGTCGACGGCCTTGAACAACGCCATCGGGGGGCTGACCGCTGCCAGCCGCGGTGCGTCTGTGGTGTCAGAGAATATCGCGAACGCACTGACGCCCGGATATGCCCGGCGGTCGCTCGAATTGGCGACCAACACGATCTCGGGTCACGGGGTGCGATCGGTCGGGGTGGTTCGCCACCACGACCCTGTCCTTACAGCCAATCGCCGCACCGCAGACGCGGACATGGCGCACCAGTCAGAGATATCGGAGTTTCACTCCTGGCTTGAACGCTTGATCGGCGGCGCGGATGACCCGGCCTCTCTTGCTGTCAGGCTGGCAGAGTTTGACAGCAGCCTGATCACAGCCGCCAGCTTGCCGGATTCCTCCGAAAGGCTGGATCAGGTCGTGCGGACCGGGAATGATCTTGCGCGCAGCCTCAACGCTGCGTCCGAAGGGCTGCGGCAGTTGCGGTCAGACGCAGATCGCACAATCGGCAAAAACGTGGACGCCCTGAATCAGACCCTTCAGGACATTGGAAAGCTGAACGCCAAGATACCCGCCGTGAAATATGCGGGGGGAGAGATCGGCGCCTTGCTGGATCAGCGCCAAATCCTGATCGACGAGGTGAATACGCTTATCCCGGGCAATGTCGTTCCCCGGGCAAATGATCAGGTGTCGATTTACTCTGATGGCGGATTGATCCTGCTGGAAGGGACAGCGGCCGAGTTTTCATTTACGACCACCGGCGACACGAAACCTCATATGACGGTGGCGAATGGTTTGCTGTCTGGCCTGACGATGAATGGCAATCCGGTGCGAACGCTTGGCGACGGCGCGCAAATTCGCGGCGGTGCATTGGCCGCACAGTTTCAAATCCGCGATGAGCTGTCCGCCGAAGCCCAAACCAACCTCGACATGGTCGCACGCGACCTGATCGAACGGTTCGAGGTTCCGGGGCTGGACCCTACAGTAACAGCCGCAGACCCCGGCCTGTTCACGGACGCCGGAAACCGCTTTGACCCTACCGCCCCGGCTGGGCTTGCCTCGCACATCAGCGTGAACGCACTCGTTGATCCCGACGCTGGCGGTCAAAGCTGGCGTTTGCGCACTGGTTTGGGGGCCGCGACCCCGGGCGATCCCGGAGACGCCACGCAACTGCGGGCCTTTGGCGCCATCCTCAGCGACGCTCGGCCAATTCCGGGTGCGATTTTCGGCAGCGGCAATATGCGCGCGGCGGACCTGACCGAAGCGCTTCTGTCCAAGGCGGGTGCTGATGCGCATACCGCCAGCCAGCGCCTTGTTTTTGCCAATAGCAACCTGTTGGAGATGACAAAGATCGAAGCGGAACAGGGCGTGGACACCGATCAGGAACTGCAACGCCTTATGCAGATCGAACAGATCTATGCCGCGAACGCGCGACTGATCTCGGTCGTGGATGAACTCATGGACACTCTATTGAGGTTGTGACGATGAACTTGACGTCTATCGGTGATCTTGCCCGGGGGCTGACACTCAAATCCCGCGCGACGGATATCAAAGGCCAGATCGAAACCCTGTCTTACGAAATGTCTAGCGGCAAGGTTCAGGATGTGTCTGGGCGGCTCGACGGTGACTACTCGCACCTTCTGGATTTGGATCGCAATCTGGCAAGGCTGGACGCGTTTCGGGTCTCAACTGCCGAGGCTGGTCTGTTCACGGACGCGATGCAACAAAGCCTGACAACAATTGATGAATCCGTGGGTGAAATCACTGGCGCGCTTTTGTCTTTTGGCACTTCCAATCAGGCGGTGACGCACGAAAACGCATCCGTTCAAGCTAGGAACGAGTTGGATACGATCATTTCCGCGCTGAACACCCGGGCGGGGGGGCGCAGCCTGTTTTCCGGGACAGCAACAGACGTTTCTCCGCTGCTGTCTGCAGACGAGCTGATGTCTGCGTTACAGACGGAACTGGCCGGGCTGACGACGGTGACGGATATACGCCAAGCGGCTGAAGACTGGTTCAACGACCCTGCCGGGTTCGACGCGGTCATTTATCAGGGGTCCGCCAACACGCTGGCCCCCATGCAGATTTCCGAGAACGAAAACGTCACCATCCCGATCACTGCGATTGATCCGACCGTCAAAGCGGCCTTGCGCGATATAGCGGTCGCGGCGGTTGTATCCGACACCGCACTGGCTCTGCCACGCGCCCAACGCACGGCCCTGTTCACGCAACTCGGGGTCGATCTTGCCAATACCCAGAATGACACGGTCAATCTGCGCGCCCAAGTCGGTGCGACGCAGGCGCGGGTTGAGCAGGCGTCAACACGCAACAGCGCAGCACGTACCTCGTTGGAATTCAGCCGCAATGAACTGATCGCGGCCGACCCGTATCAGACAGCGGCGCAGTTGCAGACCGTCCAGTTTCAACTGGAGAGCCTGTATTCCGTAACCGTTCGCAACGCGAACCTGTCGCTGGTGAATTTCCTGAGATGAAGATACTTGCTTTTCTACTGATCCTTCTGCCCGGCATGTCTTTTGCGGGCGCGATCCGCCTCAAGGATCTGGTGGATTTCGACGGCGTCCGCGGCAACGATCTGGTCGGGTATGGGCTGGTTGTGGGCCTGAACGGAACCGGTGACGGGCTCAGAAATTCCCCCTTTACCGAAGAGATCATGTCGAACATTCTTGAACGCCTGGGCGTGAACGTCACGGGCGAGGATTTTCGCCCCAAGAACGTGGCGGCCGTATTGGTGACCGCCAGCCTGCCCGCCTTTGCCCGGGTCGGCGGCCAGATCGACGTCACCGTTTCAGCGATTGGCGATTCCAAAAGCCTGTTGGGAGGGACCCTGATTATGACGCCTCTGAACGCGGCTGACGGTCAGATTTACGCCGTTGCCCAAGGGACGGTTCTGGCCGGGGGCGCTGTGGCAGAAGGCGAAGCCGCATCCGTTGTACGGGGTGTGCCGACTTCGGGTGTCATACCGTCGGGCGCGCGGGTTGAGCGTGAAATTGACTTTGAACTTTCGTCCTTGACGCAGATGCGGCTGGCCCTACGGGAGCCTGACTTCACAACGGCGGGGCGGATCGAAGCGGCAATCAACAGGGAATTCAATCGCCCCGTCGCTATCATGCGCGATTCCGGGACAGTCGAACTGAACATCGCCGCCACGCAGTCGATCACCACGGCACATGCGCTGGGTCGGATCGAGAACATTCTGGTGCAACCCGAGGCCAAGGCCCGGGTTGTGGTCGATCAGCGTTCGGGCACGATCGTCATGGGGCAAGAAGTAAGGATTTCCCGGGTCGCGGTCTCGCAAGGCAACCTGACCCTCACCGTCGAAGAAGCACCAATCGCCATTCAACCCAACCCGTTTGCACGCGGTGAAACCGTGGTCGTCCCCCGGACCATCGCCGGTATCGAAGAGGAAGAAGGCACCGGCTTGGCCGAAATACCCGAAGCCACGACCCTGTCCGAGGTCGTGGCCGGGCTGAACGCACTTGGGGTATCGCCGCGCGACATGATCGACATATTGAAAACGATCAAGGCCGCAGGTGCCCTGCATGCCGAATTCGTCGTTCGATAGGTTAATCAGACACGGACGAGGTCAAGGTGCCCAAAGATCCCTATTTCGATTTCCAGCTATTCAGCCATCTCTTGAAACCACTGGTCTTCTCTTCGAGCGCGTCACCCGCAGCGTAGAGCCCATCTTCGACATTCTCGATCACGGGGTCGACGCGGGCTTCGCGAAATCTGCACCAGCGAACCCAGACGGCCCAGAGCAGCGCAAAGAAGACAGTCAGGAAGATGATGTTGAACCACGGGATGATCCGAACCTCAGGGTCTTCGACCTGCCAGATTTTGACAGCGTTCGGGAAGATCGACAGGAACTCGCTCCGCCATCCATAGTGGCGCACCACAACCCACCGGGGGCTCTCGGTGGTTGATTTCAGATCTGCGGCTTCGGCCTGCAGGTTGGACGAGTTCAGCTTGAAATACGGCGGCCAGCCCCACCCGGTGTCTTCGTTGCGGTAAACCATGACCTTGCCGTTGGTTTTGCGCGTCTGGATAAAGAAGACATCGCGGTTTGGCGTGGTCGGATCGCTTCCGACATCCTGAACGGACCAGAAGATGCTGTTTTCACCCGGGTCGATCCGCTTTTCATATGTGTCCGAGATTCTGACCACATCGTGCTGCGGCAGGGTGTAATTCAAAACCGAGGCCAGCGTTCCCCAGAACAGTATGATGATGGCCCATTTGATGTAACGCATAAGCGAAACCCTCACATGAAATTCGAAACGTAAATCAGGATCGCGATCACACCCAGCGGCACGATGTAGATCCCAAGGATCAGTTTGCGGCGGAACGAAGCGTCGTATTTCTGCAGCCCGCGCTGAACAAAGGCATCCCGATCGCCGGACAGACCTTTCTTGTCCCAATGCGCGATCAGTTTACCCCGCCGCACCCAGCGGGAATAGATCGACACGCCAACATAAAGAACGGTCAGAACGATCAGCAGCGGGATCAGAAATCGGAGTGCGACAAACATTTAACTTCTCCCAACAGCGCCCCAGGGACCGACGCGCGCGATGACCTGATCGCTGACCCGGTCCTCGCCGCTCATGTCCGGCTCATGCCCGAACAGGGCGGCCCGCGCACCAGCTTTGTCCACCTGATACTCGCGCGCGAGGAAGTCGGCAACAAAGGCTTTCTTGCTTTCCGGCCATGTCGAATAGGTCCGATAGAACAGCTCTTTGTGGCAGATGAACAATTGCCGCGGATCCTGCGGGGCCAGTTCCGCCAGCAGCATATTCACAAGGTCCCGGTTGGGCGTGTCCGACGCGCGCAGGGTATAGAAATAGGCCGGGTGGTCCGAGGTGATACGCGGCCACGGCCCGCCCTCGGTCGTCCAGCGCAGCAATTGCGCGAGGCCGTGATAGGCTTCGGGCAAACGGTCGGCATGGTTTCGGGCCAATCGCCGCATGTCGCGCCGATCCAGCCCGGTCAGGTCGACACCCGCATCCGCGGCCGCGGCGATGGTCAGAAAATCCATCTTTTGTTGCAGGATCGCGGCGGAATCCACACCGCGCGCCTCGATGATGGTTTCGACCAGATCGTTGTAGTTCAGGAATTTCGCGATCTGGTTGCGCTGATCCGCATGAAACACATAGTCCATCGGCAAATCGACCGAAGGATTGCCCATGTTGATCGCCGCAGGGTGATCCAGATCGGGAAACAGGTAGAGACCACCAAAATGCGCAGTCCAGAAGTTCGGCTGATCAAAGGCCGTGTGGCGCAGACGCACCGGGTTGCGGGTGACATCGCCCGCATCCCGGGCCGTTTCGATCATCTTCGCGATCAGCACATCGTCGAACCACGCATCCTCTTCGGTTTTGAACTGTTCGACCATGCCCGCCAGTTGCTCGGCCTTGCGCAGGGTGCCGCCGACCGTATCAGCCTCGATCTCGATCTTGCGCAGGGTCAGCAGGTCGGCAGCTGTGGTGAGTTTGAGGACCGAATTCACCAACTCTCCAGCCACCGCATCCGTGGCGGTCAGAGCAAACAACTGCGCCTCGTTCATCTCGATAAACTCGCGCAGAATATCGCGCGAGGTTGAGAATTTGACGTTCAGTAGAGGCGCGCGTTTCTGCTCGGTCGTCAACAAGATGAACTGCCGGTTGACCCCGTTGGGGTTGAGGTAGAGCGGGTCGTCCAGCTCCTGCCCCACCTCTGGCGAATAGCCCGAGATATCGACATGGAAATCCGTCAGGTCCGTGGTCTTGCCCGCCAGATGCTGCAGCGCACGGTTATACCGCTCGACCAGAGCCGGGCTGGAGATGTGGACGAGGTTGCCGAACATCAGGCCTTTTTCGATGAGGCGGATCATTACTGTAGCCTCTTCAATTCATTTTCTAACTGCATCCATTCAGCGTTTAGTATTTTATGGCAAGTTTCTCTGAACTCCATCCACTGTTGACCTTCGGGAGTTGCATCATCCTCTTCATTTTTCGAGTTTAAGTGTGCAAAAAGTTCAGAGAACCTATCAAAAAACTCGTCACGAAACTTGTTGGAAGATCTCATGCAGGACAAAATATTTTCAGCAACTTGTACCATTTTGACCAAGTCGTCGTAGGTCAATTTCTGATCTTCAAGGGTGCGCTCTCTCATCATAATTGCGAAAAAACTTTGTAGTTCGGCTATCTCAGATTGAAGCCTGTCAAGATTATCCTTCCGGTACTCAGAAAGCCGAATTCTCGCTGACAATCTGATTTCATCAGACTTGGACTTATGTGACAAAAAACTACCCAAGAAGCCGACAAAAACTTTAAATGCGGGTAGACCAAATGTAATGGCAAGCGCCTGATGTTCGCCAATCCATTGATTAACATCTGAAAACACGTTCACCCCTTCCCTTCCAAATACCGCCGCTTGGCCTCTTCCATCCGGCCCATCTCTCGCACCGCGTTTTCGATGGCGACCTCGTCGCTCTTGTCGGCATAGCGGAACTCGCTGTCGGCGTAGCGGTTGATCTCCTGGATCACCATCTCAACCGTGATCGGCTGGCGCAGCTCCTCGATCATGCCCTTCTTGGTGTCGTAGTCGCGGAACAGGAACAGGTCGGGGTTTTCCATCCATTCGTCGGGCAGTTCGAAATCCATCGCGCGAACCTTGACCGCGTCGGTGATGTTCTTGATCGCGCGGCCGGTGAAGCGCTCATCCGCCTGTTGGATCGCCTTGAGGTAGGTGCCCAGCTTGGCGATCGTGTCCATCTGGCCGATCTCGCCGGAGACTCGATCATAGACCTGCAACAAGGCATCCTCATGCGGGCGGGAATGGCTTTCGAAACTGGCGGCGACAGCCTTTTTGATCTCCTGCGCGGCATAGGCGTCGTGCTCGCCCAGCGGGATGTCGTGGTTGCGGCCCATCAGCAGGTGCAGGATGTCGATGTAATCCTCGCGCGTTTGCGGGCCGTCCACCAGGAACCGAGCACCCGCCCGCTGACGCAGGGCGTCGTCCACATTCTCGGGGTAGTTCGAGAACATGCCAAAGGTGCAGTTGCCGCGCACGACGGTGTTGGCGCCCGCAAAGCTCTCCATCAGCACAGCAGTAATCTCCAACTGCCCGGCTGAGGACTGCCGGTCGCCCCGCTTGCCTGCCAATTGGTCGATATCGTCAATGGTGCCGAACCCGATGACCGACGGGTCGATGATCGTATTGATGAAAGCCTTGGCGTTCTGGCCGGATTTGCCCTGATAGCTGTCGATATTATCGGTGCTGAGGTTCTGATAGCGGAACGGATAGCCCGCGTTCTGGCAATAATCATTGATCAGCCCGGCCATCATCTGGATCAGAGTAGTCTTGCCGGTGCCCGGTTTGCCGTCGCCCATGAAAGTAAAAATGAACCCGCCAAGCTCCGCGAACGGGTTCAGGCGACGGTCGAAGTCATAAGCCATCAACATCTTGGCCAGCTTCATCGCCTGATACTTGGCGATATGGTTGCCCACCACCTCGTTCGGTTTCTTGAACGTCATGGTGAGCGTGGTGGATTTCGCCTTGGACGCCGGTTCGAACCCCCGGATGGTCAGATCGTCCGCCTCGATATGCCAGGCGGCGTTCTGGAACGGGGCCAGATGGCCAGCGGACTGCGCGCGCAGGGCGGCTTTTTCCATCAGTTGCTCGGCATAGGCGCTGGTGGCTGCGATCAGATGCGCATCATCGGGTGCGTGTTTTGCCAACACCTGATCCAACTCCCACAGCGCGCCATGCAGGGCAAGCTGGCCATTGTCGGTCAAAACTTCCTCAATCTCGCCAATATCGACGGTGGTCTCGCCCAGATGCGAGGACATCAAATAGGCCAAGGCATTGCCGAACACATGCGACGTGATCAGAGCCTCAGCCGTCAGCAATTCCGAGAATTCAGTCTTGCGCGCAGCCGGAAGATCGCCCGCAAGATTGGCGCGCTTCAGATCGGCCAGAGAGGTCTGCTCGGCATACGCCTCGGCCACGGCCAGAGCGATGGCAATCGCGCGGCGAATGGCCTGCTGCGTGGTCGCCTGCGGAGGCGAAACCAGCATGTCTCCCTCATCCGATGCCTCGATCCGTTCCACCAGATGCACACCGTCTGAACGCGCGGTGCGGCGCGTCACCAACCCCGGAGTCGTCGACCGGAAACGCCGCCCCGATGATACCCCCGGAGAGCGCTCCACAGCCACCTCGACCGGTTTCGCAATACGCGGCGCATGTTCAAACCCGTTCAACATGGCGGTCGCCGCGGGATAATGTTTGCGAATATCGTCTTCGCGCAATTCCATCTGATCTGACGTCAAACTCATCTCAATAACCGCCCATGCTTCTTCTGTTCAAAAATACTTCCGCCGGAGGCATAAAATCTAATAGCGCAACACCTGCCCCGCCCTGCTGACCACGAATTTGCGCACATCGGCGAAACCCGGCGGGTTGCGCTCGGCCAGCACCTGAAACGGGCGCTGGGGCAGGATGATTGATCGCTGGGTTCGCGTTGCCCCGGTCTCGGCCCCTTGTCCGCCAAACGGGTCCAAAGCGAACACTTCACGCTCGACGGTCGAGAACCACCCGGCGCGTTCTTCGATGACCTCTTCGCTTTCCAACTCCTCGGTGGTCCAGGCCAGCGCCCAGTCTTGCCCCTCGGGGGCCTGCGCGCCTTCCAGCACCTGCCGCAACGGGCCGGATTGCTCGGTATAGGCCGAGGAATACATCGGCCCAACATGGATACGGCGCAGGTGCTTGGGGTGTAGGTCGTCGAAATCCTGATCAAAGCCCTTGGCAATCGTCACCAGCTTCAACCCGCCCAGAGATTGCGCCATCAAATGCGCCTGCACCTCGGGCCAGCGGCGTTGGTCCTTGGGCAGGGCCGTGCGACCGCTGTCTTCCAACTGCATCAGGTAGATCACAGGCAGGTTGATCTGGCTGTCATAGACCGCCCAATGCAGCAAAAACTTGCGCCGATCCCCCTCATTCCCGATCCAGTGGCATTCAGGATCGTTACGCGCCCAAAACAACTGACCTTTCAGCAATTCCTCGTAATAGAGCCTTTGGGACAGCGCGAATTGCAGCTTGGTGGGGATGTCCAGGTCGCCAATGATCGTCCGCACCATGTCGGTTTTCAGATCATCTTCCGAGGGCATATTCGCCAGATGCACCTGCGCCTGTTGCGCGTCATTGGCCATGGTCAGCAACTCGGCCGCCACCGGAAACCCGCTGTCGCGCTTGTCCATGGCGAGGCTGCCAAAGAACCGCCCCGTATCGCGCCCGACCAGCAGGTATTTCATGGAAAGCGCGCGGAAGGTGTAGAGCAGCCCCGAAAGGTAGCGCGACACGATCCGCACCTCTTGCTTGCTGATCGCGCCCTCGGCCTCCATCGTCGCAGCCACGCGCAGGAGGTGGACGGTGATCACCTCGAATTTGCGGAAATACCGGCGCGAGGCGAAGGTGTCGGTCAGGCCGACATGGTCTTGGGTGGGGTCGTTGGATTCTATCATCACCTGTCTCTCGAGATAAGAGACTTCAATTCAGCCAACTCATCATGCGGATCGACATTGGCATAAAAATCATACTCCAAACAAACGCCGAGGTTAGAGATTTTGCTCAAAAGGCTTGATGGAAGTCTAAACCCCGAGCTTTGAACTGAGAAAGACACGCAAACGATTGAACTTGCACAATGCTCGGGAAGCTTCTGCACTAATGACGAGATCGGTCCAATTTTCTCGACAACAGCCCGTATATGCTCTTCGAGGTATACAGTCTCCTTCAAGCCGCTCTCTAAGATCCATCTTGACCCACGTCGCGCAAACTCTCGCCCACTCCTGCTGACTTTTTCTCCAACGTTCCAATATCGACTTGGTTCAAGAGGCATTTGATTGACGATATCGGAGATGGGTTCGTCGGACGTGATCGCGAAATAGGCGTATTGACGATCCTGTGTTGAATCCAATGCAAAATCTTCGATGTCTAGACTACTCATCAGTGGCGTCACCCACCATACAAATTCTTATCATGCTTCTCGACAATCGAGGCAAACCGGCGCGCGAACCGCTCATCTGCCTTGGCCTTTTTCTCCAACACGTCGCGGGCAAAGACCATGTGGCCTTCGTGCGCCTCAAGCATGTCGGCCATTTTTTGGTTGGTCGCGGTGCCGATGGCGGCCATCGCCGTCTGCGCCTCTTGATCGGTCTGCACGCCGATCTCGTTGATGCGGTGGGCCACGTCCTGCTGTTGCGCGGTTTTCAGCGATTTGGTCAGGGCGTCATACAGCACCACGCGCTGTTGCGTGTCTGTTTGCAGCTTGTTGATCAGCACCATCTGCGTCGCCGCCTGATTTTGCAATGAGTCAACCCAGGTTTTTCCCTTTTCGATATAGCGCTCCAGCGTCTGGGACTTGGCCAGCTTGACCTGCTCTTCCTGAACCTTTGCGTTGTATTGCTTGTTCAGCTCGGCCAGTTCAGTCTCTAACTGGGTGCGTGCGGCGGCGTCCTGTTCGACGCTGATCTTGTTTTCCAGCGTAATAATGGCCGGGTCCATGCCTTGAATTTCAACGCGCAGCGCTTCCAGCTCGGCCACAGTCGCTTCGCGGTCGTCCAGCGTGCCTGTCAGGTTGTTCTCGACCTTCACGCGCTGCTCTTCCAACACCGACAACTGGCCTTCCAGCAGCTTTACGATCACATCGGACTTGGCGATCAAATCCTGCAACTTGTCGTCAATATTGGCGGTGCGCATCCGTTCCTGCCGCATGGATTCGGATTTGCCCTTGGCGAAGATGCCAACAAAGCTCTCCCACCCGGTTTTCGAGCGCATTTCGTCGAAATCCTTGGAAAACGCGTTGGTGACGTCGTCCAGACCCATGATCAGCTCGGCGATATTGGCGTTCATCACCTCGGTATGGGCGTGCACATCCTCCAAAGTGGCGTTTTCGATGTCGATATCGGCCTCGGCGGTGCCGATCTTAGCCCGTGCCGCGTCGATCCGCGATGTCAGGCTTTCGATCTGCGACTGGCTTTCGCGCACTTTTGTCTGCGTCTCTTCGATCAAGGCGTCAAATTGGTGGTTCGACATCCGCACTATCCCCTTTTTTGTTCAATTACCCAATAAGATAGGGAATGTTACGGTCATTTACATCCCCTTGCGTCCAAAATTCCCCGGAACTTTGGCAAACTCCGCCTGAAAAAGATAGGCGCGACACGTGCGGCAAACGGCCAAGTTTTGATCAAATCTGGATTGATTTGAGCCGGACAGTGGACATAGACATTCCTTATCCCACCTGATTGAGTGCGCAAGATTCAATTTCTGCCGGAGGCTGACCCATGCTGGACGCAACGACCGACCTGAAATCCATCCTCAAAAACCCCGACCTGCTGGCGACCAAAGCCTATATTGGCGGGCAGTGGGTGGATGGCGACAATGGCACCTTTGCCGTCACCAACCCCGCACGCGGAGATGTGGTGGCCGAAGTTGCAGACCTCAGCCGCGCGCAAGTGGCGGGGGCGATCGCGCAGGCCGAGGCTGCGCAAAAAGAATGGGCCAAGCTGACCGGCAAAGAGCGCGCAGCGATCCTGCGGCGCTGGTTCGACCTGATGATGGCAAACGCAGAAGATCTGGGCCGGATTCTGACAGCCGAGCAAGGCAAACCGCTGGCCGAAGCCATAGGAGAGATCGGGTATGGCGCGTCCTTCATCGAGTTTTTCGGTGAAGAAGCCAAACGGGTCTACGGCGAGACCATTCCGGGCCACCAGCGTGACAAGCGGATCATGGTACTGAAACAGCCCATCGGCGTGGCGGCCTCGATCACGCCATGGAACTTCCCCAACGCAATGATCACCCGCAAGGCTGGGCCTGCCCTGGCTGCAGGTTGTTCCTTTGTTGCGCGTCCTGCAGCGGAAACGCCCTTGTCGGCGCTGGTTCTGGCGGTTCTTGCGGAACAGGCGGGCATTCCAGCAGGTGTGTTCAACGTCGTCCCCTCGTCGCGGGCCAGCGAGATCGGCAAGGAATTCTGCGAAAACCCCGGCGTGCGCAAACTGACCTTTACCGGCTCGACCGAAGTCGGGCGTATTCTTCTGCGGCAGGCTGCGGATCAGGTGATGAAATGCTCGATGGAGCTGGGCGGCAACGCGCCATTCATCGTGTTCGACGATGCCGATCTGGATGCCGCCGTCGAAGGCGCGATGCTGTGCAAGTTCCGCAACAACGGTCAAACCTGTGTCTGCGCCAACCGCATTTATGTGCAGGCGGGTGTCTATGACGAATTTGCCGCCAAGCTGAAAGCCGCTGTCGAAGCGCTGAACGTAGGCGATGGTCTGGCCGAAGGCACAACGACCGGACCGCTGATCAACGATGAGGCGGTCGCCAAGGTGCGGGAACATATTCAGGACGTCACCGACAAGGGCGGTGCGATCCTGACCGGAGGCCTTCCGCATGATCTGGGCGGAACCTTCTTCCAGCCGACCATCGTGACCGGAGTCACGCAGGACATGCTGGTCGCTCAGGATGAAACCTTCGGCCCGCTCGCCCCGCTGTTCAAATTCGAGGACGAGGATGACGTGATCGCCATGGCCAATGACACGATCTTTGGTCTGGCCTCGTATTTCTATGCCAAGGACCTGAGCCGCGTCTACAAAGTGGCCGAAGCGCTGGAATATGGCATTGTCGGCGTGAACACCGGCATCATCTCGACCGAGCTGGGTCCGTTTGGCGGCGTCAAGCAATCCGGTCTTGGACGTGAAGGCAGCCATCACGGGATGGAAGATTATCTTGAGATGAAATACGTCTGCCTGTCGGTCTGACCTGAATGGGCCACCGTTCCGGCGGTGGCCTCTTCGTTTGTCACAAAACTGCAGTCTAACTGTCACAACACCGCAATGATCCCGGTCCATCCCCCTCGCATCCAAGTGAGAGAGGATACCAACCGATGTCGTTGCGCTTTGTCTGCCTGACATCTGCCCTCGTCCTGACCGCTGGTCAGGCTGCGGCAGACATGAATTTCAACCGAATTGCGTCCTTCCCGGTCGTCAAGAACATGGCTGAGGGGGGCGATACCAATCGCGAGACCTCGCCCGAGATCATCGCGGCCACCGCCGATGGCATGACACTGGTCTATACCGACAGCCCCTTGGGTGTGATCGGCATGGTCGACATCACCGACCCCTCGAATCCAGCGCCGCTGGGCGCAATGGACGTGGGCGGCGAGCCAACTTCCGTGGGTATCGTTGGCGCGACCGCTTTTGTCGGCGTGAACACCTCGGACAGCTATACCGCGCCGTCGGGCAAGCTGATCTCGGTCGACATCGCGGGCAAGACGGAAACCGGTGCCTGCGATCTGGGCGGTCAGCCCGACAGCGTCGCCATCGCCCCTGATGCCAGCTTTGTCGCGGTGGCGATTGAAAACGAGCGTGACGAAGACCTGAACGACGGCATTATCCCGCAACTGCCCGCCGGTGAGCTGGCGCTGGTGCCGCTGAAAGATGGCGCGCTGGAGTGTGCGGGCATGAAAATGGCCTCGCTGACCGGTCTGGCCGACGTAGCGCCCACCGACCCCGAGCCTGAATTCGTGGACATCAACGGTCTTGGCGAAACCGTCGTGACTTTGCAGGAAAACAACCACATCGCGGTTGTTGCCAAAGACGGCACCGTGATCAGCCATTTCTCGGCCGGCAGCGTGGATCTGGAGGGCATCGACGCCACCGATGAGCGCGGCGCGCTGATCTTCACCGAAAGCCAGCCGGGTCGCCTGCGCGAACCCGACGCGGTGAAATGGATCGACGACAACCATTTCGCCACCGCCAATGAAGGTGATTACGAAGGCGGCTCGCGTGGTTGGACGATCTTCCACAAGGACGGCAGTGTCGTTTACGAAAACGGAACCGATTTCGAAAAGGCCATCATTCAGATCGGCCACTACCCCGACAAACGCTCGGACAGCAAAGGCGTTGAGCCTGAAAGCGTGACCGCAGCCACCTTTGGCGGTACTCCGATGATCTTTGTCGGGGCCGAGCGCGCCTCGGTCGTGGGGGTCTATGACGCCACCGATCCGGCGAACCCGGTTTTGAAACAACTGCTGCCCTCGGGCGTTGGGCCGGAAGGCTATGTGGCGATCCCGGATCGCAACCTGCTGATCTCAGCCAATGAAAAAGACCTGATCGAAGATGGCGGCCCGCGCGCGCATGTCTCGATCTTCGAATATCAGGATGCCCCCGCCGCCTATCCGCATCTGACGTCAGAAGGCACGGATGGGCTGATTGGATGGGGTGCGCTCTCCGGTCTGGTCGCGGACGAAGACGGCATGATCTATGCGGTCAATGACAGCTTCTACGGCTTCCAGCCCTCGATCTTCAAGATCGACCCCAGCCAACAACCCGCCCGCATCGTGGACGTGATCCGAATCCACCGACAGGACGGAAACCCGGCACAAAAGCTGGACCTTGAGGGCATCACTCTGGACGGCAAGGGCGGCTTCTATGTCGCGTCCGAAGGCCGCACTGAGCGCGTCATCCCGCACGCGATCTACCATGTATCCGCCGAGGGCAAGATCAAGGACCGCAAGGGTGAGATCGGCCTGCCGCCGGAACTGATGGCGGTCGAGAAACGCTTTGGCTTTGAGGGCATCACCAAGGTTGGCGACACCCTGTGGATGGCCGTGCAGCGCGAATGGAAGGATGATCCGGAAAACCACGTGAAACTGGTGGCCTATAACCTTGAGACCAAGGAATGGGGTGCCGTGCACTATCCCAAGGCAGACCCGGACACCGGTTGGGTCGGCCTGTCGGAGATCGTGGCCTTCGGCGACCATGTCTATGTGATTGAGCGCGACAACCAACACGACCACCGCGCCGTGACCAAGAAAATCTACCGCATCCCGCTGTCTGAGATGACCCCAGCCCCGCTGGGCGGCCCCCTGCCCGTGGTCAGCAAAGAAGAGGTCCGCGACCTGCTGCCCGACCTGACCTCGACCGGAGGCTATGTTCTGGACAAGATCGAAGGTCTGGCCATCCTGCCCTCAGGCGAGGCGTTTGTGATGACCGACAATGACGGTGTCGACGATGCCTCGGGCGAGACGATGTTCTGGTCGATCGGATCGGTGACGGCTGGGAACTAAGCCAAGATCTAATCAAAAAACAGGCCCCGCGTGGACAACGCGCGGGGCTTTTTCTTTTTAGATCGCATTCAACCCAAGACGGCCACTTGGCTGCTCACCAAGCATTCGACATGTTGTTGGCAAAGCAAAGTGTCGTCGCCCCGTATCGGCCCGCCTGCTGGCCGTCGAGAACATCATTTGAAACTTGATCCATTTCATCAAGACGAATGCCACCGATGAAGCATAGGCATCGGATAAGCAATTTTAGTTAGGCTTTGAAATGAGACCCTTACCAGTTCGGAAGGCCCTAAATCCGAATTACCCTATGGTAAAGCCGCAATATGTGTCATTGTGATACACTTAATACGTTCATTAAGGAAAGTAGTAGGGAGGGAATTGGAATGGCCTATATTTCGGTATCTCATTGGTCTGCGACTGACTGGACCGACGAGATGGAAGCGCTCGCACGAGACAAGTACATACCGATGGTAATGGCGTTAGGCGCCCAAAGCGTCGACATGGTGAGAACAGGAGATTTGAGCTTTCTTGTTGTCACAAAATACGCAGATGAAGCTGCGGCAGAGTCCGCGCAAGCAAGGATTGACGCCATCAGGGAAGAAGCGGCGGGTGAACTTCCAATGAAGATGAGTAGCGTTCACCGGGGCCCGACCTTCGCGAACGGATAGCCGCAGGCCAGGATACTTGGCGTAGAAACGGTATTAGCTGGAACGCGATAGTCATTCGCCAACTTTGGCATTCAAGACTGAGGCCGCACGCAATGCGCTTGCGATGCCTCAGCTAGATTTGCCTGTGAGACAGACATTCACTGCTTCAAAAAAACAACGCCCCGCGTCTGGAGGAACGCGGGGCGTATGGTGCGATAATCGAGAGAGGCGCGATTATCGCAGTGTCGTCGGATCGCCTCAGTTCACGGCTTTGGCGTCAACCACATCCTTTTCGATCGCCTGACCGGACGAAATCTGAATCCGGCGCGGTTTCAGTGCCTCGGGCACCTCACGTTTAAGGTCGATGTTCAGCATGCCGTTTTCGTGGCTTGCGCCGGTGACGCGCACGTGATCGGCCAGCGCAAAACGACGCTCGAACGCGCGGGTGGCGATGCCGCGATGCAGGTAGGAACGGTCCTTGTCCTCGGCGGCTTTCTTACCAGCGACGATCAGGGCGTTTTCCTTCACTTCGACCGACAGATCAGCCTCGGCAAAACCGGCGACAGCGACGGAAATCCGATACGCGTCGGCGGCGGTTTTTTCAATGTTATAAGGCGGGTAGCTGGGCTGGGCCACGTCATTGGTCAGAACGCGATCCATCATATCGGCGATCTGGTCAAAGCCAATGGTGGCGCGGTGCAGCGGTGCAAAGTCAAATGTACGCATGTCTCGTATCCTCATGTCAGAGCGATGATCGAATTGTGCCCTCCATCCGGACGGGCGATGTTATATCAGGCCCCGTTTTTGGCGACCCGATACAGTTCAAATGGGTAGAGATTTGACCGAGTTCAACCCCCGCCGGGGCTGATGAATTTAGCGCCGGAACCGGACTTGCCGGACCCAACCTGCAACCGGCGTATCGCAGCCTTGGGTTGGGGGGCGTCACGGCGCAGCGCCGACTTTAGTTCCGCCACGATTCCAGACAGTTCCATGCCAAACCCTACTTTTTGGCGCCCATCTGTCCCGACCGCGGACACGACCGACAGGATCTGCCAGCGCGGACCGTTTCGCGCCAGCAAAGCTGACCCGGACGACCCGAAGGTGATGTCACAGTTGAACGTGATCAACCCTTGCCGGCGCTGGAGGATACGGCAAGAGCGCTCGCGCGTGATTGCCTCGGACCGACCGCGCCCGTATGAGGCGATGCTCACCTCGTTCCCAGCCACCCGACCGCTATGTAACGCAAAGGGGTCCGCAACCGAGTACGGGATCGGCTGCTCCAGCTTCATCAGCGCGACATCGACCCGAACCGCCTCGGCCGAGTGGTTTGGATGTCGGGTATAGTCGGGATGCACCGCGATCTGGACAACCTTGCGCTCCGCCAGTGCCGTCCCATCACTCAGCCCCGCGCGAAAGGTGACCTCACCGGGTTCATAAGGAGACCCGCTTGCCCGGTTCAGGGCGCAATGCGCCGCCGTCAACACCAGGTCCTGCGCGATCAAGGTGCCTGTGCAAAACCCGTCTTGACCAATATCCAACCGACCGACAGCCTCCCAACCATAAAGATCGTCACGATCATTCAGCGTGCGCTTCCCGCTTTGGGCAGACGCGGCGGCAGCCACCGTAATTAGGCAAAGGACAGAAAAAAGAAATCGGATCATGGTTTGATGAAACGGGCGCCCACATTGCTACCGGATCCATTCAACTCGGTAGAGGCAATGAATCCGCGCCCCGCCGACAATTCAGCCTGCAACACGGACAAAGACTCTTCCACCGCTGTTCCAACAGCCACACGCTGCCCGTTGAATTCGGCCTTGGCTGCAACAACAGACACGATCCGGGGCCGATCCCCGTCAAACGAAAACACAGGGGCACCGGACGATCCGAACTCAACATCGCAGGACATGACCAGCACATCGGATTTTCGGGTCATGACCGAGCACACTTCTTGCAGAGACGGCGCCTCGGCCCGGTCCTTGGCGTAGGACACGACGCCCACCTCTTCCCCTTTTGCCGGGCGATTGCCTGTTTCAAAGGGAATGACGGTTGTGTTGCGAATTGGCTGCCAGAGTTCGATCAGCGCGATATCGCTGCCGATACGCGAAGCAGACGCTTCTTCGCCATACTGGTAGTCAGGATGAATCACGGCCCTGCGTGCGGCGCGGTAAGCGGATGCGCGCCCAAGCCGCCAAGCCGCCAGAAACTCGACCTGTGCCAGTTCCACCCGTTGACCTGTGACCTTGTCGAACAGGCAATGAGCGGCCGTCAAAACCAACGTCGGAGAGATCAGTGTTCCCGTGCAAAACCCTGCGCCACCGATATCCAGGCGACCCACAGCCATCCAAGCGCGCCCCGCATCCGTGGTATCCAGGCTTTTCAGCCTGGAATCCTGTGCGTTGGCGGTCATAGGCAAACATGCCAGCACTAGAGCCTTGATCCAGTTTCGCAAGCGGTTCTCCGGCGTTGCTATCCTCGCATCTTCCTACGCACCGGTTGAGGCGAAAATAGGGCGCTGGCTTGACAGGCGGTTCCTGACCGAAACCGATGCGTTGCCGCATCAACACCTATCTGAGGATCGGAACCTCGTGGTCTGACCTCCGATCCTGTTGCATGGCTCTGGGCATCGGACCTCCGGTTGCCCAATCCAGCAATTCCACTGTGTGCAGGATCGGAACGTCGGTGCCCGAGCCGATCTGCATCATGCAACCAATGTTGCCAGCGGCGATAACATCAGGGTTCTTCGCCTCAAGAGTCCTGACCTTGCGCTGTTTGAGTTTTCCAGAAATCTCGGGCTGCATCAAGTTATAGGTGCCCGCGCTGCCACAGCACAGATGGCTGTCCGCAGGCTCGACCACGGTGAAACCCGCGCGTTTCAGCAAGTCTTTGGGGTGCGTCTTGATCTTTTGGCCGTGCTGCAGGGAGCATGCTGCATGGTAGGCGACAGTCATGTCCTTGTCGGCACCTGCCGGCAAATCAAGCTGCACCAACAGCTCGCTGATATCCATTGCGATCGAGGATACCCGAGCCGCATCTTCGGCCAGCGCATCATTTCGGAACATGTGCCCATAATCCTTGACGGTCGTACCACAGCCAGAGGTATTGATGACAATCGCGTCCAGCCCATCTTTGTCGATCTCGGCTGTCCAGGCGCGGATATTCGCGGCAGCGGCCTTATGACTGTCGTCTGATTTACCCATGTGATGGGTCAGGGCACCACAGCACCCGGCACCCTCGGCCACGACAACTTCGCAGCCCATGCGGGTCAGCAGGCGGATGGTGGCGTCGTTGATATCCGTATTGAGCGCCCTCTGTGCGCACCCTGTCATCAATGCGACGCGTTTCTTGCGCGCGCCTTTTGATGCAAAGCTTTGGGGATCATCGTTGCGACTAACCGGCGGGATGTGCTTCGGTGCCATATCCAGCATTGCGCGCAACCGTGCGTCGGGCATCAGGAATTTGAAGGGCCGGCCGAGTTTCGCACCGATCAGTGCCCAGCGGAACCGCATCGGATAGGGCAGAATTTGCGCCAGAACCCACCGCAATGCACGATCCGAGAAAGGCCGTTTGTAATTCTGTTCGATATACTCGCGGGCATGATCCACCAGATGCATGTAATGCACGCCCGACGGACAGGTCGTCATGCACGCCAGACAGGACAGGCAGCGGTCGATATGCTTGACAGTTTTCTCATCAGGAACACGCTCATTCTCCAGCATGTCCTTGATCAGGTAGATGCGCCCGCGGGGGCTGTCCAACTCATCCCCCAACACCTGATAAGTGGGACAGGTCGCGGTGCAAAACCCGCAATGCACGCAATTGCGCAGGATTTCGTTCGAGCGCTTGATGCCCGGATCATGCAGTTGTTCTTCGGAAAACGTCGTTTGCATCTTTTTATCCCATCAGTCCCGGGTTGAACAAACCACGCGGATCAAATTTTTGCCGAAGCCCTTGTGTTAGAGCCGCAACGCCAGCGGTCTCGGGTTGGAAACGGCCCAAGTCTGCAGCGGTTTCCGCATCCGCCCGGACAAGCGTCGCGTGACCGTCGAACGCGCCAAGCCGCGCACGCAGATCGGTCCCTGCGGGGACAAGCGCCCAGATCAACCCGCCACCCCAATCAAACAGGGTCTGGCTTGCCTCCAGACGCGCGGATACCTCTGGCGCGTCCGTCGGTTTGACCGAGATACGCCACACATCGCCATCCTTGTCATGAAACGCCGCAGCATCCTGTATACCGCGCCACAAGTCAGCCGATCCCTCAACCTCGGAAGGCGCGCCAAAGCTGGCCAGCGTGGACGTCATTTGTTCGACCCTATAGGCCACCGAATCCGCGAAGCCTTCAAGCCGCAGCAGCGCACGACCTGTTTGCGGGTCATAAGCCGCACCGCTCACCTCGTACGGGGATTTCAAAGCAGCCGAGAGCACCCGAATTGCCGCTCCTGCATCCGCAACCGGTACTTGCAGCGTTGCCGTCGCCTCGGGCTTGGGCAGCACTTTCAGCGAAACTTCGGTCAGCACACCCAGCGTTCCCCAGGCACCGCTCATCAACTTGACCAGATCATACCCGGTCACGTTTTTCATCACCCGCCCGCCATTCTTCACGATCTGGCCCCGACCGTCGACGTAACGGACGCCCAGCAGGAAATCACGGCACGCCCCTGCCTGAATCCGGCGCGGCCCCGAGATATTGGCGGCCACGACACCGCCAATCGTCGGTGTACCATTGGTCCCCAGCAGGCCGCGATGATCCATCGGTTCAAACGCCAATTGCTGACCTTCGGCGTCCAGCGCGGCCTCGATCTCGGCCGCGGGTGTTCCCGCCTGCGCCACGATCGTCAACGCGCCCGGCTCATACAGGGTAATCCCGCTCAAACCGCTGGTTTCGATAAGATCATCCGGCCCGCCGATCCCTCGGGTTCCACCACCGGCAATTCGCACGGGCCCTTGCAATCCGGCCACGATTTCGGCCAGTTCGGTCTCTGTTTCAGGTCTCATGACACTTCTTCTGTTCAAAAATACTTCGGGGGAATCGCGGCCTGCCGCGATGGGGGCAGCGCCCCCTACTCAGCGGCGATCCTGCGAACCTCGGACACATCCAGCGGGAACACTTTAGCCGGGTTCAAAAGCCAGTTTGGATCGAACACATCCTTTACAGCCATCTGTGCTTCAAGGTCTTGCGGCGCATATTGGTGAGACATCAGATCCCGCTTTTCGATCCCCACACCATGCTCACCTGTCAGGCATCCCCCCACGTCCACGCACAGTTTGAGGATATCGGCCCCAAACGCCTCGCATTTCTCAAGGTCGCCAGGCTTGTTCGCATCGAACAGGATCAGCGGGTGCATATTCCCATCACCTGCATGGAACACGTTGCCCACCGGCAATCCGTAATCCTCGCTCAACTCTCCGATCCGGCGCAGCACTTCGGGCAGAGAGGAAACGGGGATCGTGCCATCCAGACACATGTAATCGTTCATCTGGCCCATCGCCCCAAAAGCCGATTTCCGTCCCAGCCAGATCTTGGCGCTTTCCTCCGCCGACTGGCTTTCGCGCAGCTCGACCGGGTTGTGACGTTTCGCGATCTCGATGATCTTCGACAGTTGATAGTCGATTTCAGCCTCGGACCCTTCGACCTCGACAATCAGCAGGGCGTGACAATCGGGATAGCCGGCATGGGCGAAATTCTCACACGCCTTGATGCACAGCGTATCCATGAACTCGATGGCTACCGGCAAAATGCCCGATTTGATGATATCCGAGACGCACTGTCCGGCCACCTCATTGTCATCGAACCCCATCAGCACGGGCCGCGCGCCTTCGGGCTTGCGCAGGATACGCAGGGTGGCCTCGGTCACGACACCCAACTGCCCTTCCGAGCCGCAGACCACGCCCAGCAGGTCCAGCCCGCCTGCGTCCAGATGCGCACCACCGATTTCGACCACGCTGCCATCCATCATCACCATCTTGACGCCCAGCAGATTGTTGGTGGTCACACCGTATTTCAGGCAATGCGCGCCGCCGGAATTCATGCCGATATTCCCCGCGATGGCGCAGGCCAGTTGCGAGGAAGGATCGGGCGCATAGAAGAAGTCATCTTCTTCAACGGCCCCGGTTACGCTCAGGTTGGTTCGGCCGGTCTGGACGCGGATGAAACGGTTGTCATAGTCGACCTCCAACACATCATTCATCCGCGCGACACCCAGAATAACACTATCCGCCGTGGGCAGCGCGCCACCGGCCAGAGATGTCCCCGAACCGCGCGGAACAACCGGAACGCCTTCTTCATTGCAAATGCGCAGCACATCCGAGACCTCGGCAGTCGTCGACGGCAGAACGGCAAGCATCGGAGGGCAGCGATAGGCCGTCAGCGCATCACATTCATAGGCGCGCGTCTCTGCCGGATCGTGGATCACGGCGTCTTCGGGCAGAACTTGCAGCAGACGTCGCAGGACCACGTCCTTGCGCCGCAGAATATCAGGGTTTGGTGTTGGCATTTCCATGACTGACTCTCCGTTTGGTAAAATAATATTACCAATTTTCCGATCTGGCAAGTTGTGACGTCACGACTTAGTGTCGCGATTATGTCCTGGATTGATCAGTCATTGTTGTTTGCACCGCTGGATTTCGTCGGCATCGCGCTGCTGATCGGCGCGTGGCTGTGGATCGGGTGGCGGATAGAAAATCCGTCTCCTGACAAGCCGTCTGTCGGCATGATCATGGACGATTATCGCCGGGATTGGATGCAGGAAATGGTGACCCGCCAACCCCGCATGTTCGACGCGCAGGTGGTGGGCACGATGCGGCAGGGCAGTACATTCTTTGCCTCGACCACGATGATTGCGATTGGGGGTGGGCTGGCCCTGTTGGGAAACACCGAACGCCTGGCCGGGCTTGCTCAGGACCTTGCGCTGGGGACAGCCCCTGCGCTGGTGTGGGAGATCAAGATCCTGATCATCCTGCTGTTTCTGGCAAATGCGTTTCTGAAATATGTTTGGGCGCATCGGCTGTTTGGCTATTGCGCGGTGCTGATGGCCGCCGTGCCGAATGAACCCGACGATCCTGCGGCCTATCCCCGTGCCGCGCAAGCCGCCGAGATTTGCGTCACCGCCGCACGCAGCTTCAACCGGGGTCTGCGCTCCACCTATTTCGCGTTGGCGTCGGTGGCTTGGATATTGGGACCCTACGCGCTGATCGCAGGCACATTGGTCACATTGGCCATGCTCTATCGCAGAGAGTTTGCATCGCATTCGCGGACGGTTCTTCTCAACACCGGATCGTGATCAACCGGCCCTTCACAATAGGTTAGCTTCACATCATGAGATATCTTGTTCTGACCGCCCTGCTCGCAACCCCGGCCCTCGCCGATGATCCCGTGATTGAAAACGTCACTGCCAGACAAAGCGGGGATACTTGGCGATTCGACGTCACCGTCTCGCATCCTGAAACGGGTTGGGACGATTATGCCGATGGCTGGCGAGTGCTGGACATGAATGGGACCGAACTGGGGATGCGCGTGCTGCATCACCCGCACGAGAACGAGCAACCCTTCACACGATCCCTCAGCGGTGTGGCGATTCCCGCAGGAACGGCACAAGTGCAGGTGCAGGCCCGCACCAACGTGGATGGCTGGGCGGAAAAGACCTTTGTGGTCGACCTGAATTAAGGTCAGAAAACGCCCATCTGCAATCCGGCAGCCATGGCCAAACCCAACTCGCGACAGGTTTCAAGTTGGTCGGCGGGGATGGTTTTTGCGGCCAGAATCGCCTCGGGTGTTTGCGCGTGGGTGCAGAGGATCAAAGGCGGCTGCACCTCTTTCAACCGCCAGCCGGTCGCGATGCGGGCGGTCTGACGGGCGGCATTCGCGCCATCTGACCCGGCACAGACCATCTGCGCATAGGGCCGACCCTCAATCCGGCCCAGAACAGGGTAATAGCTGCGGTCAAAGAAATCCTTCATCACGCCGGAAAGTGCCGCCAAATTCTCGGGCGCGCAGAAAATATAGCCATCCGCATTCAGCAGATCCTCCGGGCCTGCCAGATCAGCGGATTTCAAGACAACGTCCGTCTCGGTACGCGCGGCTTCAACCGCAGCCTCGGCCATCTGCCGGGACCCGCCGGTGCGCGAATGGTAAACGATCAAAAGCTGCGCCATGTCATACCCGGTGATAGGGACCGCCCGACAGGATGGTTGCGGCCCGATAAAGTTGCTCGGCCAGCATCACACGGACCAGCATATGGGGCCAGACCATCGCCCCAAATGAGATCGAAAAATCCGCTTCGGCCCGCAGATTAGGGTCTATTCCGTCGGCGCCACCGATGATCAACGCCAAATCCTGCCGCCCGGCATCGCGCCAACCGCCCAGTTTCTGCGCAAAATCGGGTGAGGACATCACCCGCCCGCGTTCGTCCAGCGTGCAGATCACCGCGCCCTTGGGCAGCGCCTTGCGCAGCAGAGCGGCCTCGGCCCCCATACCTGCGTTTTTCTTGTCTTCAACCTCAACAACCTTGGCCGGACCAAGGCCCAAAGCCCGCCCGGTTCGGTCAAAGCGTGTCAGGTAATCGTCAAGCAGGGTCTTTTCGGGTCCGGCGCGCAATCGCCCGACCGCAACTATGCTGATCCGCATATTTCTCTCGCCTCCGGCCCTTCAATACAGGCCGGGATAGCGCCTCAGTTCGCCGAGGCGCTGCCGCCCGCAGGCAGCCACATCTTTTCCAGCTGATAGAATTCGCGCACTTCGGGGCGGAAGATATGGACGATCACGTCGCCCGTATCAATCAACACCCAGTCGCCGGCATCCTTGCCTTCGACCTTCGAGGTGAAACCAAACTCCTGCTTGATGCGATCCGTCAGCTTTTCCGCCATGGCAGCGACCTGACGGGTCGAGCGACCCGAGGCAATCACCATGTGATCCGCAACAGAAGACTTACCTTGCAGGTTGATCTGCACGACATCTTCGGCCTTGTCATCGGAAAGTGAGGAAAGGATACGCTCAAGCAGCTTGTCGCTGATTGACTGAGAGTGGGCCATTACGCTGGCCCCGTCATCGGCGGGCAAACCCGCCTGGGTATGTAGAGACAGGACATAGTCCTCCTTTGCTGCGCGCCATGCAATCCCGGCGCCGGGGTACTAATAAGGTAACAAGGGGATTGCAACATTTCAATGAAGCGCCGCGCAACGCGGGCTCAATCCTCTGCGATCTGTTGCGAGCCTGCGTCGGGCAGCAGGCGCACTTCGCGCTGCGGGAAGGGCAGCGATATACCCTCGGCGTGAAACGCATCCCACAGCGCCAGATAGACATTGCCTCGGATATTGGTCAGCCCCTTGGTCGGGTCACTGATCCAAAAGCGCAGCACGTAGTCGACGCTGCTGTCGCCAAACCCGGTGATATGGCAGACCGGCTCATGTGACCCGCCGCTCAAGACCCGCGACACGGTTTTTACAGAGGTGACGGCGGTGGAGCGGACCTTATGCGGGTCGTCGGAATAGCTGGTGCCAAACTCCAGATCCAGCCGCACGAATTTATCGGAATGCGACCAGTTCACCACCTGATTAGTGATCAGGTCCTCGTTCGGGATCAGGTATTCCCGCCCGTCCCGCGTGACAACCGACACGTAACGCGCGCCCAGCGCGTTGATCCACCCAAACGTGTCGCCCAAAGAGATCACGTCCCCCGGTTTGATCGACCGGTCCATCAGGATGATAATCCCCGAGATCAGGTTCGACACCACCTTTTGCAGCCCGAACCCGATCCCCACACCAATCGCGCCGGACAACAGCGCAATACCGGTCAGGTCAAAGCCCAGCGTGCGGATCGCGACCAGAAAAACCCCGCCATAGATCAGAACCTGAATGCCTTTGGCCAGCAGCACCTGCATCGACGGGGTGATATCGTCATTGCTCATCAAGCCGCGTTCGGCTGCGCGGGTTCCCACTCGGGCCAGAGTCAGCAGAATTCCGATCAGCAGAACAGCCTTGAGAATCCCAAGGGCCGAGATGTGCAGGTCACCAATGGAAATCGCCACGCCATCCATAAACCCGGCCACATCGTCGGTCAGGTTCAGAGCAACAAGCGTTGCATAGACCCACATAGCCCATTTGAAGATGCGCCGCAGCGTTCGGTTCCGCACAAACCGCGCCACCAGTGCGATGGCCAGCCACGCCGCGGCCAAGGTCGCGATCACACCGATAAGGTAACTGCGCGAAGGCCATGTGATCTGCTGCATCACCAGATACAGCACCCATGACAACACCACGAAATAGACCAGTGTCAGACGCTGCATCAGTTGTACAAGAACGCGCAACCTCCACTTTGGCCACCCGGTGCGCGAGCGCGCCCAAGTGTCCCATCTCCCCTGGGTCAGCAGCTTCAGAACAAAGGACAGCCCCCAGAGAAACAGGATGATTACAATCTGGTACTGTCGCCACCCCGGTGTGACGATCAGTTCAGCAAAGTTTTCAAACTGAGAGGAAAAGGCCGCGACCATGTCGTCATAAAGCTTCGACACCGAACTTGGGATCAGGTCTTGGTTCATGCAGTTCCTCCTGACGGGCAGATTGAAGACCAAAGCCCCCAGATGCAAGTCCGCGGCGGTTTTGAACCTTGATTGCCGGGATCGCGCGATATATCTGGTGCGCATGAGACTCAATGTGGCCCAACTTCAGAATCTGGAAGATCGCGCGCGTCTGCGCGAACGGTTCTATGGGGCTGCCCGCACGGTTCTGGCGCGCCTACGCGCAGCCTAAGCCACCTCGCCAGCTATTTCTCATTACATACGGGAGAGGACCGATGTCCCCCAAAACGCTCTATGACAAGATCTGGGATGCCCATGTCGCCCACGAAGCCGACGATGGCACCTGCTTGCTGTATATCGACCGCCACCTCGTGCACGAAGTGACCAGCCCGCAGGCGTTCGAAGGCCTGCGCATGGCGGGCCGCAAGGTGCGCGCACCGGAAAAGACCATCGCGGTGCCGGATCACAACGTGCCCACCACGCCGGACCGTGTGAACGGGATCGAGAACCCGGAATCGCGCATTCAGGTCGAGGCGCTGGACAAGAACGCCAAGGATTTCGGCATTCACTATTACCCGGTGCATGACGTCCGTCAGGGCATCGTGCACATCGTTGGCCCCGAACAGGGCTGGACCCTGCCCGGTATGACCGTTGTGTGCGGCGACAGCCACACCGCCACCCACGGCGCGTTTGGTGCGCTGGCTCACGGCATCGGCACGTCCGAGGTTGAGCATGTTCTGGCCACGCAGACCCTGATCCAGAAGAAATCCAAGAACATGAAGGTGGAAATCACCGGCAAATTGCAGCCGGGTGTGACCGCCAAGGATATCACTCTGGCCGTGATCGGTGAAACCGGCACCGCTGGCGGCACCGGCTATGTCATCGAATATTGCGGCGAAGCGATCCGCGATCTGTCGATGGAAGGTCGCATGACCGTCTGCAACATGGCCATCGAAGGCGGTGCTCGCGCGGGCCTGATCGCGCCGGATGAGACCACCTTTGAATATGTCAAAGGCCGCCCCCACGCCCCGAAAGGCGCACAATGGGAGGCCGCTCTAGACTGGTGGAAAACGCTCTATACCGATGAGGACGCGCATTTCGACAAGGTTGTCACACTGCGCGGTGAAGATATCGCACCCGTCGTGACTTGGGGCACCAGCCCCGAAGACGTGCTGCCGATCACCGCGACCGTGCCGAACCCCGAAGATTTCGAAGGCGGCAAGGTCGACGCGGCCCGCCGCTCGATCGAGTATATGGGTCTGGAAGCCGGTCAGAAGCTGAGCGATGTTGAAATCGACACTGTCTTTATCGGGTCCTGCACCAATGGCCGGATCGAAGACCTGCGCGCCGCTGCTGAAATCCTGAAGGGCAAGAAGATCAAGGACGGGATGCGCGCCATGGTCGTGCCCGGCTCGGGTCTGGTGCGTGCACAGGCCGAAGAAGAAGGTCTGGCCGACATCTTCAAAGAGGCCGGGTTTGAATGGCGTCTGGCGGGATGTTCGATGTGTCTGGCGATGAACCCCGACCAGTTGCAGCCGGGTGAGCGCTGTGCCGCGACCTCGAACCGCAACTTCGAAGGGCGTCAGGGACGGGGTGGGCGCACCCACCTGCTGAGCCCGGCGATGGCTGCTGCGGCTGCGATAACAGGACGGCTGACAGACGTCCGCGAATTGATGTAAGCTACCCTCATATCTGAATATTTGAGGGAGAGACTGAAATGAGTGATTGGGTCAAATGGCTCTTGTTGGGGCTGCTTTCGATTGCGTTTGGCATCTTTGTGCTGGGCGCGCCGGTGGTGGCCTCGATAGCTGTGACAGTGGTAACGGGCGTGTTGCTGCTGATATCGGGCGTGTTGCAGGTTGTTGGCGGGTTCTCCGTCGAAGGTACGGGCAACAAGATCCTGTCATTCATCATGGGTGCCGTGATGCTGTTCCTCGGCTGGAACTTCATGTCCCAGCCTCTGGCCGGAACGCTCACCTTGGCGGTGGTCATGCTGATCCTGTTCATGGCAGGCGGCATCGCGCGGGTCATTCTGTCGTTCCAGATGAAAGGAACGCAGTATTTCTGGCCGACAATGATCTCGGGCATCTTGTCTATCGTGCTCGCGGGCATCATCTGGACTTATGTAGGAAGTGAACCGGCGGTGCTGATGAGCATTCTGGGTATCTTCCTGGGGATCGAGATGCTGTTCAACGGGTTCGGTTTGGTCTTCATGGCGTTCTTTGTCAAGAACGCGCCCGACGACGCAACAACGGAAGCGAAACAAGCTTAAACGCGGGGCAAGGGGTCGGCCCTCTCCCGCAGGAGTGTGAACATGGAAAAGTTTGAAAAAGTCCACGGGGTGGCCGCCCCAATGCCATTGATCAATATCGACACCGATATGATCATCCCCAAAGTGCACTTGAAAACGATCAAACGGTCCGGCCTTGGTGTCGTGCTGTTTGACGAGATGCGCTATCACGACCATGGCGGCGAGAACGAAGAGTTCGTGCTGAACAAACCCGCCTATCGCAACACCGAGATTCTGGTGGCCGGAGATAACTTTGGCTGCGGCTCGTCACGTGAACACGCGCCTTGGGCGATCAAGGATTTCGGCATCAAGGTGGTAATCTCGACCAGCTTTGCCGACATCTTCTTCAATAACTGCTTCAAGAACGGCATCCTGCCCATCGTGGTCGAGGAAGAGCATCACGCGATCCTGATGGACGACGCACACAAGGGTGAAAACGCCCGCATGACCGTGCATCTGGAAGACCAGAAGATCACCACCTCGGACGGCGTCGAGATCACCTTCGACATCGACCCGCACCGCAAGCACTGCTTGCTGAACGGTCTGGACGATATTGGCCTGTCGATGGAAAAAGAACATCACATCGACAAATTCGAGGATCACGCGAGTCAGGCCCGCCCCTGGGTATGATTCTGTGGATGATTCTGTGAACACTCAACCTAAAGGGGTCGCTTTGGCGGCCCCTTTCGCATTCTAGGGGTTGAATTCGCGGCAACCACAACATGTAGCGGCAATGCTAAATTACACGTCGGATTTGCGTCAGGAATGATGCAAACCCGCACCAGTTTTGCCATCATTTTGCCCAAAATCACGTGTTTTCTGCACCTTGGCTTGAGTGGAGTGTCCAAGGCGGCCAGTGTTGGCCCCGTAGAGGCATCCGTCAAAAAAACAAACGGCGGGCACAAGTTGGACTGAAGTCGGCACAGAATCGACCTATCCAGTTTGAAAGGGTTCGGATAGTGATTGCGCGCACAACAGGGGCGGCAATTCGGGGAATATTGGTTGCGTTGATCGTGCTGACCCCCGCGTTGTATTTGCCCGCATCGTCAACGAATGGGACCGAGATCGTCGTGTTTCTCGCCATTCTCGCGTTTTTCCTGACCTTTGCTGAATATAACTCGGCCTTTCCCAGCTTTATCGAGTTCCGCGACGCACCGCCGGTGAACCGTCTGCGATTTGTCGGGCTGGTCACAATGATCATGTTTCTGACGCTGATCTGTAAGAACGCCTATGCGCCGACCCATCTGACAACTGTCTTTTATTCGGTCGGTTTGAGCGTAGCCAATATCGCCGACTTTCCCTATTCGCCTGTTCGGTTGATCGTGCTGATGCTGCCTGCGGATGCCAGTGCGCCCCTGATCGAACTGGTTCGCATTTCGGCCAGTGTCGCTTATCTGACGGCGCTGATCACGATTGGCAGCTTTGCCTACGCCGTGAAACTGCGTGGCTGGCCCACGGGCAATGGTGCGTTCAACGTCTGGACAAATCTGCCCTTGTTCGATCCCACCAAGGGCGGCGATGTGGTCACCCGCCTGCAGCGCGACGGTCGGCTCAACATCTCGATCGGGGTTCTGCTGCCGTTTTTGATTCCGGCGATGATAAAGTTGCTGACCAATTACGTGGATCCCATTTCACTCAGCAATCCCCAGACGCTGATCTGGACCATGAGCGCATGGGCTTTCCTGCCCGCCAGCATGATCATGCGTGGCATGGCGACCCTTCGTATCGCGAACCTGATCGTTGAAAAACGGCGCGCCTATTCCACGGCCGAGTCCACTCAGACCGCATGATCCGAATAATATTCCTGCTTTTGCTGCCCATGATGGCGCAGGCAGAGACCGTGCGCGTGGCAACCTTCAACACCGAACTCAGCCGCGATGGGCCGGGCCTGCTGCTTAGGGATATTGGGCGCGGCGACGCTCAGGTTCAGGCCGTGGTGCGGGTTTTGGCAGCCGTGAAGCCAGATATTGTCGCGCTACAGGGGGTCGACTGGGACTTTGGCGGCCAGACACTTGCCGCATTGACCGACCAGTTGCGAGAGGCCGGTTTGGATTACCCACATCAGTTCGCGGCACAACCAAATTCAGGGTTGGAAACAGACCTGGACTTGGATGGCGATGGGCGTACCCACGGTCCGGGCGACGCGCAGGGGTGGGGCAAGTTTACCGGGCATGGCGGTATGGCGGTTCTGTCGCGCTATCCCATCAACCGGGACGCGGTTCAGGACTTCTCGCCATTGCTCTGGCATGCGGTGCCGGATGCGCAGATGCCGGAATTGGACGGGCAGCCTTTTCCGTCGGAAGATGCTCAACAAGTTCAGCGCCTGTCCTCGGTCGCACATTGGGTGGTTCCGGTTGAAACACCCTTTGGGCCGTTTGATCTGATGACATTTCACGCAGCACCCCCGGTTTTCGACGGACCGGAAGATCGGAACGGGCTCCGCAATCACGATGAAATAAGGCTGTGGTCACATGTTCTGGATGGTCGGCTGGGCAAAGCCCCCGAAGGGCCTTTCGTGATCGCCGGGGACGCCAATCAGGACCTCACCCGCGGAGAGGGGCGCAAACAAGCGATTCAGGCTCTGCTGTCTCATCCCCTGCTTCAAGACCCGCAGCCCCGCGACAGTTCCGGCGCGTTGACAACGGTCACCTGGAAGGCAACGGGCGATATGCGCGTGGACTACGTCTTGCCCTCGACCCATTGGACGGTTCGCGGCAGCGGCGTTCATTGGCCGGACGCAGGGGCTAAGGAGCAAAAGGCTGCGCAAATGGCCAGCCGCCATCGACTGGTTTGGGTCGATCTGGAGTTGGAATGAGGTCGAAAAACAGGGCAACCCGCTGGTCGCCCTGTCTTAGGTCGAGGTTTGTCTTCAAACCCTGAAGAACTCGTTACACAGGATGCGTGATGTCAGGTCCGCGGCGCAGAGGACGACCCACCGCCCGCCGGATCACGACCCCCGCTGGTGGACGAGCTTCCGGTCGGGTCACTGCCGCCACCGGTCGTGGAACTTCCGCCCGGATCACGGCCGCCGCCGGATGTGGAACTGTCGCTCGGATCACGGCCCCCGCCTGAGGTTGAGCTGTCTTCGGGCTCACGCTCCTCACCCGTTGGTGGACAGGGAACCGATGCCGTTCCAGCAACCGCCGAGTCATCGCACCCTCCGGGAGGCGGTGGTGGCGGCGGCAGACAGGGTTGATCCGGGCTCGCACCACTGGGGCTGGCCCCGCCGGTGCAGCCAACAACGTCTCCGTATTTATTGAAAATAGGCTCGGGCTGGATCGGCTCCGGGGCCTCTGTCTGGCTACAGGCGGCGACAAATGCCAGACACGCGGTCGCAGCCCATAGTTTCGAAAAATTATGCATTCACTTGTCCTTTTTCACGGATCAGCGCACACCCGCACCGACCCAAACCATCCAAAAAAGCGTACTCGTAACCCATTGTGAAATATGGAAAGTGCTATCTCTCTTTCGGAACGCCGGAACTTTAGAATTGAAATCTGCGGACAAAAAGCCGCTAATCCGCATCAAGATCATGCAAATTTGCAGGATGATGCGGGATGAACTGGGACAATCTGAAAGTGTTGCTGGCCATCAGTCGGGCAGGCTCTTTGACCGGCGCGGCACATGTCCTTGATGTGGACGCGACCACCATGGGCCGTCGGTTGACCGCGTTGGAACAAGAGCTTGGGGTGATCCTGTTTGTGCGGTCCAAGGCGGGGTTCGTGGCGACCGAAGCCGGGGCCATCGCAATCGAACGCGCCCAGCAGATCGAAGCAAACTATCATCGAATGACAGACGAGATCTCTCAATCGCATGCCAGCGCAGTGGGGAAGATGCGGATCATTGGGAATTCGTGGACAATGCAGAGGTTGGCCGTGTCGGGGATGGATCGGTTTCTTGCCGAAAACCCCGGACTGGACCTGAGGCTTATGACCCGTGCCGCAACAACGCGCATCTCGGGTGAGGCCTCAATCCAGATGTGGTTTGAAGTTCCCCCCGAGTCTGCGGAATACACCGTTACACTGGGTCAGGTGCCTTACGCCGTTTATCGCGCCGCCCACCTGCAAGACATACCCGACAGTTGGGTTGCCTTCTTTGATGAAGAGGCCAGCCGCCCGATCATCAACCGCGCTGTCAGACGCCTGAGCAAACCTTCGGAAAAGGTCCGTTTGACGGCAACGGACGCAAGCGTGTTGGTCTCGGCGGTCGCTGCCGGGGCGGGCAAGGGGCTGCTGCCCATGTGCCTTGCCGAAGGGCGCGACGATCTGGTGCGTGTCGGTTCAGGTCGTCCGGAATTCAGCCGTACCCTGTACCTCTATCTCAACCCGGATACGGTTGGGTACAAGCGCGTGCAGGTCACTGTTGAATGGGTGCGCAAGGCGTTCAACACTGCGTTTCTACCGAACAGTTGAAAGCTGGCTGAGCAGGGCAAGCCCAAAACACCCTTGGGAATTCGTCGTTCCGGGCACAGATACGGGTTTTACCCCGACCTGACGGCTTCCTCGCATTGACCCCATGCGGCGCAGGCGCTAGGGCCATTGCGACGAAACGCAAGGAGATCCTTCATGTCCAACCCCTCGCTGCTGATCCTGCCCGGAGATGGTATTGGCCCCGAAGTCATGGCCGAAGTCCGCCGCATCATCGACTGGTTCGGCACGAACCGCGGTCTGGCGTTCGACGTGAGCGAGGATCTGGTCGGCGGTGCCGCCTATGACGCCCATGGTAAGCCGCTGTCGGACGAGACCATGGCCCGCGCGCAAGAGGTGGACGCGGTGCTGCTGGGTGCCGTGGGTGGCCCGAAATACGACGATCTGGATTTCAGCGTGAAGCCCGAGCGCGGATTGCTGCGCCTGCGCAAGGAAATGGACCTGTTTTCAAACCTGCGCCCGGCGCAGTGCTTTGACGCGCTGGCCGACTTCTCGTCGCTGAAAAAGGACATCGTCGCCGGTCTGGATATCATGATCGTGCGCGAACTGACCTCGGGCGTTTATTTCGGCGAGCCGCGCGGCATCTTCGAGGAAGGCAACGAACGCGTGGGCATCAACACCCAGCGTTACACTGAATCCGAGATCGAACGCGCCGCACGCTCGGCCTTTGAACTGGCGATGCGCCGAAACAAGAAGCTGTGCTCGATGGAAAAAGCCAACGTCATGGAATCGGGTATCCTGTGGCGCGAGGTCGTAGACCGCGTGGCCGAGGATTACCCCGAGGTCGAGCTGACCCATATGTATGCCGACAATGGCGCGATGCAGTTGGTACGCGCGCCCAAGCAGTTTGACGTGATCGTCACCGACAACCTGTTTGGCGATATCCTGTCGGATTGCGCGGCGATGCTGACCGGCTCGCTGGGTATGCTGCCATCTGCGTCGCTGGGTGCGCCCATGGCCAATGGCCGTCCCAAGGCGATGTACGAACCTGTCCACGGCTCGGCCCCCGATATTGCGGGTCAGGGCAAGGCGAACCCGATCGCCTGTATCCTCAGCTTTGCCATGGCACTGCGTTACAGCTTTGATCAGGGGGCTGAGGCTGACCGTCTGGAAGCGGCCATCGAGAAGGTTCTGGCCGATGGTGTCCGCACTGCTGATCTGCTGGCCGAAGAGGGCGTGCAGCCGGTTTCGACCACCGAAATGGGTGATGCAATTCTGGCGGCGCTGGACGAAACCGTCTGATCAGGCGGCCATACACATGCAAAAGGCGGTGCCCAGCGCACCGCCTTTTTCTTTGCCCGGTCAGTTGCCGAAAATATTGTTCAACAGGTTGTTGATGGCATTCTCGAACCCGTTGCCCTGCCTCCGGCGTTGCTGCCGGGGCTGCGCGGTTCGCACGGGCGGGTCCGGGGCCAACATCGGCAAGGGCGTCGGCGTCATCCCTTCGGTCACACGCAGCATAGTTTCCTTCCAGATTTCCGCAGGCAACCCGCCGCCGGTGACACCGGAAAGCGGCGTATTGTCGTCATAGCCCATCCAGACACCCGCCACGTAATCTGCCGTGAACCCGATAAACCACGCATCGCGTGCGGCCTGAGTCGTGCCGGTCTTGCCCGCCACCTGCCATCCAGGTAGCTGCGCCCGCGCGCCGGTGCCTTGCGAGACCACGCGCTCCATCATCCATGTCAGTTGCTTGGCCGCCTTGTCGTTGATGACACGCTCTCCGATGCCGGTCGTCGTCACCATAACGGGCGTCTGGTCCCCCAGCAGCTTTAACTCGGTCAAACCATAAGGTTCCACGGACGAGCCACCGTTCAGGATACCCGCATAAGCCCCGGTCATCTCGATCAGCGTGCTTTCCGACGCGCCCAGGGCAAGGGCGGGACCCTCGGCCAGATCATTGGCAATCCCAAACCCGCTGGCAACGGTGCGCACATTTTCAAGCCCCGCAACCTCGGCCACTTTGACGGCCGGGATGTTCAGCGAGTTCTTCAACGCATCCGCAAGCGTGACCCGGCCATAGAACTTGTTGGTATAGTTCTTGGGGCACCACTGGCCCGAACCGGGGATATTGATGCAATAGGGCTCGTCCACGACCGTATCCAGCGGAGAATACCCAAGCTCCAACGCTGTCGCGTAGACGAAGGGTTTGAAGGATGATCCGGTCTGACGCAATGCCTGCGTCGCGCGATTGAACGCACCTGATACGCGCGTCTTGCGACCGCCGACCATGGCGCGCACAGCCCCATCTGCGGACATCACAACAATCGCGGCCTGCGCCTTGGACCCTTCACGGACTTTTTCCTGAAAGATATATTGCAGCGCCTCTTCTGCCGATTTCTGCAGGCGCTGATCCAGGGTTGTCCGGATCACCACATCCTCGGTCGTGTTGCGGGTGAAGAACTCGGGTCCGCTGGCCATGACCCAATCGGCGAAATACCCGCCTGCACGCGCGGCGGCGGCTTCGGACAGTTCCGCGGGACGGGTGCGGGCTTCGCTGGCCTGCGCGGGGGAAAGGTATCCCTGATCCTCCATCAACCCGACCACCAGACGCGCCCGATCCTGCGAGCGTTGCAGGTTGTTCGTCGGCGCATACCGGGTCGGCGCGACCAGAAGGCCCGCCAGCATCGCGGCCTCGGACGGGGATACTTCGGCGGCTGAAATCCCGAAATACCGCTGGCTGGCAGCCTCGAACCCGCGCGCCCCTGCGCCAAGGAACGCACGGTTCAGATAGATAGTCAGGATTTCGTCCTTGGAGTATTTGACCTCCATCGCCATCGCGTAAACGGCTTCCTTGGCCTTGCGCCACAACGATCCCTGACGACAGTCAGCTTCATAGGCCGCCTCGGACTCCCAATCAGCGGGATCATAAGGAACACCCAGACACAGCAGTTTGGCCGTCTGCTGCGTGATGGTCGAACCGCCATGGCCCGACAGCGGCCCCCGGCCTTCGCTCAGGTTGATGCGCACGGCGCTGGCAACCCCGCGCGGGCTGACACCGAAATGGCGATAAAACCGCTTGTCCTCGGTCGCGATAACCGCGTGCTTGAGGTGCGGAGACACGGTATCAGCCGTAATGACCCCGCCGAACTGATCACCACGCCATGCAAACACCTTGCCGTCGCGGTCCAGCATCGTGACCGACCCGCGCGCGCGGCCGTCCAAAAGCGAATCGACATCGGGCAGCGAGGTGTAGACAACGCCAATCGCCAGCGCCAGCAACAGCGCGCAAACGGCCCCGACACGCCATGTCACACCCCAGATCATCCGCCACAGCCAACGGAACATACGGCGGAATATCCCTCCTCCGCCTCCGCCCGTTTTCTTGCGTGTTTTCTTGCGGGTGGGCTTGCGTGTGGTGGTTTTGCGTGCGACGGCCTTCTTGCCCGCCGGTTTCGCGGTGCGCTTGGTCGCCTTGGGCTTGCGGCCCTTGGAGGGGTATCTTTTATCCGCCACCAAGGGGGTCTTGCGGCGCTTGGAATCTGTCATTTCCGAACTCTGCCCGGTTATCGTTTTGAGGCACCATACCCTGCCACACCCATGAAGTTGAGGTCCGAATTTCCGGTAAATCGCTTCCTTTTTGCGCACATTTTTTAGGCATTCCCGGCTAACTGTGCAAAAATTGTGCACCGGGCCGCAATTTTCCCCAGCGTCCGATTGCCCTCAGCGTTCCTAATGCCCGTCAGTCGCGCTCTTTTGCTGCGAGTGCAAACAAGCCGGACAGACCGGGAAGCAGAGGGGATCAACGTGAAACTGATCATTGCGACAATCAAGCCGTTCAAGCTGGAGGAGGTGCGCGAGGCACTGACCGAATCTGGCGTGCGCGGCATGATGGTGACCGAAATCAAGGGCTTCGGCTCGCAATCGGGTCACACAGAAATTTATCGCGGCGCGGAATATGCCGTGAACTTTGTACCCAAGATCAAATTGGAAATCGTGGTGCCCGCTACGATGGCCGACCAGATCGTCGAGACCATCACCAAAACCGCCAAGACCGGCAAGATCGGTGACGGCAAGATTTTCGTCCTCGATGTCGAGCAGGCCCTGCGCGTGCGGACCGGGGAAACGAACGAAGAGGCGCTGTAAGCGCCCCCACTCACAATCATTCGAGGACTGACAATGAACCTGATGAAATCTCTCATCCCTGCTGCCGCGATCGTTGCGCTGCCGCAGATGGGTCTGGCGCAAGAGGCCGCCGACGGCGAAGCCGCGCTCCATACCCAGTATATCTTTACCACGCTGCTGTTCCTGATGGCGGGCTTCCTAGTCTTCTTCATGGCGGCAGGTTTTGCCATGCTGGAAGGCGGTCTGGTGCGTTCCAAGAACGTGGCCATGCAGATGATCAAGAACGTGGCGCTGTTTTCCATTGCCGCGATCATGTACTGGCTGGTTGGCTTCAACACGATGTATCCGGGCGACTTCAACGGCTTCTTTGCCATTGGCGGCCCCACCGTGCTTGACCCGGTCGGTGTCGACCCTGCCGAGGCTGCTTTGGACTATGCCTCGATCGGTTCGGACTTCTTCTTCCAGTTGGTCTTTGTGGCTGCCACCGCGTCCATCGTGTCGGGTGCCGTGGCCGAGCGGATCAAGCTGTTCCCCTTCCTGATCTTCGTCGTTGTACTGACAGGTATCCTGTACCCGATCTCGGGCTCGTGGCAGTGGGGCGGCGGCTGGCTGTCTGAAGCGGGCTTCTCGGATTTCGCTGGCTCGACCGTTGTGCACTCGGTCGGTGGCTGGGCAGCTCTGGCAGGTGTGATCGTGCTGGGCCCGCGTATCGGTAAGTACAAGGACGGCAAAGTCCACCCGATGCCCGGTTCGAACCTGGCCCTGGCAACCTTGGGTACCTTCATCCTGTGGCTGGGTTGGTTCGGCTTCAACGGCGGCTCGCAGCTGGCGATGGGCACCGTGGGCGACGTAACTGACGTCTCGCGTATCTTTGCCAACACCAACATGGCCGCTGCAGCCGGTGCCGTAACCGCACTGATCCTGACGCATCTGCTGTACAAAAAGCCCGACCTGACCATGGTTCTCAACGGTGCGCTGGCCGGTCTGGTGTCGATCACGGCTGAACCTCTGGCCCCGACCCTGTTCGGCGCGCTGTGGATCGGTGCTGTGGGCGGTGTCATCGTGGTCTTCGCGGTTCCGATGCTGGACAAGCTCAAGCTGGACGATGTGGTCGGTGCGATCCCGGTTCACCTGTTCGCCGGTATCTGGGGCACCATCGCCGTGATCTTCTACGGTGAAGCCTCGCTGGGCACCCAGCTTCTGGGTATCGCGGCCTACGGCATGTTCACCTTTGTCGGCGCGCTGATCCTGTGGGTCATCCTGAAAGCCATCGTTGGCATCCGCGTCAGCGAAGAAGATGAGATCAACGGCCTCGACATGGCGGAACTGGGCATGGAAGCCTATCCGGAATTCTCGAAGGGCTAATCCCTGAGATATCCAAACCAAAGCCGGGCGTACGCGCCCGGCTTTTTCTTTTCTGACTGTTGAATTTCATAGACTCAGATGGTCGTTTGCAGTTCTGATCTTTTACAGGAATTTTCTATCGAACTGCCATTTAATGCCCAAATCACCGCCCAAAACAAAAATAAAACTATTGCGCCTTCGTGACATCGGCTGGAAGTTATGGGACCCCATCGGTCTGCTGGGGCCAGAAGACAACTGGCAAGACGATGAAAACGCCCCGTTCTCTGACGAATACGACACATACCTACAAAGGGCCGCGGGAATGCTCCGCAGGGGAGAAGAGCGTCGAAGAGTTGTGGACTACATCGTTCAAATAGAAGCTGTGCACATGGGATTGGGAAAAAGACAGAGCTCCCGCCAACGCGCCGAAGATGTGGTGGATGCGATCATCGGCGACAAGGAACTTTGGACCTAACACCCCCTTAGAGATCAGTTTGCCCGACCCGCGAAAGAAAAAAGCCGCGCTGGTTTGCGCGGCTTTTGTCATTCATTGGCAGTTGGCTCAGACCCCGACGTCAACAATCGCCTTAGCCAAAATCGGCACCGTTGTCGCGTTCAGACCCGCAATGTTCAGACGGCTGTCACCCACCATGTAGATGCCGTGATCATTGCGCAGCTGCTCGACCAGTTCAGGCGCGGCCCCAAGGCGTGAGAACATGCCGCGGTGTTGGGCGATAAAACCAAACCGGTCCGAGCCGCTCAGCCTTTGCAACTCGTCAGCCAGTTGTTGGCGCAGACCCAGCATGGACAGGCGAACCTCTTCCAGCTCGGCCGCCCAATCCGCACGCAGGGCCTCGTCATTCAGGATCGTGGTGACAACGCGCGCACCGTGATCGGGCGGGAAGGAGTAATTCTGGCGGTTCAGAAAGGCCAGCGTCGACTGGTTCAATGCCGTCTGCGCCGCGTCATCGCTGATCGCCATCAACAACCCGGTCCGTTCGCGGTAGACGCCAAAGTTCTTGGAACAGGACGCCGCGATCAGGCAACGTTTGACCGACGAGGCCACCAGACGAGTCGCCTGCGCATCTTCTTCCAGACCATCACCGAAGCCTTGATAGGCAATGTCGATCATTGCCACGAGGCCCAGCTCATTAATGATGTTCACGACCTCTTGCCACTGAACCATGTTCAGGTTGGCCCCGGTCGGGTTGTGGCAGCACCCATGCAGCAACACCACGTCGTCTGCCTTGGCAGTCTTCAGGTCCTCGACCATGCCATCGAAATCCACGCCTCGGGTCTCGCCGTCGAAATAGCGGTACGGGACGGTTTCAATGCCAAGATAGTTCAAGATCGACAGGTGGTTCGGCCATGTGGGGTTCGACACAAACACGCGCGCCGACGGGTTGGCCATACGGATCATCTCAAACGCTTGCCGACAGGCACCAGTGCCGCCGGGTGTTGCCACGGCCGCGATATTGCCGCGCGGGACCGAGGTGCCAAGGATCAGGCCGATCATCGCATCCGCATAGGCCGGATCACCAGCCAGACCGGTATAGGCTTTGCTTTCCTGTTCGTCCAAAATACGCTTTTCAGCCGCTTTCACCGCGCGCATCACCGGGGTCACCCCTTCGGCATTCTTGTAGACGCCAACACCCAGGTCGATCTTCTGATCGCGCGGATCTTCGCGGTACATCTGCATCAACGCCAAAATCTTGTCGGCGGGCTGCGGTTTGAGGTTCTCGAACATCAGTTCTCTCCGGTTGCGACGGGCAGGGTCGGGAAAGCACCCCATTCAGCCCAGGAGCCGTCATAAAGCGAGTGGTCTTTCTTGCCCATGCGTTCAAGCGCAAGGCTGAGGATCGCGGCTGTCACACCCGACCCGCATGAGGTGATGGCGGGTTTCGACAAATCGACGCCTGCGCCCTCGAACACAGCACGACACTCCTCGGGGGATTTCATCGTGCCGTTCTTGTTGAGCAGCGAATCGAACGGTACATTGCGCGAGCCCGGAATGTGCCCCGAACGTAGCCCTTCACGCGGCTCGGTTCCGGTCCCTGCAAATCGGGCGGCGGAACGCGCGTCAATTATTTCGTGGTCGGCCAATTTCGCCGCAGCAGACACCTGAGTGACATCCCGCACCAGATGGTTTTGCACGCGCACCGTCATGTGGCGGTCGCGGATCACCGGGGGAAGGTCTTCGATCTCACGCCCTTCGGCCTGCCATTTGGGGAAGCCGCCATCCAGAACGGCGACATTATCCTGACCCATCAGTCGGAACAGCCACCAGACCCGCGCGGCGGACATCAGCCCCGCGCCGTCATAGACCACCACCTGATGACCATCCCCAACGCCCATCGCCCGCAAGCGCGACATGAATTTCTCGACCGGAGGCGCCATATGCGGCAGGTCCGACCGATGATCCGAGATGTCGTCAATGTCAAAGAATCGCGCGCCCGGGATATGGGCCGCGTCATACTCGGCCTTTGCATCCCGCCCTTGCTGCGGCAAATACCACGACCCGTCCAGAACCCGCAGGTCCGGGTCCTTGAGATGGGCTGCAAGCCATTCGGTAGAAACGAGGGTTTTCGGATCGTCCTGCATCAAAGCCTCCCCAAAGCGAGCTTGGGTTTTCCCTATACGCGCAGAGTTGCGGGTTCAAGGCTGGATGGCGTTTTCAGGGGGCCGTTTCCATAACCACGGACGAAGGATAGTGGTGCATGTTCAGAAATGCGGCGCCCTCGCCACCCGCCCGATAGCCGTGTGGCAGATCGGCGGCAAAGCGCAGACCCTGCCCGGCCTGCAATGGAACCCATTCGCCATCGCGTAGAATCTCGAGCGACCCGTTCAGTACAAAGACCTCCTCGGTCACACCGGCGGCATGGGCAGCGGATTCGTGGCTCTGGTTCGGGGCAAGATCAACATGGAAGGTTTCCGCACCCAGTGCGGGATCAAAAGGAAAGACGATCTTGACCTCGATGCTGCCGGGGAAGGTCACTGTGCGGAACAGGCTGGCATCCGCCGGATCGCGCAGCGCCGACGATCCGATCAAAGCGCTGAGCGGCAGTTGGAACCCTTTGGCGATTTTCCACAAGGTGGCGATGGTCGGACTGGATTCGCCCCGTTCGATCTGGCCAAGCATCGCCTTGCTGACGCCCGTCAACTCGGCCACTTTCGACAGGCTCAAGCCGGTTGCCGCCCGCACGTCCCGCAGTTTCAGCGTAATGTCGTCAGAGTCCATCTTAGCGTCCCGCGAATCCTCTTGTGCGTTATAGCGCACATGTGATACGTGCGCTATAACGTACGAACCCCAAGACATGCAACCCGAGGCAAAAGGGAAACAGCGTCATGCCACTTTACCGATCCAGAACCTCAACCCATGGCCGCAACATGGCCGGTGCCCGCGGCCTGTGGCGTGCGACCGGCATGGGCGACGATGATTTCGGCAAGCCGATCATCGCCATCGTCAACTCGTTCACGCAATTCGTGCCGGGTCACGTCCACCTGAAGGACCTTGGCCAGATGGTCGCGCGCGAGGTTGAGGCCGCAGGCGGCGTTGCGAAAGAGTTCAACACCATTGCGGTGGATGACGGCATCGCCATGGGCCATGACGGGATGCTGTATTCGCTGCCCTCGCGCGAAGTGATCGCGGACTCGGTCGAGTACATGGTCAACGCACACTGCGCTGATGCGATGGTCTGTATCTCGAACTGTGACAAGATCACTCCTGGCATGCTGATGGCGGCCATGCGTCTGAACATCCCCGCGATCTTTGTCTCGGGTGGGCCGATGGAGGCGGGTAAGATCGACATCGCCGATCTGGATGTGAAAAAGATCGACCTCGTGGACGCAATGGTGGCCGCAGCCGACGACAAGTACACCGATGAGCAGGTCCAGCATATCGAGGAAAACGCCTGCCCGACTTGCGGGTCGTGCTCGGGCATGTTCACTGCGAACTCGATGAACTGTCTGGCCGAAGCGCTGGGTCTGGCGCTGCCGGGCAATGGCTCGACGCTGGCCACCCATTCGGACCGCAAAGAGCTGTTCCTTGAAGCCGGTCGCCGCATCGTCGAGATCACCAAACGCCACTATGATCTGGACGAAAAAGGCTTCCTGCCCCGCGAAATCGCCACGTTTGACGCGTTTGAAAACGCCATGTCGCTGGATATCGCCATGGGTGGTTCGACCAACACCGTGCTGCATCTGCTGGCCATCGCGCATGAGGGCGGCGTGGATTTCGACATGTCCGACATGGATCGGCTCAGCCGTAAAGTGCCGTGCCTGTGCAAGGTCGCGCCCAACACCGAGAATGTGCATATGGAGGACGTTCACCGCGCCGGTGGCATCTTCTCGATCCTCGGCGAACTCAGCCGCGCCGGTCTGCTGCACGAAGGTTGCAGCACCGTACATTCCGGCACCATGGGCGAAGCGATTGCCAACTGGGACATCAAGGTTGCCAATAACCCCAAGGCGCAAGACCTGTTCAAAGCGGCCCCCGGCGGTGTGCGCACAACGCAGGCGTTCAGCCAGTCGAACCGCTACAAAGAGCTGGACACCGACCGCGAAGGCGGCGTGATCCGCAGCAAAGAGCACGCCTTCAGTCAGGACGGCGGTCTGGCGGTTCTGTTCGGCAATATCGCGCGTGACGGCTGTATCGTGAAAACCGCCGGTGTGGACCCGGCCAGCCTGACTTTCACCGGCTCGGCCTATGTTTGCGAAAGCCAGGATCAGGCGGTAAACGACATCCTGACCGGCAAGGTGAAAGAAGGCGACGTGGTCGTCATCCGATACGAAGGCCCACGCGGTGGTCCGGGGATGCAGGAAATGCTCTACCCGACCTCATACCTGAAATCGAAAGGTCTGGGCAAAGCCTGCGCCTTGCTGACCGATGGGCGGTTTTCGGGCGGCACCTCGGGCCTGTCGATCGGCCACGTCTCGCCTGAGGCGGCCGAAGGCGGTGTCATCGGTCTGGTGCGTCAGGGCGACAAGATTGAGATCGACATCCCCAAACGCTCGATCCATCTGGCGGTCTCGGACGAAGAACTGGCCACCCGCCGCGCCGAGCAGGATGAAAAAGGCTGGGAGCCGGCCGCGCCGCGCAAACGCAAAGTCTCCACGGCACTCAAGGCTTATGCCAAGCTGACCACCAGCGCCGCCAAAGGCGCCGTGCGTCAGGTTTGAGTTAGACATCACTCAACAGAATACGGCCCACCTATCCGGTGGGCCGTTTTTTGTTCTGTTTTGCGAAAAAAAGGGACCTTCGACTGCTTGCGATCAACGACCTTTTCTAACAGGATGCAGCCAGAAAATTACGAAAAGTGGATGAACCGAGCACTGATAGCGCGTTTGAATCGCTGTAACCGTTCGACGCCAACGAAATGCATATTGTGCTTTCTGGTGAACGCGAAAGGTAAGATGCAGGGGATTGACAGAGCTTTCACTTAGTTCAACTCGTCGGCAAGAAGTTTGGTGAGTTCGAGCCTCCATCGACTTGGGTCGAACTCATTGATGTTAGTATGTTTGAAGTACCAAACTGCCGCCGTGAAACACTTGAAAATGTTATTGTCTGAATGGAACTTTCTATCGTGAACTGATATCACTATTACCTGACCGTCAACTTCATAGCCCTGGACGTAGCAGTTACGTGAATTCGTCTTTTGCTCTAGCACTCTGATAGAAAGCTCTTCGGGAAGCTGTGCAATAGCTTTGGCGGATACTCGGTTTTCCAGTATGAAGTTCTCGCCCGAAGAAAAGAAAAAATTTACATCCTCAAGTTCAGTATCATCGCCAAATTTAATACTGCTTGCCGTATCAAGTATCTGTATTGCGCTCGCGAGCGAATAAATTGAAATTAGGTTACTTTCATCTTCTACGTAGACACCCGGAGAAAAGCTTCCAAATGGGCTGTTCAATACTTGAGCTATGCTAGTATTGGCTCCAATGGCCATCAAAGTGGCAAGAACTGCCATTAGAGAAATCCTCAATTTTCTTTGCTTCCTATGTTCAGAGCTGACACTCACGTGCAAATCATGCCCAGACAGATGAGGCTGCTCACACTTACTGCCCTTCAATCCCCCAGTTTGGCGTGAACCTCGTCCAGATCAATCTCGCCGATTGGCATTTTGTTCGCGGGGTTCTCGAAATCGTATTTGAACAGCTCGAAATCCTGTTTGTAGATTTCATAGACCAAATGCATCGACAGATCGTCGAAGTAATCCTCGACCGGATGGGCGCGCTTGGGGCCATGCCCTTCGGATTCGTTGAAGCGCGGGATCTGGGACAGGTCCACACCGTGCGGTGTGTCCAGATGGTTCAGGACATCCTGCATTCCGTCATTGAACGCTTCGGTCCAGAAAATCCGATCATATCGCCCGCCATTCACGATAAAGGTCGAGACATGGCCTGACATGGCCGACCAGTGGATATCAGGGTCCATCGGCCTGCGCCAACGGATCGTATCGCGCGCAAAAAGCAAGAACCGGCGGAAACTGGCGATCTGGTCGAACTCACCTTTGCCATCATCGCCGCCAACCTCGATCCCGTAATTATAGATCAGCGTGGGCACCAGATTGCCCCGGTACCGCTTCCCATTGCGTTGAATCCCGCAGATTTTGTCAAAAAACGAGCTGAGAATACGCGTGTAAGGATTGCGGACGCAGGTAAAGGTATAAGACGCGTGATTTCGTACATTTTGGGAAATCGCATCCTGACTGTTCTCGAATGCCCATTTATGCATTCCGTCATCTGCGTCGTGAATGTCACCGTCAAAAAACCGACCATGATCCGAATAATACATGATCTGTCCAATGGTCGAGCAGGCGCATTTCGGCACCACCCGATACACCATGCTTTCGCTGTCGGTCATCCATGTGCCGGGAAAACCCATCTGCCTTGCCTCCTCCGCGAGTCAGAACCTGAAATTTCTGCCCGCTTTTGAGATCTAAAAACCAAAAATATTATGTTTATTCAATCGCTCATCCTCAGTATCACGGTTGGAAACGGGCAGAAACGGAATTCATAGAACTGAAATGGCCAGGATTGCCTATATATTGCTGTGCCACAAAGACCCCGAGGCCATCATTGCACAAGCCGAGCAATTGACCGCCGCCGGGGATTGCATGGCCATTCACTTTGACGCACGCGCCAGCGCCGCGGCCTATGCCCGCATTCGAGAGGCCCTTGCGCCCAACCCAAATGTCGCGTTCGCCACCAAGCGGATCAAATGTGGCTGGGGAGAGTGGTCTTTGGTTCAGGCCACCCTGCACGCCATCGAAGCGGCGGTGGATGCATTTCCTCGTGCAACGCATTTCTACATGCTGTCGGGCGACTGCATGGCCATCAAGACGGCGGAATACGCGCATCGTTTTCTGGACGAGCGCGACATGGATTTCATCGAAAGCCACGACTTCTTTGAGAGCAAATGGATCAAGACCGGAATGAAGGAAGACCGGCTGATCTATCGCCATTATTTTAACGAACGAACGCAAAGCCGGTGGTTCTATGCCGCTTACGAACTGCAAAAGCGGTTTGGCCTGACACGCGACGTTCCTGCCGACATACAGGTCATGATCGGCAGCCAGTGGTGGTGTCTGCGCCGCCGGACGATCGAGATGATTCTGGATTTCCTGAAGCAGCGCCCGGATGTGACCCGCTTTTTCTCAACCACCTGGATTCCGGATGAGACGTTTTTCCAGACCCTCGTTCGCCATCTCGTTCCCAAAGAAGAGATAGAGAACCGCACGCCCACGTTCCTGATGTTCTCGGACTACGGAATGCCGGTTACGTTCTACAATGACCATTACGATATGTTGCTGGGGCAGGATTACCTGTTTGCCCGCAAGATCAGCTCTGAAGCGCATGAACTGAAAGAGAGGCTGGGCAAGCTCTATGCCACCGAAGGGGTCACGTTCCGGATTTCGGATGAAGGGCGAAACCTGCACAGGTTCCTGACCGGGCGCGGGCGAGTTGGCCGCCGGTACGGGCAGCGGTTCTGGGAGGCAGGCAATACGCTTGGGCCAAACCGCGAAGTGTTTCTGATCGTCTGTAAGAAATGGCATGTGGCCAAACGGCTGGTCGACCAGATCACGTCTGAGACCGACATCCCCTGTATCGAATACCTGTTCAACGAAGAAGACACGGCCCTGCCCGATCTCGGCGGCATCGAAACCACGCTGGACAAACGGTCTCGGCACCGGCGCGCAGTCCTGCGTATGCTGTTTGACAGTTTCGACACGGACAAGCTGGTCATTTGTGTTGATCCTGCGAACCTTGAGATCATCGAAGACTTTAATGCCGACCAGTCTCGTGCGCATGTGCTGGAGATCGAGTGCGCGTATTCAGACGCCTATCTGATCGGCCACGCCCGGCGCATTGGCCTGGCCGGTGAGAACAGCCCCGACGAAACCGTAGCCGATCTTGTGCCGACCCTGCGCAACGCGCTTGCCTATGAATCTGAATTGATACGGGGGGCCGGTCTTGGCAGTTACCGGCGCATTCGGGAAACCGACACGCCTGCTGAAAAGGAAGAAGCGATTACAGCGTTTCTGGGTGTCTCACCGAACAAGGCCAAGGCGATTTTGCAGTTGGATTACCTGTTCGCCGATTGAAAACCCGGCGACGCTTGGGCACCGCCGGGTGAGGTGTTCAGATGTCGAATTTCACGCCCTGCGCCAGCGGCAATTCGGCCGAATAGTTCACCGTATTGGTCTGCCGCCGCATATAGGCTTTCCACGCGTCCGATCCGCTTTCGCGTCCGCCGCCGGTTTCTTTTTCACCACCAAAGGCTCCGCCGATCTCGGCCCCAGACGGACCGATATTGACGTTCGCGATGCCGCAATCTGATCCGGCTGCGGTCAGGAACTGTTCGGCCTCGCGCATGTTCAGGGTGAACACACAGGATGACAGGCCCTGCGGGACGTCGTTCTGGATGTCGATGGCCTCGTCGAAATCATCATAGCCCATCACGTAGAGGATCGGCGCAAAGGTCTCGGTTTTTACCGTGGCGGTCTGACCGGGCATCTCGACGATGGCGGGCTGCATATAGACGCCATCCGGCACGCCCTCGGTCACGCGCTGGCCACCAAACACGGTGCCGCCCTCGGCTTTGGCCGCGTCCAACGCTGCGGTCATGGCGGCGCCCGAGGCCTCATCGACCAGCGGGCCAATCAGAGTGCCCTCAGTCAGCGGGTTGCCGATGGGCAGACCGGCATAGGCCTTTTTCAAGCGACCCACCAATTCCTCACGGATCGAGTTATGCACGATCAGGCGGCGCAGCGTGGTGCAGCGTTGACCGGCTGTTCCCACGGCTGAGAAGACAATTGCGCGCACCGCCATTTCCAGATCGGCCGAGGGACCAACGATCATCGCGTTATTGCCGCCCAGTTCCAGAATACACTTGCCAAAGCGGGATGCCACCACGGGGGCCACCGCGCGGCCCATGCGGGTCGAGCCGGTGGCGGAAATCACCGGCACATCTTCGCTGGCCACCAGCGCCTCGCCCAGCGCGGAGCCACCGATCAGGGTTTGCAGCAGGTGGTCGGGCGCATCGCCAAACCGGGCCAGTGCCCGTTCGAAAATCTTCTGGCAAGCCATCGCGGTCAGAGGTGTCTTTTCGGATGGTTTCCAGATCACCGTATCGCCACAAACCAGCGCGATCGCCGCGTTCCACGACCAAACCGCAACCGGGAAGTTGAAGGCCGAGATCACGCCGACCGGACCCGCCGGGTGCCATGTCTCCATCATCCGGTGGCCGGGGCGCTCGGATGCGATGGTCAGACCGTATAGTTGCCGCGACAGACCTACGGCAAAGTCGCAGATGTCGATCATCTCTTGCACTTCGCCCAAACCTTCCGAGGTGATCTTGCCCGCCTCCCAACTGACCAGCGCGCCCAGATCGTCTTTGGCCGCGCGCAGCTCTTCGCCCAGCAAACGTATCAGCTCTCCCCGGCGGGGGGCGGGTACGGTGCGCCAGGCTTTGAACGCTGTTTTGGCGTTGGCAAAGATGGTGTCCATGTCGCCCGCTTGGGTTTCATGCACCTCGGCCAGCAGGCTGCCGTCGATGGGCGAGTGCACAGCCAGCGTGCCGCCGGTCAGCTCCGCGACCGTCAGGTCCAGATTGGCGAGGGTGGTTTGCGCAGTCATCACGATGTCTTTCATATCTCATGCCGCCTTGTTCTGTGGGGTTGCATCGCCAGCGCGGTAAAGCTGGCCAAATTCGGTGTTCAGGAAATCGGGCAGGGCCACCTGTTCCTGCCGGACAAAGCCCTTGGCGGGCAGCGCGCCCGTGCGCATCAGATCGACCACACCCAGCACACCCGCAGCGGTGGTGACTTGAATGGCGCTCCAGACCTGTCCGTTGATCTCACGCGCGAAGCTCTTGTTGATCAGGGATTTCTCACGCAAGGTCCCGTCAATCATGCCCTTGGCCGTGCAATAGACCAGCACCACGTCCTGATCAGTGCGCGGCAGGGCGGTCTCAAAGATATCCTTCAGCAGATCGCGGCGACGCTCCAGCCCCAGATCCTTGAGAAGAAGTTTCAGAATATCGCAATGGCCGGGATAGCGGATCGAGCGATAGGATACCGCCCGCGCTTTGCCGTCCAGCGTTTCGGGCAATGTGCCCAAGCCCCCGGATGTGTTGAAACACTCGTATTCCACCCCGTCATGGCCCAGCAATTCGTAATCTTCCAGCGGCGCGGTCTTGACCCGTTCGCCGTTCACGATGGCATCGCAGGGGTTGCAGTATTCGTTGATCAGCCCGTCAGTGGACCATGTCAGATTGTATTTCAGCGCATTGGTCGGATAAAGCGGCAGAGCGCCAACCCGCATATGCAAACTGTCCAGCGCGTCGAACTCTGCCGCCAGCGCTGCCCCTTCGATTCCGACAAAACCGGGTGCCAGACCACATTGCGGCATGAAGGCTGTTGCGCTGTCCTTGGCCAATTCGCGCACGGCATTTGTGGCTGCGACATCCTCGGTCAGGTCAAAGTAATGCGCGCCCGCAGCCTTGGCTGCCTTTGCGATTTGCGGGGTCAAGAAGAACGGGGCGGCCGAGATGACGGCATCAAAGCCGGTCAGCGCCTGGGCCAGTTGCGCCGCGTCGCTGACGTCGACCTGCCGGGTTGCAACACCTTGGCGGTTCAACACAGACAGCGCCGACAGGTCGCGGTCGGCCACGGTGACCGAATAGTTGGATGACGATTTCAGCAGGGCGGCGATCATATGACCGATCTTGCCTGCTCCGATGACACAGATATTCCAGCTCAAAACGCGCCTCCTCTTTCGTTTTCCGAAAGTATGACGGGCCGCTTGTCCGGCTCGCAGGGGTTATCTTGTCGAAATAGTCAATTGATCCGTCATAATGTCGGTTTTTTCGTCTTTTAGACGGAACGCGCGAAAACTGAGTAGACATGCAACTATCCAAATACTTCCGTGATTTTCCGCCTAACCTAAGGTAAGGTGCAGGTTATTGGGCCATTTTGTCCGCGCCAATTCCGCGTCATGCGTGGCCCTGACCTTGTCGGGAAACGCATTGCGCCCAATTACCGGACCAATGCGCCTGTTCTGGTTGATCCCGACATCGGTCCTGAAATGCATTGAAGCCAACGTTCAGGGGGGAACAGGCGTGCCTAAAGATCCGATTGAGAATTTCCGTACATTCAATCCATCCGAGTCCGACTGGTCAGTGATCTATGCGATCCTGTCCGCATCGGAAGACAAACCCATCAAACCGCATTTCGAGTGCTTCGAGGTTGAAGCCGACACCATCCTGCCACCCGAAGGCATGTATGTGGTCCTGTCTGGTCTGGTCCAGTTGCAGCAGGATGAGGTGGTTTTGGCCACAGCTGACGCTGGTGACTATTTCTATGAAGAACATCTTGAGATTTTTGATATCCCCGTCAGCCTTCAGGCGCTGGCCACGGCGGGGACCAAGCTGGCCTATTTGTCCAGCAGCCAATGGCTGGAAGTCCCGATTGCGATCCGCAAACACTGTTACGACACCCTGTTTGGGGATCTGGTCAGCGTGCATCTGCACAACTTTCAGCAACCCATCAACTGTTGCAGCGTGACAGCCGCAGCGCTGAGCATGTCGGCTTTGGGGTTCAGCTACGAGGTCAACGACATCTTCCGCGAATGCGCCTTGCCCACATCCTTTGTGGTCAATGACGGGATTTCGCTGGGCGAGCTTTACGACGTCGCCTGCACATTCATCAACACGCAGGACCTGCGTGAGAAGATACAGGTTCAGGCCTATTTCATGGATGAGGCCACAACCTCGGTCGAGTTGCTGTTGCAGGCGATTGATGAATCCAACCGGGTGGGCGGCGACAACGACATTCTGGTAGCCAATTTTCAGGTCGGCGTGGCGCATGGCAAACAGAACATGCCCGGCGGTCACTTTGCCATCATCGCCAAATGCAACCCCAGCACCGGGCTGGTGCATATGATGGATGTCCATCCTGAGAAATACGGCAAGCTGTGGGTCACGACGATTGACCGGCTATGGGCGGGCATGTCCGACCGCGACGGAACCTCGATGCGCTCGCGGGGGATTTTGCGGTTCTCGGCATTGGAGGCTGTGAAGACCACGCTGCAAACGCTGCAACAGGATTGCAATTACGTTGACAGCACCGAATATCTGGCGAAAGACCCCAAGAAACGCCGCAATCTGTTCCGCCGGGCCAGCCCGAACATGAACTCGATGGGGGTTTTGGCCGAAAGCCTGAACATTCTGGGCGACCAGCAGGTCGACGAGGACAAGCTGCTGATTGCGACACAGGCCAATCTGACGGACGCGCTCAGCCGTGTGTCCACGGCCAAGGAGATGCACGCGCTGGCGCAGCGCTATCTCAGCCAGACGCCCGACGTGCATCTGGGCAGTACCTTCCACAGCTATGCGGACCGCCCAACCAAGGACGACAAAACGCCCGAGGACTGGTTCCGCGCTCAATTGCATAGTCTGAACACTGAAAAAGACCGGCATTTGATGATCAATATCGACTTCAATCGCGTACTGGGGTTCGAAGTGATCCGCCCCCCTGCGAATGTGTATCGCGAGACCGCGCTGCTGGAAGAATTCTGGTGCCTGTGTATCGCCTATGATGAGGCAACCGATTTGGTGACAGTGGTGGATATGAGCCCGGCAACCTCGCAAGTCTGGCAGGCTCCGCGCGGGCATATCTTCCGTGGTCTGCGGGACCTCGGGAACCCGGCCTTGTTGGTGATCGAGGAACATGAACCGCCCGAAGATCCCACGGATGTCGAACGCATCGTCAACACCCATCCGATCGTGCTATTTTATGCAGACGAAGATCCGTGGTCCTATATGCTACGCAGTATGCTGGCCAATATCGGCATCACCAGCGCCCGGCTGATCGACGTCGAAGGCCACGGGGCCAACGTGATGAAGATGCGGCGGCAGTTGACGATTATGACCGGGAAGGAAAACCCACCCTACCTGTTCTTCAAGGGCGAATGCCTGGGCCGCAGAAAAGACATTGTCGATGTGGTGCTGGATGGCAGCTTTCAGCAAAGCGTCAAGGATGCCGGGCTGCCGGTGCTGCTGCGCCATGAATCCCCCAGCCTCGACAAGAATATCTTTGGCTACCCCAAGGGCGGGCTGACCGATGCGCCCAGCGAAAAGCGCAACGTGCTGCTGTGTGCCTGCGGGTCGTCGGCGGCGGACAAGGTTCCCGATCTGGTCAAGCGGATCAAGGATGCGGGGCATAACGTCAAGCTGATCCCGTCCGTGTCAGCCGAGAAGTTTTTCCGCGATATCGAGGTCGAAGAAGAAACCGGCAATATCAGGAAAACCAAGCCAAAGACGATCGAGGATTACATCTCGCATCACGACTATTACCGCGACGATGACGAATGGAATTTCCGCTATACCGAGTTCGGGATGCCCCTGCGCGCCTCACATCTGGCGCTGTGCGATTGGGCAGACTGCGTGATCGTGGCGCCGGTGACCTGCAACACGATGGGCAAGATCGCCAACGGGATCGCCGACAACCTGCTGACCTCGGTCTTTGTGGCATGGCAATACCGAAACAAGCCGGTGATCCTCTGCCCTGCATGCAACACAAACATGTGGAACAACGTCACCACCCAGAACAACGTCGAAAAGCTGCGTGATCTGGGGGTCGATATCGTGGGGCCGCGCAAGGGCCGTTTGTCCAACGGCATGATGGGGATCGGCATGATGGCCACCCCCGACCAGATCATGGAGGTGTTGGACGAGGCGTTCGAAGAACTGGCCGATCAGGAGCACAACATCTGCAAATGGGCACAGGAGGCCGCAGCCTCGGACGAGTTCGCGCAATGGACCCGTGTTTTTGACGCTATCGACAAGGGCATGGCCGGGATCGACATCGTGGATGACAGTAACGGTGATACGCTGCTGCACTATGCGGCGGGGGGCGAAGGTGAGCTGCACGAAAACGGCCAGAACCTTGGCAAGCCCGATCTTGAGGCGGCGCAGGAGTTGATTAACCGCGGCATCGACGTCAACGCCACCAACGATCACGGGTTTACCAGCCTGCATGTGGCGGTAATGAACAACTCGGCCAAAATGGTCGAAGTGCTTCTGGGCGCGCCGGGGATCGACGCCAGCAACTGCATCAACTTCCTGCGGGACCCAAAGAACGCCAAAGACGTGAAACAGGTCAAACCCAAGATCAGGGCCATGCTGGATGACTGGGCCAATGCTCATACCGTCATCGCGCCCGAGGAAGACCACGACAATGATCTGATCGACGACCGCGAGCGGACCTATCTGTATTTCACCTACGGATCGCTCAAGAAAGGATTCCCCAACCACGATGCCCATGCAGACGTGCTGGACGACTTTGTGGGGGAGGCCGTGACCCGGCAACGTATGCCCCTGATCGTCCCGCACGAGCCGCATTGCGACAATCCCAACTGCGGTTACCTGCACCGGATGGCCACGCTGGTCGATCAGAAAGGGCGCGGCGAACCGATCCGGGGTGAGGTCTATCGCGTGTCATCCTCGGGGCTGAAGGAGCTGGACAAGCTCGAAGGTTATCACGGCCCCGGCTCGCCCGAGAATGTCTATGTCCGCAAGCGGATCAACGTGCTGATGGACGGGGTCAAAAAGCCCGCCTATGTCTACGTCATCGCCCACCCGACCAAGTATCTGGACCAATGGGCCGACGGCACGTCGGGCATCGTGGCGGAATACACGCTGGACATGGCCACGGGCACGCCGAAACCGGGGTTTCAGCCAACGTCCTAGTTGAGCATCTCGATCACGGCTGCATCCTCGGGGTCGGCCTTGAGGCTGAGGTTGTAGGCCGTGATCGCCACCGTACACAGCAATACAAAAGGCCAGAACGCGGCCTTTGGGATCAGGTTGTCCCGGTAGTGGATGAACCGCAGGGACGGCACGGCCTCGGACGCGAACAGGTAGGTGTTTACCGAAACGGCCAGCAGCAGGAAGTACATCAGGAAAAAGAACGACTCCATATAGATCACCGGCGATCCGGCAAAGCCTTCGCGCAGTTGCACATGCGCCAGCAGAATCACGAAGAACAGAACCGAACAGGTGCCGATCACGCTGGAGGTGCTGAAATCATGCCGCTCGATCAACTCGGGTCGGCGCGTCACGGTCATGACCGCACCGAACAGCAGCATGGTAACAACGATCAGGGGGATCATGTGAACGACAAAGGCGTTGCCAAAGTTGCGTTTGATGACAAAATTATAGTGCAGCTCGGGCAGGTTGGTCTGGAACTCGGTATCGCTGATGCCCAGCGTGGTGCCCAGATCGGACAGGCGATAGTCGAAATAGGTATTCTCGCGTTCCCACGTGCCCAAGACGATGCGGTTGTCGATCCCGAATATGTCATCGGGCCCCGTGGCTGGATAGGCTGCGAAATCGGGGATCAGGGCCACGGCGGTGTCGAAACTGGCGGGCCAGAACCGGACCCACACGGTTTTATGGTCGAAGGGATAGCTGGTGTAGTCGAAATTCTGCCGTAGGGTCTGTTCAAAATACCAGCCGATCAGTTCTTCGCCCTCCTGATCCATGCGATAGGCTTCTTCAATCATCCCGCTGGCCGCGTCCGAGGCATCGGGCAACACGAACCCAACCGCGTCGCCGGTCGGTTTGATCGCGTCATGCACACCGTCTTGGTAATGCTGCCAGACATATCCGGTGACATGGACATCGCTGGCATCGGTGAACACAAAGGACTTGATGAATATACCGGTCCTGACCTGATATTCCGGCACGTTTTCCAGGTCTTGCAGGTAGCCGTCGACCGATGCCTGATCAGGCAGTTGCGTCGGGTCGCCTTCGAAATGGTTCAGCGCCACCAACAGCCTGAACAACAACACAAGCAGTCCAAGCGTCAGGGCACCGGAAATCAACCAAACCTTCTTTTCGATGCTCATTCAGTCCCTTTCAAACTTGGTCCAGACGTCCGACCAGGGACTGTGTGATACCCATCTCAGAGAAACCCGCGCCCAGCGCCTCGAACTCTTCATGTGCGTTCAGCGGGATGCCCCAACCACCGCACGCGGCCATAACCTTGGTATGTTGGATCGAAAGATCGACCATCGGCAGAGGCTCATCGGCGGTGAACCGGGCCAATGCCTCGGCATACTCGGTGGCCTTGTCCCATTCCTGCCGCGCCAGCATGACGGCGCTTGCGTCGGGATAGAAATGCAAATGGCTGTGCCCGACGCAGCCCTCGGCAATGATCTGTGCGCCAAGTTTCAGGTGTTGATCCTGTTTGTCAGGGTCTGTTTCAGCCAAGGCCAACGCCGACAGCGCCTTTGGCCCTACGAAGTTACGCCCATGTTCCAGCGCGATATCCACGGCCCGTTGACCGGTTTCGCGCGCCTGATCCATCTGCCCGGCATAGACCTGTGTCCGCGCCAGATGTTCCAGCGCTTGCGCCTCCAGCCGCTTGGCCCCCACACGGGCGGCAATTTCGGCCGAGAGGGTAAAGGACTCCAGCGCGCCGTCCAGTTCACCCAAAAAGGTCTGCGCCACGCCAAGACATGTTTGGGCTACACATTCCGGTACAAAGGCAAAGTACTTCTGCGAAATCTCTATAGCTTCCTGCGCATCCACCTTGCCTTGCGCCACGTCGCCGGAATAGCTGCGCGCAACGCTGAGATTGTGCAGGTTTGCAGCCATGTCCCGCACCAACCCTTCTTCGCGCGCGCGTTCCACGGCCTGCGTGTAAAACCCGGTCGCCGACTGCATGGTCGCATTCATGAAATTGGCATCGCCAAACCCGCTCAGAGCGCCAACCTCCAGCCGCGCCGATTGCAGTTTACGGGCCAGAGTCAGGGCTTTTTCATTGCTGGCCATCGCCTTATCAACCTGCCCCAGCGGGAAATAGATATTGCCGCGCACATAGTTGATCTGCGCGATATCCCGTTCCGACCCACAGCATTCAGCAGCGGCTTCGGCGATTTCGAGACTATCCAATGCCTCTTGGTACAGGCTCGCCTGCCGGTCGGTTTGCGCCAATCCGATATAGGCGCGGCATGTCTGTTCATCTGTCTCGGCAAGATTGGCCGCCTCTTTGAACTCTCGCAGCGCGTCTTCCGAATATCCCTGCAACCGGTGCGTTTCGCCGCGCGCGCATAACAGGTCGAACCGAACGCCAGCCGGGGCCGGTAGCTCTAGGGCGCGTTCGATCAGGGGGCTGGCCTCGTCATATTGAAAGCCCTGAATCAGGTTCTCGGCGGCTTCAAGATAGGCTTGTGCCGCGTTGCTGGCCCCTGCGCGATCCAGATGCTGGGCGCGCAGGGTCGCATCCCGGTCTTCAAACCACTTGGCGGCCTCGCGGTGCAGCCGCGCACGTTCGGACTTCACCAGCGTGGCATAAGACCCGTCCCGGATCAGGGCGTGCGCAAACATCAGGTCTGCCCCAGCCTCGCGGATCAGGGCCGACCGGATCAGGGTCGAGATATCCAAATGCCCTTTACCCAGAATGAAGTTCAAAACCTCGGGCCAGAAGCGTTGCCCCAGAACCGAGGCCGCCTGAATCGCGGATCGGCTGGGCGGGTCCAGCGCATCCAGCCGTGACTGGACGATGCCTTGGATACTGCCGGGAACCGAGTCACGCTTGAGCACGTCGATATTGCGCAATAACTGCTCCAGAAACAGCGGGTTGCCACCGGCCCGGCGCACGCAGGCGTCCAGAAGTTCGGGGTCGATGCCGGTGAATTCCTCGACCAGTTGCCGGGCCTGATCGTCCCCCATTGGTGCCAGTTCCAGTTTCGACACCAGCGCGCCCTCGGTGCCAAGCTGCCAATCGCGATCAATCGGGTCGCCTTCGACACGGCTGGTCATCAGCAGCACGCAAGGCAGATCGCGCGTTGTGGCCGCGATATGGGCGCAAGCCGTCAGGATATCGGGCGTTGCCCAGTGAATATCCTCAATCTGGATCAATAGCGGGCTGTCCAGACTACAGGCGGCAATCAATTCGTCGATCACCTGACGCCGCCCGCGCAGGCGTGTGGCATTGTCCATGACCGCATAGACTTCGGCCAGTCCGGGATCCTGCTCTAACTCCAGCAGCGCGTTCAGATGCGTGGCATTGGATGGTGACACCCAGCCTTTGCCAATCGCGCTTTTGGCCACTTCCGCGCAGGTCTCGGCGTTGTCGGTTGCCTCAAGCCCCAACATGCTGCGGGCCACGGATTGAATGGCTGAATGCCCCTCACGCGCGCCGAAATCCATGACAACACCGGTATGCACGGCGTAGGACAAGCTGCCCGCAAGCTCGGCAACCTGTTCGGACAGGTGCGTCTTACCGATACCCGGTTCACCCAGAACGATATGAACCTCGCCCTTGCCGTGCCGCTGACACCGGTCGAACGTGGCCGAGAACAAAGACATCTCGCGCTCGCGACCCACAAACCGATGACGGCGAGAGCGGATGTTCCGCGCCATCCGATCCAGCCGCCAAAGCTCGATGGGTTCGTTCAGGCCCTTGATGGCCTTGGCGCCCATCGACTCGCCCACGAAAAGCGGCCCCAATGCGCGTTGAATATCGTGTGACACAAGCGTTTCACCCGGCGCCGCCATATCCGTCACCCGCGAGGCAAGATTCACCCCGTCGCCGGTGACAGTGTATTCGGTATGGGCCTCGCTGCCGGTTGTGCTGGCGATGACCTGCCCCGACGCAATCCCGATGTGGCAGGACAGGGGCCGGGTCAGTGTGGGCAGAACCGCATGAATCTCCAACGCGGCCCGCGCCGCGCGTTCGGTATCGTTGGTGTGCGAGATCGGCGCACCGAATACGGCCATCACCGCGTCACCGATGTGTTTGTCAATCCGGCCGCCATACTTCTCGACGACGTGATCCACCTTGTGAAAGAACTCGTTCAGCAGCGCGTGCATGTCCTCGGCATCCAACTCGCTGGATAGCCGCGTAAACCCGGTCAGGTCCGCAAACATGACCGTGACCTGCCGCTTGGCGGGCTCAAGCGGGGTTTGCGGTTCATAGGGCTGAACAAGATCGACCCGCTCAAGTTCGGATATCGCGCGCAAAAGACGCCGGCGGTCGCCGACGGCGGTCACTCCGATTTCGATCAGGTCTTCGCCCGTCAGATCGGGCAAAATTGCGAAATCAATTTTGTTATCCAAAAAGGCCTGCGCATAGTCAGACAAACCAAGTGCGCTTAGCCAGTCCCTAAGGTCCTGAGACATATCGCCCCTCTGAAGCCCCCAACTTCAGACATAGGCGTAGCACAGCAGACCCGTCCGAGTCTGCAATCGTTAACGAATTTAATTTTTCGGCGCAGCCCAAGGCCCGTTTACCGGGCGCTGGGGTCAGGTTTCTGCTTCCAGCCCTTCGGTCGACAGATCGTCGAGTTTGGGCATCAGGCGCAGCAATTCGCTTGCGTATTCGGTCTGCGGGTTGGCAAACAGATCGTTGGTCTCTTGCAGCTCGACCACCTTGCCCTGTTTCATCACCGCCACCCGGTCGCACATCTGGCGCACCACCGGCAAATCGTGACTGATGAACAGCAAGGTCAGGCCCAGATGTTCCTGCAAATCCTTCAGGATGTTCAGGATCTGCGCCTGAATAGACACGTCCAGCGCACTGGTGGGCTCGTCACAGATCAAAAAGCGCGGCTGCGTGGCAAGGGCACGCGCGATGGAAATCCGCTGACGCTGACCGCCTGAGAACTCATGCGGGTATTTCAGCCCGGCCTCATGACCCAAGCCCACCTGATCCAGCAGCTCATCCACACGGCGCTTGATATCGGCCCCGTCCATCAGCTTGTGATGGCGGATCGGCTCGGCCACGATCTCATCCACCCGCATCCGGGGGTTGAGAGAGGAATACGGGTCCTGAAAGATCATCTGGATGTTTTTCCGATAGGCATCCAGCGCGGCCTTATTGGTCAGATCGCTGACTGTCTGCCCTTCGAAGGTGATCGTGCCGCCATCAACAGGGTAAAGCCCCGCGATCATCCGCGCCACGGTGGACTTGCCCGAGCCGGATTCGCCCACCACGCCGAACACCTCACCGGCGCGAATGTCAAAGCTGACATCGTCGACGGCGGTGAAATAGGTGCGATCCCACGGAAGCAGCCCGCGCTTTTGCAGGAACTTCTTGGTCAGATTGCGGATTTCAAACACCGGTTTGCTGGTATCATTGTCCACCTTGGGCCAGTGGCGGGCCATGTCTTCGATCGCAAAGCGGGTCTCGCGCCCGCCATAGCTGATCTGCGGAAAGCGGTGCAGCTTGAGCGTCGGGCGCGGGACGGCGGCGATCAGGGACTTGGTGTATTCATGGCTGGGCTGGCCCATAACCTGCGATGTCGGGCCGCTTTCGACAACCTTACCCGCATACATCACCGTCACCTTGTCGGTGGTGTCTGCAATCACACCCATGTCGTGCGTGATCAGAATGACGCCCACCTGCCGTTCGGTCGCGAGTTCCTTGATCAGGTCCAGAATCTGCGCCTGAACGGACACGTCCAGCGCCGTTGTCGGTTCATCCGCGATGATCACATCCGGTTCCGTGCACAGCGCCAGCGCAATCACCACACGCTGCCGCATCCCACCCGAGAACTGGTGCGGGTACTGGTCCAGCCGTGTATCGGGATCAGGGATACCTACCCGGTCAATCAGATCGCGGGCGCGTTTGTTGGCCTCGCTATCCGAACCACCCAGATGCGCCTGAATGGTCTCAACCAGTTGCTCACGCACGGTGAACAGCGGGTTCAGCGAGGTCAGCGGGTCCTGAAAGATCATCGAGATCTTTTTGCCGCGTAACCCACGCATCGCCTCGGCGTCGATACCGCTGATCTGGTCACCGCTCAGCTTGATCGTACCGCTGGCGATACGGCCGGGGCGGTCCAGCAGCCCCATGATGGCGGCGCCAATGGTGGATTTACCGGCCCCGGATTCGCCCACAAGCCCGTGGATTTCGCCGGGTTCCACCGACAGGTCCACATGGTCCACGGCGGTGAACAGTTGGCGGCGGGTCGGGAATTCGACCGTCAGGTCATTGATTGTCAGAAGGCTCATGAAATCACCGCAGCTTGGGGTTCAGCGCGTCGCGCAGCCAGTCGCCCAGCAGGTTCACAGACAAGGCCAGCGCCAGAAGGGTGCAAGCCGGGAAGAACAGAATCCACCACTCACCCGAGAACAGGAAGCCCTGCCCGATGCGGATCAGCGTGCCCAGCGAGGGCTGGGTCGGAGGGGCGCCCACGCCAAGGAAACTCAGCGTCGCCTCGGCGATGATCGCCAAAGCCAGCGAGATGGTGGCAATCACCAGAACCGGGCTGAGAACATTGGGCAGGATATGTCGGAACATGATCGGGAAAGACCCGCGCCCGATCAGGCGCGCGGCCTGAACGTATTCCTTGTTTTTCTCAACCAGCGCCGCGCCGCGCACCACGCGCGCGAACTGGACCCAGTCAGACAAGGCAATCGCGACGATCAGAACGTAGATCGCCATCTCATCGCGGTATTCCGGCGGGGTGACGCCTTTGGCGATCCCAAAGATCAGCATGGCGACCAGAATGGCCGGAAAAGTCAGCTGCACGTCGGCAACCCGCATGATCAGCGTCTCGATCCAGCCGCCGAAGTAAGCAGCGACCAGCCCCAGAACAACACCAATGATCAAAGCCAGCAGCACCGCCGAGGCCCCTACGAACAAGGAAATCCGCATCCCGTACAGGATGGTCGAGAACACGTCGCGCCCTTGGTCATCCGTCCCCAACAGGAAAGTTTCCTGCGTAAAGGCGTTGGGCGTGCCGGGCGGCGTAAACCCATTCATCAGGTTCAACGAAGAAGGATCGAACGGATTATAGGGCGCGATCAGCGGCGCAAAGATCGCCGAAAGCACCAGAACAACAACAACCAGAGTCGCGACGATCGCAACAGGCGAATGCCGGAAAGACCACGCAAAATCACTGTCCCAGAACTTGGCAAACCGCGTCTTTTCGGGTGCTTTTGGGGTATCGAGAGTATCGGTCATGTGGCCCTCGCGTCGACACGCAGGCGCGGGTCAATGGCATAGTAAAGAAGATCGACAATCAGGTTGATCGTCACGAACATGACCGAGATCAGCATCAGATAGGCGGCCATGACGGGGATATCGACAAACTGGATCGCGTTGATGAACAGCAGGCCAACGCCCGGCCACTGGAACACCGTCTCGGTGATAATGGCGAAAGCAATGATCGAACCCAATTGCAGACCGGTGATGGTGATCACCGGTACCAGCGTGTTCTTCAGCGCATGGCGGAAGTTGATCACCCGATCCGACAATCCGCGCGCGCGAGCGAACCGGACATAGTCAGCGCGCATCACCTCAAGCATCTCGGATCGGACCAGCCGCATGATCAGCGTCATCTGATACAGGCCCAGCGTGATCGCCGGAAGGATCAGCGCCTTTAGCCCCGAGGTCGTCAGGAACCCGGTGGACCAGTTGCCAATCATAACGGTCTCGCCCCTCCCGAAGCTGGGAAGAAGGTCAAGTTCGACCGAAAAGATATAGATCAGCAATATCCCGATCAGGAAGGTTGGCAGGGACACCCCGATCAAACTGACTGTCATGATGACATTCGCAGCCACCCCTTGTCGTCGGATCGCGGTAAAGACACCGAGGGCAATGCCCAATGTAATTGCCAGAAAACCCGACACAAAGGCCAGTTCCAGCGTCGCGGGCGCGCGTTCTGCGATGATGGTCGAAACAGGGCGGCCCTGACGGTACGAGACACCGAAATTGCCCTGAACGGCCCCTTGCAGGAACTTGAAATACTGAACCGGGAAGGGCTTATCCAACCCAAGCTCGGTACGCAGGCGGTCGATATCAGCCTGCGTGCGTTCCTGCCCCAGCATGTTGTCGATCGGATCGCCGACAAAGCGGAACATGGAAAATGCGACCAGACCCACGACCAGCAACACGATCACGGATTGGAACATCCTTCGGACGATATATGCGAACATTTAGTTTCCCCGTTGATCTTCGTGTCTACGCACGCCTTGACCAGATGGTCAAGATGTCGCGGGTAACAGCGACCGTCTATCCTGCGGAGCCGTCCAGTCGACCTCTGGCCCCAGCGGGACAATGCCCAGAGGATTTCTCAGCTCGGATGGTGAGAAATACCCTGCCTTGTAGATGTCTGGCTTGACTGTCCGCCCGATCTCGGGCCGTGCATAGAGATCGCGCGCATATCCCCACAGGTTCGGGTAGTCAACCAATCGCCGCAAATTGCAGCGGAATGCGTAGTGATACGCCACATCAAAACGCGCAAGCGTCGGAAACAGGCGCAGGTCGGCTTCGGTCAGAATGTCTCCGCAGAGATAGCGGTTGTTTTCCAGATGCGATTCGATCTCGTCCAGCATGGCGAAAACGTCCTGAAACCCGGCTTCATAGGCCTCTTGCGTACGCGCAAACCCGGCGCGATAGACGCCGTTGTTCAGGCGCGGATAGATCTTTGCGTTCCAGTCGTCGATCTGGTCCAGCTTGTCCGGCGGGGCAAGGTTCGGGCCATATCCTTCAAGCGTACCCAGCATCCGCACCAGATCGGCGGATTCGATGGACACAGCACTGTTTTCAGCACGATCCCACAGCAGAGGGACCGTGATCCGCCCGGTATAGGCAGGTTCAACCTTGGCGTAGACCTGATGCAGCGCGGTGGCGTTGAACAAAGGGTCGGAATACTCACCCTCGGAGTCATAGACCCAACCATCGGGCGTTCGACGCGGACGGGCATAGGCAACCGTGATCACGTCTTCCAGACCCTTTACCGCCCGGGTCAGCAAAACCCGATGCGCCCAGGGGCAGTTCCATGCGGCATAAAGGTGGAACCGACCCGGCTCAAAGACACCGTCCGGCAGCGCGTTGCGGATGGTTGACGCCTGACGGCGGTATGCGCCGTCAAGCTTTGTGTCCGGGGCGGGGTCTTCCGTGTGGTAGACCCCGGCGATCATCACACCCATACGGTCAGTTCACCGTCACCCAGCGCAGGATGAAGAAGTTATCCGGGCGTTGTGTCAGGTCGATATTGCTGCCGGTCCCCCAGACTAGGGGCTGCACATACATTGGCACGTACACATGGTGGTCCTGATAGATTGCCGTCACCTCATCCAGCATGGCCTGACGTTTGGTTTCGTCCAACTCCGACTGAATCATCGGCAGCAGTTCATCCACGCGCGGGTTCGAGTACCCGCCGAAATTCCAGCTACCCAGTTTCTTTTCTTCATTCGGCGTGGCCACGAGGAAACGAACGGGGTGCTCGGCGTCAAAGGTGCCCGGGCTCCAGCCCAGCAGGTACATGTCGTAATTGTCCTCGCGCAGTTCCGGCCAATAGTTGCGGACAGGCATGGCATCCAGTTCAGCCGTAATCCCGATTTGCGCCAACATGCTGACGATCGCCTGACAGACAGCCTCATCATTCAGATAGCGGTCATTGGGGCATTTCAGGCCAAACGAGAACCCATCGGCATACCCCGCCTCGGCCAACAGCGCCTTGGCGCCTTCGACATCAAAGGCCGGGCGGTCGGCATTGGCTGCGGAATATCCGCTCATGGCCGGGCTGACCAGTTGCGAGGCGGCCTCGGCATTGCCGCGCATGATCGTGGCGAGAATGGCGTCGACATTTACGGCCTGTGCAATGGCCTGACGCACGCGCACGTCACGGAACGGGTTTGGGTTGCCCGCATCATCGGTGTATTTCAATGCCTCGGCTTCGTGGTCAAAGCCCAGCATGATCACGCGCGCCTCGATCCCCTGAATGACGTCGACATCGGCGTTTTCCTTCAGGCGTGCAACGTCTTGGATCGGGACAGGATTGATCATGTCCACATCGCCCGACAGCAGCGCCGCCACAGCGGTCGCGGGGTTCTGGATCGGGTTAAACTCGGCGCGGGTGATGTTGTGCTCAACCTCGCCCCACCAGTCGCCATGCGGCTCTAACACGGTCTTTAGCCCCGGCTCCCGCGCGGTCACCTTGAAGGCACCGGTGCCGTTGGCGTTGATCGTGGCATAGTTGCCGGATTCCTTGTCGGGCACGGCCGCATCATTCGCTTCGGTCCAGCCCTGATCCATGATCATCCAGTTGGCGATTGAGGACGGGAACAGCGGATTGGGAGCGGTGGTCATGATGTCAACGGTGTAATCGTCAACCACAATCACCTCACTGACCGGGGCGAACCAACTGCGGGTATCGGCGGCCTCGCCCGAGGCACGCTGATAGCTGAACAGCACGTCCTGCGCATCAAAACTGCTGCCGTCATGAAAGGTCACACCCTCGCGCAGCTTGAACCGCCAGCCATCGCCTTCACCGATCGGCTCCCAGCTTACGGCCAGTGCGGGTTCGACCGTCATGTCCTTGCCGCGGCGCACCAGCCCTTCGTAGACATTGTTGAGAAAGCCCAGAACCGGGGCCGAGTTGACGGCATGTGGGTCCATGGTCTGCGGGTCGGTTGTCGAGGCCCATTTGAACTCGGCGGCCTGAACGCTGGTCGCAGCTAAAAGGGCCAGGCCAATGGCGCTGTTTCTGAGGATCATTGTGATGTCTCCCTGTTTTCTGCTGCCGAGTGTTCTTGGTTTTTCGCGCACGCGCAAGGAATTCTCAGGTCGACACAAAAAAACAGGGCGCGAAACTCGCGCCCTGCCTGAAGCTTGTTGGAACCGATTTAGTTCATGGTGAAGTATTTGACCTTGGGCTGGTCTTCCGCATCGACTTCGATGCCTACACCGTCAGCCATACCCCAGTTCAGAACCTGGTGGTGAATGGGGATGTACAGCGCTTCGTCCTGCACCACGCGCCAGATATCCGCGATATCGGCATTCCGCGCGTCCAGATCGGTGTTGGAGGCCAGTGACTTGATCTTCGCATCCAGCGCATCGTCCTGATAGCCTGTGCCGTTCCATGTGCCGATATTGTCTTCGCGACCATGGACAAGGAAGTTGAAGATGTATTCCGAGTCATATGTCGGCACACCCCAACCCAGCATGTAGAAGTCTGTCTTGCTGTCGGTGATCAGCGGGAAGTGCTGCGCCTTGGGCTTGGCGTCCAGATTCACGGTCACACCAATCTGACCCAGCATCCCAACAGCCGCCTGACAGATCGCCTCATCATTGATGTAGCGGTCGTTCGGGCAGTCCAGCCGCAGCGAGAAACCATCAGGATAGCCAGCTTCGGCCATCAGCGCCTTGGCTTTTTCCAGATCGGTGGAGGATTCACCGTCCATGTCAGCGGTCCAACCATTCACGAAGGGCGGTGCGATCATGCCCGCAGGCTGCGACTGGCCGCGCATCACGACCTGTTTGATCGCATCGCGGTTGATCGCCATCGACATCGCCTGACGCACCCGCACATCAGCCAGAGGGTTCTTGCCATCGACATTGTCCGCTTCGATGTCGTCCGAGCCCTGGTTCATCCCAAAGAAGATGACGCGGTTCTGCGGGGCCTGCTTGACCATCAGGCCATCGGCGCCATTGACGCGCTCGATATCCTGCACCGGCATATCCTGCAGGAAGTTCACCTCGCCCGACAGCATCGCGGCCACGCGGGTCGCAGCGTTCTGGATCGGAGTATAGATGATCTCGGTCACTTCCATCGGGAACTGGTCGATGCCCCAATAGTCGTCGTTGCGCACCATCACGGTTTTCACGTCAGGCTCGCGGCTTTGCAGTTTATATGGCCCTGTGCCGTTGGCGTTGGTGGTGGCATAGGTGATCTCGCCACCTTCAAAGTCCTGCACGTTGACGGTGTTGTTCGCCTCGGCCCAGCCCTTGTCCAGAATGAACAGGTTGGTCAGGTTCGACGGCAGGATCGGGTTCGGACCGTCTGTGACGATCTCAACCGTGTAATCATCGACCGCGCGCACTTCGGTGATCGAGCCGATCAACTCTTTCATGTCCGAATTCGGCTGCTTGGCGCGCTCAAAGCTGAACACCACGTCTTCGGCGTTGAAATCCGCGCCATCGTGAAATTTCACACCTTCGCGCAGCTTGAAAACCCAGACATTCGGGTCATCGGCCTTGGGTCCCCACTCGGTCGCCAGCGCGGGTTCGAACGCGCCGGTCACGTCGCGGATGATCAGCGGCTCGTACATCTGGTGACGAATGGTGTGCGAAGGCCCTTCGTTTTGCGAATGCGGGTCCAGCGTCAGCGCATCACCCGCGCGCGCCCAGCGCAGAGTTTCTGCCGATGCGCCCGCTGCCATCAATGCAGTCGCACTGGCAGCAATCATCAGGTTTCTTAGGATCATTTTAGTCTCCCCGGTTTTCGTTAATGCCGTCGTTTCAACGGCCGACCGTTTTTTCGGTCCTGGTGGCCATGATCATCCAGATCATTTTGACAGTTGCAACACCTGATTGTGACCAAACTGAATTGATGCAGTCACAAATTCCGTTTTGCCCAAAAAACAAATCTGCTTCCCAACCCCGAAGGATTTGTCAATTGCTCAATCGAAGAGGAAATCGAAAATTATTCAGGCTCTAACTAAGGGAATATTGGTGCAAAGATCAGGTGAGCCACCCAGTATGGCCTGAGGGTCGCACTATTCCGCAGTAGGGTTTTCCAGCGGTTGTTTTATTTTCGCAGGCGCACAACTATCACCTCAATGAAGATATTTATCAGGGTTTTTGTTTCAGGCTTATTGCTTGTTGCCGTGGTGCTAATCGGTTTTCGACTGGCAGCCGGCGCGCGGGAAACACTTGCCTTCGGTCATGATTTGCCGGATGGGGGACGGCTGATTGGCACGTCCGAGGGCGCTATTTTCGTACTGGAACGCGGACAGCCACAGAATATCCCTGTCGTATTTGCGCATGGTACGGCCGCTTGGTCAGGCTTGTGGCAGCCCACTCTTGACGCGGTGTCTGAGGCCGGATTTCACGCAATCGCCTTCGACATGCCCCCATTCGGTTGGTCAGAATATCCGCAAACGCCCGAGTATGGCCGTGTAAAACAGGCAGAGCGTGTCGGCGCCCTGCTAGAGGCGCTGGATGAACCGCCGATTATTGTGGCCCATTCGATCGGCGCGGGTCCGGTCGTAGAAGCCGTCATGCGCCGACCCGACCTTGTGTCCGGGATGATCGTCGTAAACGGTGCCATCGGTCTGGGCAAACATGAGCCCGACACAGCAACACCCGTTTTTCTTCGGAATCAGACCCTAAACAAGTATATTTCGGCCGCGACCATATCCAACCCCATGCTGACCCGGATATTTCTGCGCGGGTTCATCCACGACAAATCCGCAGCAACGCTTGAACGCGTGGCCCTGTTGCAAACCCCGATGAGGCGAGAAGGCTATACCGAAGCCGTGGCGCACTGGTTGCCCCATCTTTTAACCCCGCCGCAGGATGCGCTCAGCACGCGGCCAGAAAACTGGCGGTCACTCGATCTTCCGGTTGGGATCATTTGGGGGGTCGAGGATACAGTAACACCACTGAACCAGGCCGAGGAATTGCGCGCTTTGGTTCCGGGTGCCCAATACAAGGCCCTCGCGGGGGTCGGGCACATTCCACAAATAGAAAGCCCTTCAGAATTTCAGGAAACATTGATCAAAATGCTGAAAAACATATCCAACCCGCAGGGACATGAGGCCGAGTCATGACGAATTTCACCAGAAGGGCCGCCCTGTTTGCCGCCGGAGGGCTTGCCGGATGGGGGCTTTCGCGCTGGTTAGGCTCTGATCTGCCGGTTTATGACGGGACTAACCGAACCTTTGCCTCTGCATCAGACACCATCATGAACGACGCCAGCGGGCTGTCACCGACGCCGGTCAACAAGCATCTTGTTCTGACCGAAGACGCCGGGGACCAGCTTATCGCTGCGCTTCGCAGCGAACTGGCCGAAGCCAGCGCCGAGGGCCGCCCTGTCAATGTGGGTGCAGCGCGCCATTCGATGGGTGGGCAAGCCATTCCGCGCGACGGGACGGCAATTACTTTTGACAATGGTGCTGTGCAGATCGACAGCGCCGCGCAAACGTACCGCGCGCATGCCGGTGCGCGCTGGTCGCAAGTGATTGCCGCGCTGGATCCGGCGGGGTGGTCGCCCAAGGTGATGCAGTCGAACCATGATTTCGGCGTCGCGGCCACCTATTCGGTCAATGCCCATGGCTGGCCCGTTCCGTTTGGTCCGATGGGCTCGACCGTTCGATCGCTGCGGATGCTCCTGCCATCCGGAGAGATGGTGACATGCTCACCCACTGAAAACACCGACCTTTTCAATCTTGGCATGGGCGGGTACGGCCTGATTGGGATCATCGTCGATATGGACGTGGAAATGGTTCCCAACACTCGCCTGTCTCCGTCTTTTGATGTGATGGAGGCGCGGGAGTTCGCGGCGGCCTTTCAATCCGCGATCGACGACCCGGCGGTCACGATGGCCTATGGCCGGCTCAACGTGGAACGCGAGACGTTTTTTGAGAACGCGCTGCTGATCACCTATCGCGAAACAGATGACCAGACCGATTTGCCACCGGCAGTGGGCTCGGGGTGGATGTCCCATGCGGCCAGCCGCCTGTATCGGGCGCAACTGGGAAGCGAAGCGTTCAAAAGCTTCCGCTGGTGGAATGAAACAACGCTTGGGCCCGCACTGGGCGGCGGCGACGCGACCCGCAATTCCTTGATCAACGAACCGGTCGTCACATTGGATGACCGCAACCCGGACCGCACCGATATCCTGCACGAATACTTCGTGGGTTTCGATGCGTTCGACGATTTCCTGACCGCCTGCCGCGAGGTGATCCCCGCCTCGTACCAGGAGTTTCTGAATGTCACCCTGCGCTATGTCGCGCAGGATGATCAGGCGGTTCTGTCTTTCGCGTCCGAGCCCCGGATCGCCGCCGTAATGTCGTTCAGTCAAGAGATGACACACCGCGCCGAGGCGGACATGGCCCGGATGACGCAGGCCCTGATAGACCGGATTGTCGAGATCGGGGGGGCATATTACCTGCCCTACCGCCCGCATGCACGGCTGGATCAATTGACCTCGGCCTATGCGCGGGCACCGGAATTTGCGCAAGCCAAGCGTCAACTGGACCCCCAGCTTGTGCTTCGGAACAACCTTTGGGACAGCTATCTGGGGCAATTATGACAAATCTGCAAAAACTCTGCCTTGTATATTTCGTCGCGCTGATGATCGCGGCATCGCTGAACTATGTCCCCGGCCTGACGGATGAAAACGGTCTGGCCTTCGGGATCTTTGCACTGGATATCTATGACGACGCGCTGCACGTCGCCTCGGCGGTCTGGGCGCTGGTGGCCGGGCTGTGGTCCCACCGGGCTGCGCGCACTTTTCTGATCCTGTTCGGGCTGGCCTATCTGGGCGATGGCATTTTCGGGTTCTTCACGGGTTACGGCTATCTGGATCTGGGCATCTTCACCAACGCGTCCGCGGGAATTGACCTGTCGATGGGACGTATTTTTGCAAACCTTCCACATCTGGCTTTGGGCGGTATCGCGGCTTGGGCGGGTCTGCGCGATATCAGGAGAACGGCATGAGATTTCTTCTGCGCTGGATGCGCCGACTGGTTCTGTTGATTGTGGTCGTCGCGATCTGCCTGGTTGCTCCGATCATCTATGTCGAGACAAGCTGCAAGGGAACCGCGCAGTTTCAGCCCTATGACGCCCTGCTGCCGCCCGAACACCACCGGCCTGAGACCCGGACGCTGATGACCTATCCGGAATGGCACATCGTGCACGCCTATGAGGATTATGCCGAGGTTCTGCGGCAGGGTGATCCGCATGACTATGGATTCTGGCAGGGGATCACGGGGTTCTGGAGCTCGCTTTGCGCCCTGTCGCAAAGCGCGTCGGCCCATGGCGAGGTGGATGCCGCGACCAAGCAGATGATCTATGTCATCGGCACCAGCTTCACGGCCGAGCTTGCACTGAAGGCCGCCTATGAAGAGACGTTGGGGCGTTTGTTCACAGCCCTGCGCGGGCCACAGCGCGCGCCGCTGGATGATCTGTCGGCGCAGCAGGCCGCAGAGTATGCCCGGTTTCTGCAACAGGTGCCTTGGTACAAATGGCCCTTTGCCGAGGATGCGCAGGACCTGTTGAACCAATCCAGCGGGTCATTGCGTGACAGCGAACGCGCAATCGCCTTGGGGTTCGAATACACGGCCAAAGACGGCTATGCTGGCCTTATCGAACAGGCGGTCGCTCAGGTTGGCGCGGATGAGCTGACCCTGCGCATGATCGTCACCGGGCCCGAAAATCTTCCGGCTTACCCGGATGTTCAGGTCATCGGCTCTGGACCCGACGGGACCGAGATTGAAACGCCCCGGTATCGCGCATTGACAAACCTTCTGGTCGATATGGCGCGCGATGGCGTTGATCTGGTCGAAATCGCGGGGAATGATGACATCATGTTTACGGCCCTGTCCGATCAGCCGACCGAAGAAGGTGCGGTTTTCAGTGCGCCGCGCCAGGGGTTTGGTGATTATCGGCACCTGATCGTGGTCAAGGTCCCGCAGCTTGCCGAACGGCTGCGTCAGTTGGAGGGCTCTGGCCTGACGCTGGAACACATCCATGACTATTAGGACCGTTCTGATCGCCCTGCCCCTGTTGGTTCTGGGCTGGCTATCGACATTGGTGGTCGTGGCTTTGCTAACGGACGAAGCGCCAGCCTATGTGGTCGTGCTGCCGCAAGACAGGTTACTAGACGGGTTGCCGGGTGACACAGCGGTTCTGGCCGCGTCGCGGTTTAGCGTGACGGTGGCCTCGGACACGCCGGGCTTTGCCAAGGCGCTCTATTCCAGCGGTGCGCGGTTGGTTCTGCCTGCGGGCCTGCCGGGGTGCCTGCCCTTGCCCAAGGTTTGACGCTCATCCTTCGAAGGGCAGGCGTGCCTCGTCCAATGTTCGTTGGATGGATGGCAGGTTCAGCGTGTGCGTCACCAGGGCCGAGCGCGAGATCACCCGCCCCTTGCGCACCACGGCCAGACGATGGGCGCGCAGGCGGATCGCCTCGATCGGGTCGGCGGCCTGCAACAGCACGAAATTCGCGTCACAGCCCTTGGCAACACCGTACCCCTCAAGCCCCATGATCCGGGCCGAATTCTGCGTCACCGCATCAAAGCACCATGTCATATCGGCACGGCTGGACAGTTGCCCCACATGCAACCCCATAAAGGCCACATCCAGCATGTCGGCCTTGCCCAGAGAATACCAAGGGTCCATCACACAATCGGACCCAAAGCCCACAGTGATCCCCGCATCGCGCAGCTCGCGCACGCGGGTCTGGCCGCGCCGCTTGGGATAGGTGTCGTGGCGGCCTTGCAGCATGATGTTGATCAGAGGGTTGGGGATCGCATGAACCCCGGCCTCGACCATCAGCGGGATCAGCTTCGAGACATAGTAATTGTCCATCGAATGCATCGAGGTCAGATGCGACCCCGCAACCCGTCCATTCAGACCCAAACGCTGGGTTTCATAGGCCAGCGTTTCGATATGGCGGCTGTGGGGATCATCGCTTTCGTCGCAATGCATATCGACCATCAACCCGCGCTCGGCCGCGATTTCGCACAGCAAACGCACGGATTCGGCCCCGTCTGCCATGGTGCGTTCGAAATGCGGGATGCCGCCCACCACATCCACACCCATATCCAGTGCGCGGATGGTGTTCCGCATCGCCGTTGGGTCGCGCAACACGCCGTCCTGCGGGAAGGCCACCAGTTGCAGGTCGAGGTAATCCTTCACCTGTTCGCGCACCTGCAACAGCGCCTGCACGCCTTTCAACTCATCATCGCAGGTATCCACATGGCTGCGGATCGCGCCGATGCCCTTGGCCACCGCCAATTCGCAATAGCGCAACGCACGGGCGACAATGTCGTCAACCGATTGCAACGGCTTCAACTCACCCCACAGCGCAATCCCCTCAAGCAAAGTGCCCGAGACATTCATGCGCGGATTGCCCAGTGACAGGGTCGCATCCATGTGGAAATGCGGATCGACAAACGGGGGTGAGACCAACTGACCCTGAGCGTCGATGATCTCGGCCGCATCAGCAGCGATCCCGGCCTCGACCGCTGTGATTTTGCCGCTCTGACAAGCGATATCCATCCCGGTCTGACCGTCCGTCAGGGTGGCGTTTTTGATAAGCAGATCGACCATTTTCAGCGTTGACCTTTGAACCATGGGGTAAGCAATGCCCTTGGATAATCCGCCGAGCGCGCGGCGATCACAAGGGCGATGATCGACAGGACATAAGGTACCATCAGAAAGACCTGACCGGGAACCAGCGCGCCAACCTCGGTCTGCAAGCGCACCTGCAGCGCATCGAACGCGCCGAACAGCAGCGCGCCCAGCAGCGCCTTGCCCGGCCTCCAACTGGCGAAGATGACCAGCGCGATACAGACCCAGCCGCGCCCATTGACCATGCCAAAGAAAAAGGCGTCAAAGGCGCTCATGGTCAGGAAGGCGCCGCCCAGCGCCATCAGTGCCGAGCCCGCGACAATGGCTCCGATCCGCAGGCCGTAAACCGACAGACCCTGCGCATCGACGCTGTCAGGGTTGTCGCCCACCGCCTTGATCGCCACGCCCAGCGCGGTGCGGTTCAGCACATACCAGACCACCGCCACCAGAAGCAGCGCCAGCCATGTCAACGCCGTCTGCTGAAACAAAACAGAACCTAAGAAGGGCAGATCAGACAGAATCGGCAGGTCCAGCGGCTGAAATGGCTCGATCCTTGGCGGCGACGACACATTCGGCAGCGCCGTGCGATAGGTATAGTAACTGACCGAGGTCGCGAACAACGTGATCCCCAGCCCTGAGACGTGTTGTGACAATCCCAAAGGTACTGTGAGGATCGCATGGAGCAGACCAAAGAACGCCCCTGCCAGCGCTGCGACCAGCACACCGCCCCACAGACCCGCGCCCAGCCAGACAGCCATCCAGCCGCACATGGCGCCGACGACAAAGATGCCCTCGATCCCGAGGTTCAGCACGCCTGCACGTTCGCAGATCAGCGCGCCCAGCACGCCAAAGATCAGCGGCGTGGCGATTCGCAGGGACGCGGCCCAAAAGCTTTCGGACAGCAGAATATTGAGAATATCCATCATGACGCTGCCCTCGCGGTGCTGGCCCGGACAATGCGGTAACGGGCGACAAACCCGCCGACCAGCACGCACAGCAACGAGACCGAGACCACCAGATCCGCCAGAAAAGACGACACGCCCATCGCGCGGCTCATGCTGTCAGCCCCCACAAAGACCGAAGCGATGAACAGCGCGGCAATCACCACACCCACGGGCGACAAACCCGCCAACATCGCCACGACAATACCGGTATAGCCAAAGCCGGGCGACAGATCGGCGGTCAGGTATCCTTTCAGACCCGCGACCTCGCTTACGCCTGCAAGCCCCGCCAGACCACCCGACAGGATGGCCACGCCGAACAGCGACCGGTTCACGTTGATCCCTGCATGGCGCGCGGCGGCGGCGTTCTCACCCACAGCGCGCAGCTTGAAACCCCAGACAGAGCGCGCCAGCATGAATTGGGCCAATCCCGCCAATATTAGAGCCAAAACAAGCCCCGAATGCACCCGCATCCGCTCCATCAGTGGCGGCAGCATTCCCTGATCCAGAACCGGTGCCGATTGTGGCCAGCCCAGCCCCATCGGATCCTGCAACGGCCCTTCCAACATCATCTGTACGAAGATCAGGATAATGAAGTTCAACAGTAGCGTCGTCACCACCTCATCCGCACCAAAGCGGGTTTTCAGATAGGTGGGGGCGACCATCCCCGCCGCCCCCGCCGCTGCGCCCATCAGGACGATCAGCGGTAACAGCAGGATGCCTGAGATATCCAGCACCCCTGACCCGATGGCCACCGCAGCCATCGCGCCCAGATACAACTGCCCCTCGGCCCCGATATTCCACAGCTTGGCACGAAAGGCCAAAGCCGCGGCGAGGCCGGTGAATATCAGTGGCGTGGCGCGTGTCAGCACCTCGGAAAAGGCAAAGACCGACCCGAAGACACCGCGAAACATCTCGGCATAAGCGGCGATGGGGTTTGCACCGGCGGCAAGCAGCGGGATCGCGGCGAAGCCCAGCGCGATCACGGCCGACAGGATAGGAACGCCCAACGTGAAAGCCCGCGATTGGGTCTGGCGTGGTTCAATGCGGATCATGCCGGTTCTCCTGCCATCATCAGCCCGATCTGTTCACGGTCGCGGCCCGGTGCCTCGTGCAGTTCTCCGTCGCGGATCACGACGATCCTGTCTGCAAGGCTCAGCAATTCGTCGAGATCCTCGGAAATCAGCACCACGCCCGCGCCACGCGCCCGTGCGTTCAGCAGGCGCTTGCCCACATCGGCTGCGGCACCCATGTCCAGACCGCGTGTCGGCTGGTTTGCCAGAATAAGGCGGGGGGAAAGATCGAAGACGCGCGCTAGAATGAGTTTCTGGATATTGCCCCCGGACAACAGGCGCGCAGGCGCATCCACGCCCGGCCCGCGCACGTCATAGGCTTTGGACAAACGCTCGGCATTGTCCTGGATGTCTTCGCGGCGCAATAACCCGTATGATTGAACCTCGGGATCGTTCAACCGTTCTATGACCATGTTTTCGGCCACGCTCATGGCGCCAACGATGCCCTCGTGGTGGCGATCTTCGGGGATGCGGCCCACACCCGCGCGCACCATCTTGGCCGGGGTGGGAGAGGTAATTTCGGCCCCATCCACTTTGATTAGACCCTGTTCTGGTCGCACAAGACCTGCGATGACATTGGCAAGCCCGCTTTGTCCGTTGCCGGAAACCCCGGCGATCCCCAGAATTTCATGCGCATGCACCGTCAGGTCTACCGCCGTCAGCGTATCGCGTTTGGACCGCCCCGCGACCGATACGCCCGACATGGTCAGGACGGGATCACCGGGCGTCAGGTAAGACCCTGCAAGCTCGGGTGTCTCAGCGCCGACCATCATCTGCGCGATCGACTTTTCATCCGCTTCGGACGTGGCCATCTCTCCGACTTTCCGCCCGTGCCGCAGAACGGCAATGCGATCCGAAAAGGCCAGAACTTCGCGCAGCTTGTGACTGATGAAGATGACCGACAGCCCTTCATCGGTCATCAGGCGGATGTTTTCGAACAATGTATCCGCTTCTTGCGGGGTCAGAACGGCGGTTGGTTCGTCCAGCACCAGAATACGGGCATTGCGGTACAGCGCCTTCAGGATTTCCACCCTTTGCCTTTCGCCTACCGACAAACGGCCAACCGGCGTATCAAGGGGCGCGGACAGACCGCTTTGCGCCATGATGCCTTCGATCCTGCGCCGCGCCGCGCGTCGATTGCGGCGCAGCGAAAGCAGGGGTTCCGATCCCAAGGTTATGTTGTCGAGGGCCGAGATATTTTCGGCCAGCGTGAAATGCTGGTGCACCATTCCTACGCCCGAGGCCAGCGCCACCTGCGGGTGGCCCAGCGGCAGAGGACGCAACACCCCGCCTTCATCAGCGACCTCGATTGAACCGGCGTCGGGCAAGTAGTGCCCGAACAGCATATTCATCAGCGTGGTCTTGCCCGCGCCGTTTTCGCCCAGCAGCGCCAGAACCTCGCCTTTGTTCAGGGTCAGGCTGACATTGTCATTGGCGATGACCGGGCCGAAATGCTTGCTCAACCCGTTGAGTTTCAGAACCGTGGAATCTGTCATTGGGGAAACGGGCCGGTTTTGAGGCCGGCCCGAAGGCGATCAGTTGTCGGAAACGGGTCGGTCATCGTTCACGTTGACGCGGAACAGCCCGTCCATAATCTCGGCCTGTCGCGCGTTGACCGCTTCGACCACATCGGCGGGTACCAGTTCTTCATCCAGAACCATGGAACCGCCGCCATATCCCATAAAGCTGTACTGGCCGTAATCCGCCGCCTCGAACGAGCCGCTGGCGACATTGGCAATGGCCTTGTCAATGGTCGGCTCCATGTGCCACAGGGCCGACGCCATGATCGTACCGGGATAATCACCTGACGTGTCGATCACGTTGCCCACGGCTTTGACGCCACGCTCCACTGCCGCGTCCGACACACCGAAGCGTTCGGCATACATGATGTCCGCACCTGCATCCATCATTGCAATCGCGCTTTCCTTGGCCTTTGGCGGGTCATACCAACTGTCGATGAAAGTCACGAGGAATTTGACATCCGGGTTCACCTCGCGCGCGCCATCCATGAAGGCGTTCATCAGTCGGTTCACCTCGGGGATGGCATAACCGCCGACCATACCAATGACGTTCGATTCCGTCGCCGCACCAGCGACCATACCGGTCAGGTAGGACGGCTCGTGAATCCAGTTGTCAAAGACCGAGAAGTTCGGACCAACCGGCCCAAAGGACGAGCCCATCAGGAATGCCGTGTCGGGGTAGTCCTTGGCCACCTTGCGCGCGGCGCGCTCTAGCCCGAACACCTCGCCCACGATCAGTTGCGAGCCCTGTTCGGCATATTCACGCATCACGCGTTCATAGTCGGTGTTCGCCACATTCTCGGAAAAGACGTATTCGATGTCGCCCCTTTCAGCCGCCGCGTTAAGCGCCTTGTGGATACGGCTGATCCATTGCTGTTCCACGGGCAGGGTATAAATCGCAGCAACCTTGACCGTTTCAGCCGCAGCCACGCCGACGGAGTATATTGTTGACGCCGCCGCGACAGCGGCAAGCAACAGTCTTCTTGTCATATTATTTTTGGCCATCACACTCTCCTGTTTTCAGGGATGGCAGCATTTTTTTACTGTTCAGTCAAATTTTTTCCGGTCAACAGCGGTGTATGAAACAGCCCGATGAGCAATTTTTGGGCACTGAAATCAGGGCGCTTGTTCTGGGCAAAATCAACGCGCCCCTGACCTGATCAAGGCCGTTTGGGTGGCCGATCCAATGCAATGGTCAGTTTTCAAAACGAGGCATCGCGGCCTTCGGAATACGCGCGCCATAGTGCCGAATAACTTCACCCGACAGCGTTTGACCCCACGTGATTGCCGCCGCCTGAGGGTGCCCCGTCAAGCGTGCGGCCAGATACCCTGCATTGAACGCATCGCCAGCCCCGGATGTGTCGCGAATTCCATCGACCTTGGGGGTCTCGGTCGTCGTTGTCTGACCGTCCGCCAGCGCAATCATGGGGTCTGGGCCGTTCTTGACGGCAATTTCCGAAATGCCCGCTGCCCTCAGCCGTTCAACCGTATGCGCCGGAGACGCATCGCCCCAAAGACCTTGTTCGTCATCAAAGCTGGGGAATGCGATATCGGTGATCTGGTTGAATCTGGCAATCGTCTGGCGGGTTTCTTCGACAGACGACCAAAGCCGGGGTCGTATGTTTGGATCGAAAGAAACCAAGGCGTTGGCCGAGCGCGCTTCGGCCAGCACATCCCATAAAACCGCGCGGGCTTGGGCCGATAGAATGGCCAGAGTTATTCCGGACAGATGGATCAGACCCGCACCCTTGACCACCTGCCGCAACCAATCGCGATCTTCTGCAAGCAACCGCGCCGCCGAAGCCTCGCGCCAGTATTGAAAACTGCGCTCGACGCCATCCAGCTCGATCAAGTACAAGCCCATGGTTCGATCGGTGACACGGCCAATCCCATCCGTATCCAGCCCGTCCTCGTCCAACTGCTGAAGAAACGCGGACGAGACCTTGTCGGTTCCGACCTTCGTGACGAAGCCAATCGACGCCTTTTCGCCAAGGATCTGCGCCATATGCCAGGCGGTGTTGAACGTATCCCCGGCAAAGCCGCGTTTGTATGTGACATCGCCCAAATCGGCCATTTCGATCATGGCTTCACCAATCGCGACGGCCTTGTTTGACGCGAAACTCAGCAAGGCACCGTATCCCCATCGTTTTGATCGTAGATGGCCCCGGTCAACCAAGCGGGCCAATCCCGTTCGAAAAAGGTGCGGGCGTCTTGATCAAACCTGCGGATTTTTCGGTGCGTCACGACCATATCCTCGCCGTCCAAATGAACGAGCAGTTGTTCGCTTTTGTCTGCGTCTCGTTCGGATCGAAACCTGACCTCCGGTATCGGACCATGCGCCGCTTGGGGCAGAGCATCCCCGTTGGGATCGCAGATTGCACGCGCCCCACGGCTGCCGCCGCCCTTGGCAATATAATGGTCCAGCGCCGCCAGCACCGCTTCGGAGGCCAGAGCCATCTGCTGCCACTGCAACACGCGCCCCACCTCATTGCTGCGCTTAAACGAGATCCCGTTGCGCCGGATAAGCGCATTCAGGTCGCTGGCCGCCTGATGCGCGGTCGATACGTCCTTGGGCGTGCACAGGATGCCAGCATGATCGCTCATGCGGGCCTGAACTTCGGACCGGATATCGACAGCGCTGCGGGAACTGTTCGAATTCAGAACTGCCTCAATCCCGGTCAATGCGCGTTCTGCCAAAGACGTGACTTCCAGTTTCGACGCCTCATGCGCCATCCGGCTGGCCGCAATATATTCCGCGACGCGGGTGCCAAAAACCTGTCCGGCGTTCAAAGCCGATCCACCGGGGCGCGTGACGCCGTGGGTTCCTGCGGCCTCTCCCACCGCATAGATCCCGGCGACGTTGGTGCGGCCCCAGATATCCACGGCAATACCGCCATTCATATGCTGGTTGTTCACCGCGAATTCCAGCGGGTCGGTGGTGATGTCTACCTTGTAGCGTTTGTACAGCTCGATCGACAGCGGGTTCATATGGCGCAGCCGGGCGATTGGCTGATCGTGAACGGCCCCGGCATGCCGAAGGTAGCTGCGCACATCGTCATCCAAACGGTCCAGACTGAACGGCTGATCACCCGGCACTGGCAGAAGGTTGCGGTTGAAATCCATGAACACCCGCCGACCCTTCTGGTTTTCCCGCACGATCGCCAGATCGACAAGGCTGGACTGAAAATCCAGCATCCGCGTGGCGTGGAACGGCCATTGATAACCCTTGCGGAAGATGTTCGAGGCCATCTCTTGCGTGGTGCGATAATAGTCGGCCAGAAAGTGATGCTCGGCCCCGCTGTCATCCACCGAATAGATATGCGGGATCACCTGCACATAGGTGCCCGACAGGTTCCACGGAAACCCCTCGCGCCGCGTGCCGATGCCAAACTGACTTTCGGTGATGTTGACCAGTTCCAGACCGGCCTCAAGCGCAAGCCCCAACGTGCCGAAACAGCCATTGGGGAACACGCTGTCGCGGTACAGCTCTCCGGGTCCTCCGGCTGCAAAGACCAGTGCGTTGCAGATGAACAGCGTCAGCCCATAGGGGTTTGCATCCGAACTGGCCTTGGGGCGGATCGCCAACAGGCCGACCACGCGTTCATCTTCGGTCAGAACTTTTACGGCCGTCGTGTGGTTAAAGAAGGGGATGTCCAGCCGGATCGCCTCTGCCGCCAGCACCTGCACCATCAATCGCGAGGTGCGGGGGCCGCAGCTTGTGGCACGCCCGACCTCGTCATGATCCGTCTGGTAACGCAACGTGCCGCCCAGTGCATCCTGCGGCAGAGGTAGCCCCAGATATTGCAGGGATGCCATCGCGCGGATCGAGCCGACGGCCTCGATATACGCCGTGTCTTCATCCATTGCGCCGCCTGCCCGGATCGCCGCCGCCATATCCTGAAAGTCATCGCCATGATCTTTCGTATTTGCCGTGTGCAGAGTCTGCTTGTCCGAACCGGAACAGGCCGAGGTCCCGCCCCACGCGCTTTGGCTGATGATGGTCACGTCCACGTCGCGCCTTTTCATCTCGACGGCTGCGCGCAACCCGGCGGCTCCGCTGCCGATCACAAGACCTCCGCAGGCGTGAACCGGAATGTCATACCCGCCGATCCGGACGGTGGTCGGCAAGCCCGGTTCCGGCCGCAGGCGCGGCATGGCCACATCGGTCAGCGCATCAAGAATATCCTGAGGGACAGTGGTGCTCATGAAGATCGGTCCTTATGGCGTATCAGTCGATATCGACCCAGCGCTTCAGGCGCGATGATGACATGCAGGCGTCGACGATCTGGCAAATGCGATGGCCCGCATCGAAAGTGGGCCACATCGGTTCGCCTGTGGTGATGGATTTAATGACTTCGGCGGCTTCGATGATTTTGCTTTCGTTATAGCCCAGCCCAAAATTGGGCAGCGGCAGAAACGCGCCATAGGTGTCGTGCTCGGGACCAACGTCAATCTCGCGATAGCCGCGCCGCCCGGTCGGATCATCATTGGTGTAAAATCTCAGACGGCTCAATTCGTCGTAATTGTAAGCCAGACTGCCCTTGGTGCCGTAAACCTCATAGCTTTGCATGAATTTGCGGCCCGTTGCGGTACGGCTGAAATCGACCATCCCGCGGGCTCCGTTGGCGAAATGGCACAGGACATTCGCGCCGTCCGGGTTGGTGATGGGCTTCCACTCTTCCTTGCCGGTCAGCTCGGGAACTTCACCAAGGCCTACACCTTCCACCACCGGGCGTTTGTCGGTCACGACATAAGTGTCCGCAATCAGGGACGTTACCGGCCCGACCAGAAAATCCATGAAGCTGAAGACATGTGAACCCGTGTCCCCAACAATGCCAGTGGGCGCAAGGTCCCCGTCGGCGCGCCACATATAGGGCGTCTGCGGGTTGCCGTACATGTCGACATGCTGACAGCCCTTGAACAGGGTAATCTCTCCAATCTCGCCCGCCTCGATAATCTCTTTCGCGCGGCCATGCACCGGGTTACGGGGAAAAGCATGGCCAACGCGGGTGATAACGCCCTTTTCCCGCGCGATCTGGGCCAGTTCCAGCGCTTCGGCCGCAGTGTCGGCAAGGGGTTTTTCGCAAAACACATGCTTGCCCGCCAAAAGCGCAGCCTTGGCCACCTCGTAGTGCAGATTGTCAGGCAGGCAGATGTCAATCAGGTCGATCTCAGGGTCGGCCACGGCCTCTTGCCAGGTCTTCAGAATCTTGGCGTCCGGGGCGCGAAACGCAAGCTCTTGCCCTGCATTGGGATTCGAGGAGACCAGCGCCGTAACCCGGGCCGTACCAAAGCTGTCGCCAAAGAAATGCGGGAAGGTCTGGAACGCCATCGTATGAACGCGGCCCATCCAGCCCGATGCGCCCAGAACAGCTACTTTTACCTCGGACATGTTCTTCTCCTCATTCTTCAGCAAGTCTCGCCGGACTAAAGATCGCTTGAGGCACGCGCGATCAGGCGCACCGGGCTGCGATTCAGGCTGCTGGGTTTCGTTCCGTTCTTGACCCAATTCAGGATCTGTTCCGCCGTCGATTTGGCAAAGTCGGGAATGTCACAGCAAACCGACGACAAGGGCGGGTGGCTGTCCCGGCTGTCTTCGATATCGTCAAACCCCACCACACGCAGATCAGTGCCAATCTCGACCCCCAACTGGTGAGACGCTGACATGACACCCAAAGCCACCAGATCGTTGAAACAGATCGCGGCATCCACATCCGGATGGTCGCGCCGCAACTGCCCCGCAATGGACTTCCCGAACGAGCGCGTGGCCTCGCCGGTCAGAACCAAGGGCGGCATACCCTTTTCGTTCAGAATTTCCAGATAGCCGCTCATGCGCTCCTGCGTGACAGGACGTCCTTCCAAACCACCCAGAAAAGCGATGCGTTTGCACCCTTTCTCCAACAGGTGTTCGGTCGCTAAACGGCTGCCAAGATGATAATCCGGCGCGAAAAACGGCAGGCTTTGCGCCTGCGCATCGAGGGTTCTGAACACTTGCAACGTCGGTGTACCGGACGCGGCGAACAGGGCCAGCGTGTCCTCGACATCGCCATACGCCGGAGAGATCACGAACCCCGAAACCCCATGCTCGGTCAGGGTCGAGATCATGCTTTTTTGCAATTCGGGGTCTTCATCCGTGTTGGCCATGACCGTGGCAAAACCGTTTCGCGCCAATTCCATCTGAAACAGGGCCGCAAACTCGGTAAAAAAGGGGTTGCGCAGATCATTGATCACCAATCCGATCAAACCCGAGGACGACGATCGCAACGTCGCAGCCGAACGGTTGTAGACATAGCCGATCTCAGCCATCGCCTTGCGGACCGCGTCGCGCGTTTCAGCCTTGACCGAGTCGCTGCCCTGCAAGACTAGGCTGACAGTTGATTTCGAAACACCTGCCTGCTTTGCCACGTCTAAGATCGTTGGTCTCTGGCCCATAATTGTCCGCTGCCTTGTTCTGTTTGCCCCGACTATGTGCCTACACGTTCAAATCCAGCACCAGAATGCCGTCAATCCCTCCGACCGCGTTTTCAACAAGCTGACGGCCCAATGCCTTATGCTCGGCGTTGTCGGTGTAATTTTGCAGCGCATCCCAGTCTTCAAAGTCGATGACAAAGCCGTGCATATAGCCCCGCTCAATCTGTTCGGGGCTTTCCGATCGGCCGCCCGTGAAATTCTGCGCACCGGGCAATTTTCCCGTTACGGCGGCAAGCCCGTCATAAATGCCTCGGATGGTGTCTTCCGATACGTCGGGTTTGAATTTGGTCAGTACGATATGTCGGATCATGTCGCGTATCCGTTATCCTGTTTGATCATGTCAGCCGCCTTTTCCCCGATCATGATCGACGGCGCGTTGGTGTTGGACGAGTTCACCGTCGGCATTACCGAGGCATCGGCCACCCTCAGCCCGTCGATCCCGTTGAACCGCAGGCGCGGGTCCAGGACCGCCTGATCGTCGCTCCCCATGCGGCAGGTTCCGGCGCAGTGATGCGAGGTTTTGGAATGGACGCAGATGAAGTTGAAATAGTCTTCGTCAGTGCGCACATCCGGCCCCGGCAAACGCTCGGCCAGAACATATGGTTTCAGCGCGTCCTGCGCCAAAATCTCCTGCACCAGTTTCAGGCCGCGAATGGACATCTCGCGGTCATAGGGGTCCGACAGGTAATTGGGGTCGATCAGGGGCATATCTGCCGGGTTGTCGCTGCGCAACCGGACCGAACCTCGGGACCGTGGCCGCAGGTGGCACGCGTTCAGCGTCACCCCGCCATTGGGCATCGCCTCGACCCCGGCCTCGATCCCCGTGCCCAGACCCAGATGCATCTGAATATCGGGCGAACGGGCGTTTTCGTCCGCGTACCAGAACCCGCCAGTCTCAAACAGGCTCGAGGCAACCGGGCCTTTGCGTGTAAGCAGATATTGCAGACCCGCCAGCGCCGACAGGTGCAGCTTGGCATAGCGGTCATAGGTGTGCGGGCCGGTGACTTCGCAGATCGCATACAGGTCCAGATGATCCTGAAGGTTCGCGCCCACATTGGGCTGGTCGAACACAACGTCGATCCCCAGCGCCTTTAACCCGTCCGCTGGGCCGATGCCCGACAGTAGCAGCAGGCGCGGCGAACCGATGGCGCCCGAGGACAGGATCACCTCTTGGTCTGCGGTGATCTTGCTGCCATCGACCATCTCGACCCCGGCTGCCCGACCGCCGTCGACGGTGATCCGGCGCACCTGCGCATTGGTCTGGATCGTCAGGTTGGACCGCGACCGCGCGGGGGCCAGAAACGCCATGGCCGAGGACGACCGGCGCGCGTTGCGCTGGGTTAGCTGATAATAGCCTGCCCCGTCCTGCTTTTCCCCGTTCACATCCGTGGTTTTCGGAATACCGACCTGACCTGCGGCCTCGATAAACGCGTCACAGATCGGCAGCGGTGCGGCGGGCATGGAAACGCCCAGCGGACCACCCTGACCGTGGAATTCCCCGCCATAGGTATCGTTGTCTTCGGATTTCTTGAAATAGGGCAGAACGTCCTTGTAGCTCCAGCCTTCGCACCCCATCTGACGCCATTCGTCGTAATCCTGCGCCGCGCCCCGCGTATAGATCTGCGCATTGATGGCCGAGCCGCCGCCGATCACCTTGGCCTGCGTGTAGGTGAAAACCTTTTCCTGCATCGACCGTTGCGGCACCGTGCTCCATCCCCACGACCCGATGCCTTTGGTCATTTTGGCAAAGCCTGCGGGAAGGTGGAACAGGGGGTTGCGGTCGCCACCGCCGGCCTCGAGCAGCAGAACGCGCGCGTCGGGGTTTTCCGACAAGCGGGCGGCGATGGCTGATCCGGCCGAACCGCCGCCGATAACAATAAAGTCGTAACCAGCAGTCATGCGGCCCATTCTCTTTCCTGGATGTGGCGTCCGGCACGAAAGGCCAGCGCTGCGATGGTCAATGCGGGGTTCACGGCAGCCGAGGTCGGCAGGACCGACGCGTCAACGATGAACAGGTTCGGGTGGTCGTGGCTGCGGCAGTACGTGTCCACCACGCTTGTGGCCGGGTCCCCGCCCATCCGCGCAGTGCCGCATTGGTGCGACGGGGTGCGGCGGTCAAAGGGCCTGGACAACACAACGGGAAAACCGGCCTTGTGGAGTTTGCGTTTCAGCACGCGCACCAGCTCCAAATGCGCGTCCCAGTTCGACCGCTGCCAGTCCAGCCTGATCTGCCCGTCCTTCAGCGTCACGCGGCTGTCCGGGTTGGGCAGGTCCTCGGACATGGCGTAGAAATCGAAACTGCGATCTGCGATCAACGAAGCAACCCAACTAGGCATAGGAGTCGTTGCCGCAAGGATCGGACCGGTGATCTTGCCCAGCATCTGGATATTTCCCAGCGGTGCCCCGCCCTGACCGTCTGTCAGGTAGAAATCGTTCACCATCAGGGTTTTCTGATAGACCGACCTGTTGCGGCGCAGTGGGTGCAGCGCCAGCACAGCCGAGCAGTTGTGGTTCATGAAGTTCCGCCCCACCTGATCCGACCGATTGGCCAGACCCGAAGGGCGCGCCGCATCCGCAGAAGCCAGAAGCAAAGCCGCGGTCTGAACCGCACCCGCCGCCAGCACCACAATCGGCGCGGTCAGTGTCTCCTGACGGCCGTCCACTTCAATCACGACACCGCTCACCCGACCATGCGCGTCTGCAACAAGCCGCAGCGCACGCGCGTTGGTCTTGAGTGTCACGTTTTCATGTTTCAGCGCCTCGGCCAGCCCGCAGGTTTCGGCATCCATCTTGCCGCCGCAGGTGTTGGGAAAAGCGTCCCACGTTGTGTCGCCAGCGGCCAGCCATCTGTCCAGATCCAGACCCAGCGGGATAGTGGACGGCGACAGGCCGACGGACCGGAGCCGTGCAAACAGATCCTGTATGTCCGGCTCATGCGTCAATGGACCATGCGGGTAAGCACCGGAATGCGGTGGCTCGGTCGGGTCTTCGACGGGATCGCCGCGTACACAATACAGGTCTTCGGCGGCCTGATAATCCAGTTCCAGATCATCATAGGTAACCGGCCAGCCGGGGGTCGTACCGTCGCGGTGCTGCATCGGGGCAAAATCTTCGGCCCGGTACCGGATCAGGGCCGCGCCGTAGAACTTCGAGTTGCCGCCGACAAAGTAATAATTTCCGGGATTAAACGGCTGATCATGTCCGTCCAACCACGTTTCATCAGGACGAAACACGCCATCACCAAAGATCGCTTTAGCATCCCGGTCCTGCGCAGACGGCTTTAACCTGTCGCCGCGCTCAAGGATCAGGATGCGGCGACCGGACGGGGCCAACGCTGCCGCAAGGGTCGCACCGCCCATGCCGGACCCGATTATGAGGACGTCGGGTTGCATTACCCATTACCCCTGAATGCGGTTCTCAGTTTCGGGGTCGAAGGCCACCGCCTTTTCCATGTTCACGGCAAAGGTGAAATCCTGCCCGGGCGAGACCTCGGCATCCGAGCGCATCCGCGCAATTACATCGCGCCCACCCAATTGCATTGAGACAAACGTGTCTGACCCGGCGGGTTCGGTCACCACGATCCGGTTGGTCATCGTCGCAATGTTCGAGGATTTCCGATCCGCCCCGTCCATATCCGTTATGGTCTCGGGCCGTATACCCAACAGGATGTCACGCCCGTCCCAATGGGACAGGTTGTCCTGACTGAAGGGCAGTTGCGCCATCGACCCATCATGCAGGGCAACCTCGGCGTGGGGTCGGCCATTCAACATCACCACCTTCGCAGGCAACACGTTCATCGCGGGCGAGCCCATGAAGGTCGCCACAAAGATATTGGCGGGGGTGTCATAGATCTCTTGCGGGGTGCCCAGTTGCTGAACGTAGCCGCCATTCATCACGGCGATGCGGCTGGACAGGGTCATCGCCTCAATCTGGTCATGGGTTACGTAGACGATGGTCGTGCCAAGGTTCTGGTGCAGCTTTTTGATCTCGGTCCGCATGTCGACGCGCAGCTTGGCATCGAGATTCGAAAGCGGTTCATCAAACAGGAACACATCCGGCTCGCGCACCAATGCTCGCCCCATGGCCACGCGCTGCCGCTGACCGCCCGAAAGCTGCCCCGGCTTGCGGTCCAGCAACTGTTCGATCTGCAGCAGTTTGGCGACCTCGGCCATGGCCTTTTCCCGCTCGGGCTTGGGGACGCCATGCATCTCAAGCCCAAAGGTGATGTTCTGGCCCACGGTCATGTTGGGGTACAAAGCGTAGCTCTGGAACACCATGGCGATGTTGCGGTTCGACGGGTGGACCCCATTCATCACCTGATCCTTGATGCGGACCTCGCCGCTGGTGATCTCTTCCAACCCTGCAATCATGTTCAGAAGGGTGGATTTGCCGCAGCCCGAAGGCCCGACCAGAACGAGGAACTCTCCTTCCTGCACCGAGATGTCGACCTTGTGCAGAACTTCAACCGAGCCGTAAGACTTGGTCGCGTTGTCGATATCGAGAAAACCCATGATCCGTTATCCTTTCACGGAACCCGCCATCAGGCCGCGGACGAAGTAACGACCGGCCACGATATAGACGAGCAGAGTTGGCATGGCGGCAAGAATGGCGCCTGCAAAATGTACGTTGTATTCCTTTACACCCGTTGATGACTGCACAAGGTTGTTGAGCGCGACAGTCATCGGCTGGCTATTGGCATCGGCAAAAGACGCGCCGAACAGGAAGTCATTCCAGATGTTGGTGAACTGCCAGATGATCGACACCACCGCGATCGGGCCCGAACTGGGCAGCAGGATGCGCCAGAAGATCTGGAAAAACCCCGCCCCGTCGATCTGCGCCGCCCGGATCAGCTCGGTCGGGAATACGGCATAGTAGTTGCGGAAATACAGCGTGGTGAACCCGATGCCGTAAACCACGTGCACCAGCGCCAGCCCCCATGTCGTACCCGCCAGACCGATGATACCCAGCATCCGCGCCATCGGGATCAGCACGATCTGGAACGGGATGAAACAGGCAAACAGCATCAGCCCGAACAGGATGGTGTCGTATTTGAACCGCCATTTGGTCAACACATACCCATTCAGCGCGCCAAGGACGGTCGAGACGATGACAGCCGGAACCACCATTTTGATCGAGTTCCAGAAGTAAGGCTTCAACCCGGTCGGATCGACCCCGATCTGGGCCGAGGACCACGCCTTGAACCACGGCTCGAGCGTAAAGACCTGCGGCAGGTTCATCATGCCGCCGCCGGTGATTTCCTCCAGCGGTTTGACCGAGTTCACCAGCATCACGTAAAGCGGCAGCAGGTAGAACAGCGCAAACAGCAGCAGCACCAGATAGATCAGTGTACGGGCAACGCGGCCCGTGCGGATTGCGGTATCTTGCGAGGCCTGAGACATCAGCGTTTCTCCCGCAATTCGGCGTACAGGTAGGGGATCATGATCGCCGCGATGGTCATCAGCATGATCGTGGCCGAGGCCGCGCCAATGCCCATCTGGTTCCGCGTGAACGTGTAGGAATACATGAAGGTTGCAGGCAGTTCGGTCGCGCGACCCGGTCCGCCGCCTGTCAGAGCGATCACAAGGTCAAAGGTCTTGATCGCAAGGTGGCTGAGGATCACGAAGGCCGACAGGAATGCGGGGCGCAGTTGCGGGATAATGATCCGGCGATAGAGGTTCCAGTTCGAGGCCCCATCCATTTGCGCGGCGCGCAGGATTTCATTGTCGATACCGCGCAAACCGGCCAGAAACATCGCCATGACAAAGCCGCTGGTCTGCCAGACAGCCGCCAGGACAACCGTATAGATCGCGTAATCGCGGTTTTTGATCCAGTCGAATTCGAAACTGGTCCAACCCCATGTGTGCATGACGTTTTCCAGCCCGATGCCCGGATCCAGAAACCATTTCCACGCCGTGCCGGTGACGATGAAACTCAACGCCATCGGGTACAGGTAGATTGGGCGCAGCAACCCTTCACCGCGGATTTTCTGATCAAGGAAGATCGCCAGCCCCAGCCCGATACAGGTGCAGATCACGATATAGAGCCCTGCGAAAATCCCCATGTTGATCAGCGAGGTTTCCCAATGGCTCAGACGCCACAGCTTGTCGTAGTTTTCCCATCCGACCCAGCCAAAGGTCGGCAGGATGCGGCTGTCGGTGAACGACAGATAGACCGAGAACAGGATGAACCCGTACACAAAGACCAGCATCATCGCCAGCGACGGTGACAGGACCAGCTTGGGTATCCAGTTCTGAAGGCGAGTCTTGAAATCCGCGTCGGCTGAAGCAGCCATGGCGCGCCCTCCTGCGAGTTGTGTTTTAAGGCGTTGAGCGCCCTCTTTGGACAGGGCGGCTAGACCGCCGCCCCGTCACGAGGATCACTGATCACTTGGCAATCGACACCGCATCGACCAGTTCGGCCACGGCGGTTTCGCTGTCATATTCGCCGTTGAAATGCGCCGTTACGACGTCATAAACCGCGTTCTTGACCGATGCGGGCGCCGCGTGGCCATGCGCCATCGAGCCGAACAGGTTGCCCGAAGCCGCAGCCGCAGCCAGATCTTTCATGCCCTGTTTACCACAATCGTCGAAATCCGCGTCGCTGACATCGGTCCGCGCCGGAACCGATCCCTTGACCACGTTGAACGCCGACTGGAACGAGGGTGACAGGATCGCGCTGGCCAGCGCCGCCTGCTCTGCCGAAACCGATCCACCCTGATCGAACATCATGAACTGGTCGGCGTTGAAGGTCACCTGATCTGCCGTTCCGGGGAAACGGAAGCACAGGAAATCCTGACCCGGCACTTTACCTGCGTTCAGGAACTCGCCCTTGGCCCAGTCGCCCATCATCTGGAAACCGGCTTCGCCATTGATGACCATCGCCGTCGCGAGGTTCCAGTCGCGGCCCGAGAAGTTCTCGTCAACATTGTCGCGGATAAAGGCCATGCGATCGAACGCCTCTTTCATGGCGTCTCCACCCAAAGTGCCCTCATCCAGATCAATAAAGGCGGCTTTATACCCGTCCGGGCCAAGCGTCGACATTGCCACGGCGTCAAAAACGGTCGCGTCCTGCCACGCCTGACCACCATGCGCGATCGGTGTCACACCCGCCGCTTTCAGCGCTTCAACAGCGGCAACGAACTCGTCCCAGTTGGTCGGCTGCGCGATACCGTTTGCGTCCAGCACCGATTTGTTCGCCCAAACCCAGTTGGTCGAATGCACATTGACCGGGGCGGAAACCCATTTGCCGTCAAATTTCGCGAAAGCCTTGAGCGCGTCCGGAACCACGTCGTCCCAGCCTTCCTTGGCCGCCACATCGTTCAGATCAGCCAGCGCACCCTGCGCGGCCCAGTCCTGAATATCGAACCCCAGCCCCTGAACGGCTGTGGGTGCGTTGCCTGCGGTGACACGCGCGCGCAGAACGGTCATTGCCTGCTCACCGCCGCCGCCGGCAACCGGCATATCCGTCCAGCCAACGCCCTGACCCGAAAGGTCGTCTTTCAAAACATTCAGCGCCGCGGCTTCACCGCCCGAGGTCCACCAGTGCAGAACCTCGACCTCTTCGGCATGCGCCAGGCTGGTCGTGCACAGCAGCCCTGCCACAATTACCGATTTCGTTTTCAAAAGTTTACGCATTGTTGTTTCCTCCCTAAATGCGATCTTTTTCTGGCGCTTATTGATGTTTGATGCGCCGTTCAGTCTTGCGACACCCATGGCGCACGGCTGTCGCCGATGCGCATGACCACGGATTTCACTTCGAAGAATTCCTCGAACCCATATCGTCCGATTTCCCGCCCCTGCCCGGATTGCTTGACCCCACCGAACGCAACTTCGGGGAATCCGTCCATCCAGGTGTTGGTCCAGACCGTTCCCGCTTCTGCGCGGCGGGCGAATTCAAGGCAGGTGTGGACGTTGGTACTCCAGACCCCAGCCGACAGACCGTAAACGCTATCATTGGTCAGAGCGACGGCTTCGTCCAGTGTTTTGAATGTCAGGACCGTCAGAACCGGGCCAAACACCTCATCCCGCGCAATCGGCATGTCCGGTTGAACATTGGTGACGATGGTAGGCTGGTAGAACTGATCGCCAAGCCCTTCGACCTGCAAAGGGTCACCGCCCATGGCAATCTCGGCACCGGCGGCCTGCGCGTCTTTGACATAGGCGTCGATCTTGGCGTTGTGTTCCGGCGTGACGATGGCACCGACCTGAGTTGTCGGGTCCATCGGATCACCGAACTTCACCTTGCGGGACATGTCTACGACCCGTTTGGTGAAGGCTTCGGCAATGTCCTCATGCACGATGATGCGGCTGCTCGAGTTACAGCATTGGCCGACATTGAAGTAGACCCCGAACACAACCGCATCCGCCGCCGACTCCAGATCTGCATCCGGGAAGATCACCTGCGGGTTCTTGCCGCCCAATTCCAGCGCCACTTTCTTGAGCGTATCCGAGGCCACCGAACTGATTGTCTTGCCAACTGCGGTCGAGCCGGTGAAGCTGACCATGTCCACCGCCTGATGCGTGGACAATACGCTGCCGACCGGCACACCATGGCCCAGCACAATGTTGCACACACCTGCAGGCAACCCGGCCTCGATCAACAACTCGCCCAGCATCAGGGTGGTGGAGGGGGTCATTTCTGAGGGTTTCACGACGACCGTGCATCCCGCCGCCAGTGCAAAGGGCAGTTTCTGACTGAGAATCCAGAACGGGAAGTTCCACGGGGTGATGATCGACACTACACCGATAGGTTCTTTCAGAACCAAACCCATCATGTCGGCGCCCAGCGTGTTGTGGCTGTCGCCATGGGTGCTACGCGCCAGTGACGCGGCATATCGCCAGAGGTCGGCCGCTCCACCGACCTCACCTCTGGACTGACTGATCGGCTTGCCGCTTTCCAGCGTTTCGATAACGGCGATCCGATCTACATTCTGTTCAATCAGGTCTGCGACCTTCAAAAGAACCGTGGCACGCTCCTTGCCCGACGCGCGGCTCCAAGTCCCGCTGTCGAACGCAGTGCGGGCGGCTTGAATTGCCGCCTCAGCTTCGGCCTCGCCCCCAAGGGCCGACCGGCTGACGATATGCCCGTGCGAGGGCGAGCGGCGTTCGAATGTCTCGCCCGACGCGCTGTCCTGCCAGGTCCCGTTGATCATGTGCCGCCCTTCGAACAGTGGCGGCAGGTCGAACGGGATGGCTGGGTTGATCGTCATATCTTTCATTACGTCACAGGCCCGAATATTGAGGGTTACGTTTTTCCATAAAGGCACTCACACCTTCGTCACGGTCCGCTGAGGCGGCTATGGCCGCGCTTCCAAGCGCTTCGACGGCCGCGTCCCGGTCTTCGCCTACAGCCGCGTGGATCATGTTCTTGGCGATTTCGGTGGCGCGGGGTGACAGGTCCGCCAGATCAGCAGCCAGTTCCAGCGCGCGGGCCAATACGTCTTCGGCCACTTCAGCGGCAAAACCCAGCGACACCGCGCGGTCTGACCCGATCCGACGTCCAAACAGGGCCATTTCCTTGACGGTGCCTTCGGGGATGAGCCGGGTCAGGCGTTGCGTGCCGGACCAGCCCGGAACAATTCCAACCCGCGCTTCCGGAAGGGCAAGTGTGGCGCGCGGAGTCATCAGGCGCAGATCGCAGCAGCTTGCCAGTTCCAGCCCACCACCAAAGGCGTGCCCGTTCATGGCTGCGATGGTCGGCTTGCCCAGTCGCGCCAACCGGTCAAAGATACGATGCCCATCCCGCACCCAATGGCGCGCGAATTCCGCCGGGCTAAGCCCGCCCCACGCCCCGATATCGGCCCCGCAACAGAACGCCTTTTCTCCGGCTCCGGTCAGGATCAGACAGCGGATTGCTGCATCCCGCTCAACCTCGCGCACGCGTTCTTCAAGCGCGTCCAGCATTTGGGTTGTCAAGGCGTTCAGCTTGGCGACATTATCCAAAGTGACAACCGCCGCGTGGCCCTGGATATCAAAGTCGATATTGCTCACAACTGCAGTCCCATCGGGCCTTCATGGAACAGAGAGGCCGGCATCAGCGTTGCGTTTTCAGCCACTGTCACGCGCCCACCCGAGGCGGCAACAATATCGCGCTGCGCGTCGATCCCCGGCATGATTTCAGTCGCAACCAGCCCCTCATCCGTCAGGCGGATCACGCAGCGTTCGGTTACATAGATCACTTCCTGCCCGGTTTCCCGTGCACGACGCCCCGAGAAGGTGACGTGCTCAACCTTGTCCACCATCTTGGTAAACTTGCCGGGCGCTGTGACCCGGATGCCGTCGCTTCCCAGATCAATCTTCGCCCCAGCCTCGAACCAGCCCGAGAACACGATCCGTTTGGCGCGCGCCGTGATATCCACGAAACCGCCGCACCCTGCTGTCAGATAGGGTTTCTTACCAAGCTTCGACACGTTCACATTGCCGTCCACATCGACCTCAAGGAACGAGAGAAACGACATGTCGAATCCGCCCCCCTGAAAATAGATGAACTGCTGCGGCGACGGCACAAAGGCATGTGCGTTCGACGCGCAGCCAAAAGCGAACCCCGTCAGGGGAACGCCGCCCACCGCACCCTGCTCAATCGCCCAGGTCACGGCTTTGGGGTGCCCTTCCTCCAGCAAGATCCGGGGGACCATGGCGCTGATGCCAAAACCCAGATTGGCGCTCATGCCCGAGCGCAGTTCCATCGCCGCGCGGCGCGCGATGACCTTTTCCACGCCGTGCTCAGCAAGCGAGAAACTGTCCCAAGGCCGCATGATCTGACCCGATATCGCGGGGTCATAGGGCGTTTCGGTGGTCTGTTTCTGGTCGGGATCTTCGACGATCAGGTCCACCAGATGCCCCGGAACACGAACATCATGAGGGCGCAGACTGCCTTCCGCAGTGACCCGCTGAACCTGAGCAATTACGATTCCGCCGTGATTGCGCGTACAAATGGCCTGCTCCAACCCACCCAGATACGCCCCTTCGTGTTCATAGGTCAGGTTTCCAAATTCATCTGCTGTGGTGGCCCGCAGGATGCAAACATTGGGAATTATGTTGGGAAAATGCAGCCAGGTCTGGCCGCTAAACTCGACGCGCGCGACGATCGGGGCCGCAGCCCCGCGCGCATTCATCGCGCATCCTTCACGGATCGGATCGACAAAAGTATCCAGTCCCACCTGCGTCAGCACACCGGGCCGATGCGCCGCCGCTTCGCGCTGCATGTCAAACATGATGCCGGACGGCACGTTGTAGGCCGCGACGCGGTCCTCAACGATCATTTTCCAGATCTCCGGCATCTCAAGGCTGGAGGGTCCCGAGGGATAGGACCCCGCCAAGACCCGTATCAGCAACCCGTCCTGCGCCAGATACTCCATCCCCTTCACACCGTACATATCGCCAGCCGCGATGGGGTGAAGCGAGGTGATATCGCGCGGATGGCCTTCCTGCTGAAACCGGTCGCCGATGGCTTTCAGTACCGCATCGGGACAGCCCAAGGCCGACGAGGATGAAACAGAGACAACAGCCCCATCAGGGACCACTTCGGCTGCTTGCCGCGCTGATACCAGTTTCTTCATGTCGACCTCCCGATTCCAGTGATTCACGGGTTTACTGGAACGATCCAATCGTTACTGGAACGATCCAAAACTTGCAACAAGAAAAACAAGCCCCGCGCTTGAACCCAGTCCGAGACCATCTTCAACCAAGGGAAGCACGCAGCAGATTCACGCGGCCCAAAGCCAAGGCACTGCCACCCTCGGCACTTCGAACAGCCTCATCGCTTAACGTCGGGTCGCCCCGTTGAACGCAATAAACCGTGTTGGCTCTTGTTTGGTTGCGTGCTATGAAGGGGATCGGTTGCTTTCTATTTATGCGTGTAAAATAACGTAAAGTAACTTTTTCATTTTGCGACTATTTCGTATCCCTCGCTCAACAAATAAACAGGGATCAGAAAAATTCACGTAAAATTCATTTTTAATCTTAAAGTTTTGAACTCCTAGGTTTAACACGAAACCAAGTAACTCCTCTCTGCGCTGTATTATTTTGCGCTGACTAAGTTTCAGGGTTTGTTTGTATGCTTGATTTTTCTCACACATCCCTTTTCCAGGGCAGCAAGACCCAAAAACCCTCTGCACGTTCGACCCCAACCGGGTTTTACGCGAGCATTGGAAAACGTGTTTTTGACATTTTCCTCGCCCTGCTTCTTCTGCCTGGCCTTGCACCCGTCATCTTTGTGCTTTGGTGTCTGGTTCGCCGCGATGGTGGGCCGGGGTTTTGAGCCTCCCCAACTGAACTGGTCCACCGTTATGTTTAGGAAACGGAGGACCACGAATGGCAAACAAGAGACCGAAGCCCGAAGAGATTGTCTCGAAGTTACGGCAGGTT